>CANPIU010000009.1 GCA_947574235.1 uncultured Clostridium sp. | reverse complement strand
AATTTATTAAAAAATTCTAATAAATCTATTGACAATTAATAGTTAGTCTTTATTTACTCCATTTTGAATAAGAAGCCCAAAATTCATCTAAGATTGCTAAATCTTTCTCCATCATTTCTCTAGCTGTCTTAGTTATTAGTGTTTTTCTAAATTCTTCTTGTACTTTTAAAGTGTCTTTAATGGTATCCTCGTAACTTTTATTTCTACTTTTAAAATTGCAAAGAAGTTCTCTAATGGTACCATATGTGCTTATTACCTCAATATTATCTGCATCACATACAATTTTAGCTTCGATTGGTGAAGTTTCCTTTATGTTTCTTGGCCTACTTAAAATAATTTCATACAATTTATCCTTTAATTCTTCTTCTATCTCTAACGTGCCTAGAAACTCTCTAACTTCTTCTAAATTATCACTCACATGGAATTGATGCAGCCACGCACCAGCCTCTACTAAAAATGCATTTCCGCCTTCCTTTTCTTGAAGCAACTTAGCATTTTTTACGACTCTTTCTCCATGTTCAATATTATGAGCAAAGTCTAATTTCTCATAAAACGTTTTGGAATATGCTATAATCTTTTCCATCACTTCCATTGTCTTACCTCTTTCTTTTTTGTGCCAAAAAGGACCGTCCCCTGTGGCTCTCTTTTAACATTTTTCTATGAAATCCTCTATTATTTGTAGCATTTTACTATTATCTTGCTTATATTTTTTTGGTACAAATTCTTTGCTTTTTTGTATTGCTTGTTCTAAATCTTCTATGTCTTGTATCCCTATGATATATCCCTTTTGGTCGAACAATTCTACAATTTCTTTTTGGTGGTCATTTACGTGTTCTTGATACTTGTGAAGTCTTGGAACTGCTATTACTTTTTTTCCTTTTGTAATGGATAACAAAATTGACCCAACCCCTCCATGCGTAATGATTAAGTCTGATTGGTCTTGTAATTTTTCTAACGCTTCTTTTGAAATAAAGTCTAAAAGTTTCATTTTTTCTGATTGGTATTTTGTATAACCTGCTTGTACAATTACTTCCTCTTGAATTACTTGGTCTTGAATTAGTTCATCGATTTTTTTTAACAATCGATGAAAACTGTTATTTTGCGTTCCTAATAACACTAAAATCACGAATTTGCCACCTCTCTTCTCGGCTTTTATTTTTCTTGCTTATTATATCTTTTTTTCAGCTTAATGTCTAGTAATTTTAAAAAGATAGTCATGAAAATTTAAGCTTTCATTACTATCTTTTTTTATTAATCTTGCCAACTAAAAATTGGTGCTCCTACATTTATATTGTTACTATCCGTTTTCCAGACCGAATTTCCGTATCCTAAGGTATTGGAATTTGAATTTAGTGTTGTATCATTTGGTATATAATTACGGTTGATGAGTTGGATTGATTTCCTCTTATAACTTGTCCTACTAAAAATCCAACATAGTTTGGCGCTTTCCCAATATCTGATTATTTGTTCTTATTTTATAGCTTGAATGCGCATAGCCATATTTTAAGACAGCATTCGTATCATTTAAGTTACCACATACTTCTCCTACACGAATTGAACCTTGACCTCCTTCTACGGTACTCATGGAATACACATTATAAACTTTTCCTAAATTAGCACCTACAATGCCTCCAATGTTATTTACATTATCACTTCCTGTTACAGTAGCACTATTATAGCAATTAACAATCGTTCCTCCATTATTTCTTCCAGCAATTCCTCCAACTCTTTCATCATGGTTTCCGAAGCACAAATTTAGTATTATAACACTCTTTTATTATATTGGTGTTGGCTCCTACTTTTGCTTTCTTTCTCCATTTCATGTTCCCTCTCTTTTGTCTCTCTTTCAAGTTTATTGTATTTTTCGCTTTTCATTATGTCCATATATGATAATAGATTTGTTTTAAGGTTACTACCAAACTATATTAAAAACATATCCCTCTTACTGTTATATCTAAAATTGGTAAACTATTATTTTTCTTTACAAAATTTTTTAAATTAGTTGTTATTGTATTTTGACTCCACCCTATCATTTCTGTCTCTGTTACTTTTTTAGAGTTAGTTTTAGCAGAAGTATCATAAATCTGTCCTACTATATTCCCTATTCCTACCGTTTCTGTTGTATCTAATGTTCCCATATTGTAAGTATTACTTACTGTTCCTTTGTCCACCATACCTATAATTCCTCCTACATTTCGTTTTCCTTTTATCGTTGCTTTATTATAAGAATATCTTACACTAGCTTCATCTAAGTCTCCTTGGCCTCCTACAATTCCTCCTACATTGCTATTTCCATTTCCTTCTTGTCCAGCCTCTATTTTAGTTGCTATATTATAAACATGCGTTACATATTTTACATTATATCCCACAATTCCTCCTACGCCTCTTTTTGGACTGCTAACATTACCTTTATTACAACAATAGGATACCAGCCCCCTATTGCTTCCTACAATTCCTCCTACGAATCTATAATTTGCTGTTATTCTTCCTTGATTAATGCTCCTTGTTACTGTTCCCGCCTCTGCATTAACACCTGTTATTCCTCCTACTAATGCAAATACTATATCCGTAGTTCCATTTTGTATCGTTGCCTCTGTCGCAATTACCTCTCCTAAATTACAACAATCTGTCACTTTCAATGAGTTCTTTCCTGTTATCCCACCAACTTTATACTTTCCTTGTATGGTTGCATTTGACATACAATTTTCAATATTCCCTTCATTTAGGCCTACAATTCCTCCTGTAAATTCTCCTCCTATAATATTACCAGTATTATCACAATTACTAATATTCCCTCTATTAACTGAAACAATTCCTGCACTTGCACCTTGCATTGTCAAATTTGCCTTATTTTTACAATTCCATATATTTCCTAATGTCTGTCCACAAATTCCACCTCCATTTAAAGCCTTTATACTTCCTAAAACTTCTATGTTTTTAATGATGCTCTTTTCTTTTGCTACTGAAAATAACCCTTGCCTACGTAAAGAAACATTATCAATATACAAATTCTCTATTGTATGTCCTTCTCCATCAAATATTCCATCATAATATTTAATAATTTCACTAGAATCTAGTACTTCTGTTAGATTATATACTCCTATTGGTATCCAACTTCCTTTATCCACCGAACATACTTTAACTAGATTAATATCGTTCATCAGTTTTGCATTTAACGCAAACTGTCCTCCATTTACTAAATCTCTAAAATATGCTAAATCATATTCACTATAAATCGCATTTGCTGCTACTTGGCTATTACTTGCATTTGCTACGGTTGTATTAGCTAACCTAGTTATCTTCACATTTTGTTTGGTTGCCGTTTGCACTTTATTCGATGGGCTTGTCACTTTGCAAGTAACTTCATAATTTCCGATTTCTAATTCTGATACATTACTAATCTCTGTACTACTAAAACTTGTATTTTGGAAATTTAAGCTTCCTGCAATACTATATTCTACTGTCCCTATTCCATCACTTCCCCATGTTATCTCAAATAAATCTACTAACGGTATTTGTGTCTTTCTAACTACTTGACTCATATCCGTATCTTTTGCTATTACTGTTGGTTCTGTTGCCTCTATCGATAAGCTTACGATAACCCCTTTATTCGTTTCATACACTAATCTAGCATATATGGTTAAACTAGGACCAACCTCTACAGTATTTCTGCTTTCTATTGGTAACCAATTTCCTTCTCTATCTCCAATCGTATATTCTATTTCATAATAATCTACACCTGATAAGTCTGTAATTTGTACTAATTTTCCGCCATTATTTCCTTCTCCTACCATTTCTAGCTTTAAAGCATCTTCTCTTTTTAAAGCACTTGTATCTACGACTTCTCCTTTTCCTTTATATTCGGTTTCTGTTTCTGTTATGTGAAAGATATATCCTTCCTTGGTTTTTAGTTCTAATGTCTCAATTCCTTCCACTAGCTTAATTTCTGTACTTGCTACCCACTCTGTTTGATTTTCATCAAATTCTTTTTGCATTTCTGCTATGGTTGGTGAGGCATAATTTTCTTTTTGTAATCTCAATTCGGTTCTTACTAGTTCTATTCTTTCATGATATCCCTTAATTTCTGTTTCTTCTTTCGCTTTCATCGCCTTTTTTAATAATCCATTTTCTCCTGTTAAACTAGCAATACTTATTCCTACTAAAATCAATAATACAATTATCGTTATTACTAGTACAATTAGTGTAATTCCTTTATTTTTCGTTTCTTTTTCCATTTCATGTTTCCTTTCTTTTGTATCTTTTTTACTTTATTGTATTTTTTGCTTTCCATTATGTCAATATATGATAAGTACCTACTGATTTTTCTCTCAAATATTAAAAAACTACCTTATTAAAAACATTTAATAAGATAGTTTTTATCAATAAATTGTTCCTCCATAGATTGCTTTAGGATATACTTTAAGCATCTCTTCCCATTGTACAATAAACAAATCGGCAATTGGATAAATTAGCTTCCCTGTTGCTGTCTTTTTGCTAGTATTAGCAAAAGTTTCTATATAAATAATTTTACTTCTAAAAATTTTACCTAGTATACACATTGGTCCTGCGGTATGAGTTCCTGTTGTCACAATTACATTAGGGCGTATTTTAAAATATAAATATACCGTTTTTAGGCAAAGATAGAAATATTTAAAAAGATAAGAAAACAGCTTTGCCCTTGTTCCGTAAGGTAAAAAGTACAACTTATCGCCATATTTTTCTTTCAAATTTTCATTTACTTTATCCTTTTCTGTTATAATATGATAATCATACTTTTCAAATAATGGTGCTAATTGCATCAGTTCACTTAGATGCCCACCTGTACTAGATATAAATAATACTTTTTTCTTCACTTTTTTATCCCTTCTGTCTATCATTTTTAATAAGTATATTATATCTTTTTTTTGGTCTAATGTCTAGTAATTTTGAAACAAAAAAGACTTCACAATTTTTCATTGAGAAATCTTTTTTCTTCTATTCTTAATCCTTATGCTCTTGGATGAGCTTTTCGATAAACGTTCTTTAATCCTTCATCTTGAAATTGCATATATACTTGTGTGGAAGAAATATCAGAATGCCCAAGCATGGTTTGGATAGCCTTTAAATCTGCCCCATTTTGTAAAAGATGCGTAGCAAAAGAGTGTCTTAAAACATGTGGTGTAATGTCTTTAGTAATATGTGCTTGTTCTTTATAAAATTTAATAATTTTCCAAAAACCTTGTCTTGTTAATCTACTACCATTAATATTAACAAATAACGCTTGTTCTCCTTCTGTTTTTATTAAAATATCTCTTGCTTCTTCTACATATTCTTTCAATGCTTTCAAAGACATATTTCCTAGTGGAATATTACGTTGTTTATTGCCATGTTTACAAATAACATATCCTTCTTCTAAGTCAATATCTTCCATGTTTAAAGAAATAATTTCTGTTACTCTCATCCCTGTTGCATACGCAAATTCAAGCATAGCTTTATCACGAATTCCTTTTAAATCAACATCCTTTGGTTGGTCTAATAATAACTCAACTTCTTTTGCCGTTAATACACTTGGTGTTCTTTTTTCTATTTTTGGTGACTGTATATTTTCTGTTGGGTCTACTTTTACTTTCTTGTTCTTTAATACAAATTGATAAAAGGAACGTATGGAAGCAATCCCTCTAGAGATACTAGATGCTTTTTTTCCTCCTTCTTGCAATTCTCTAATGTAATCTTTAATGTCATCTTCTTTTACTTTATTGTAATGAAGTTCACATGCTTCTAAATAATTCTTAAATTGTTTTAAATCTCTTTTGTAAGATTGTAATGTGTTTTCTGATAATTTCTTATCATTTTCTAAAAAATCAAAAAAATGCTTTAACTGTCTTTCCATTTGTTTCCCCTACCTCTTATTCTAATCTTAAAATTCATTAACATAAATTACTTTATATGTTATATCAAACATTTTTAAAAATGTAAATAGATTTTAGCAATTTTTTTAAAAATATTTAATAATTGCCTTCAAAAGGTTCGTTGATAAAAAGATTTCAATCACCGATGCCACGATTAAAATTAGTAACATAAGAAAAGAAAAAATTGTGTGTCTTACTACTTCTATCTTAATATTTTCTTTATTTCTATCCTTGATAATTGATTTATATAATTTGAAACCGCTAACCGCTAAGGCAAGCATTGCTGGTATAAACAAAATATTTTGCAAGAATAATAAAATCAGTGCAAACCATAACCCCTGTGGTAAGCCCAAAATGGTAACACAAACAGCAATCGTATAGCCTAAGCAGAACCCTCGATATAGTACAATCCCAAAAACCACAGGAATTCCTATTACCGTCGTTCCAAAAAACCATAAAACAATGGCCAGTATTATATTTTGTCCCATGCTATTCCTTAATAAAGCCATGGAATCCAATTCTTCCATATTCTTCATCTTCTCAATAAATGCCTTAAAATATTCTGTAATTTCAGTCTTTTGTCCTTCTTGTATATGATTGATAAAAAGAACACCTAAGAATATCCCTATGACAAATAACAAAGCTACTATGATATATTCTTTTTTATTATTGCTAACGTGTTCTTTTATCGTTCTTAATAATTTTATTCGTTTGTCTCTCTTCATATCTTTTCTCCTTATCTTCATACACCATCTATATGCTAATAAGGAGTTTTTTAGAACAAACTTAAAAAGGGGTAGGGTTCAGTTCACCCATCCCCTCTTAAGCTTTCACGCTTCCATAATTTCCGCCTCCGCCAGAGTGAATTTCCATCTTTCCTTCTCTTGCCTTTACGATATGTTTTGCTATCTTTTCGCCTACCACTGCTTCGATATCATCTTTTGAAAGCCTATGCAAAATATTCATTTCTGTTTCAAAGGTATTTAATAATTTTTCAATGGTTTTTCCTCCCACACCTGGAATAAATCCAAGGGGAACTTGATAAATGTATGGTGGTCTATTTTTAGGACTTTTCGTTTCTTTTTTGTCTTTGATTAATTCAATTCGGTCAAACACACCAAAAGTTACATTTTTTCCACCACATTTTGGGCAAGTTTCTACTGGTTCTTTTGTCTCTATGGCTTCTTCGCAGTCATCACAATAAGTTCTATGATATTTTCCAAGTTTTGGGTCTAAGCCATAATTGGCTAATACTTTTCTCCCACCTTCGTTTTTTAGTGCCATTACGATCTCTTTAAACGAAATATCTTCTACTTGCATTTTATTGTATTCTCTTGCGATTTTAGGCAAAGAGTGGGCATCTGAATTCGTGACAAAGGTTTTGTTCTCTAACTCTGATATCGTATCTGCTAAATAAGTATCAGAACTAAGTCCCAATTCAATCGCAAATATTTTATCGAATTTTTCTTGAAAGATATGTTTTAGTCTATCGGTACAATTCCCATAATAACTCTTGTGAGGGGTAAAAACATGGGCTGGAATTAAGATGCCATGATACCTCTCCACCATGTCAATTAAATCATAGCCAGATAAATCAGAGCGTTGTGTGCTTAAAGTGATATTTTTTAAGTGATGACTTAGTTCCTCCGAAAAGCCTTTAATATCTTTTAAATGAGGAAAAAAGCATACATTATGAGCACTTCCACATTTTCCATTTCTTCCTTTTTCGGAAGTTTCAACTTCACTTCCCAACAAAATGCACACTTTATCTTTATAAATAATGCCACCATCTTCTAATTCATAGGCATCTCCTGTGGCTAAAAATTTTTCGATATCTTCTATCACATAAGGGGAAGCACAATCGATAATGCCTACTACATTAATTCCTTTTCTTTCGGCACACTCCCTAGCAATATTGGCAAAATTCAAACTTCTTGCTGCTGTTATTTTAATCGGTTTTCCTTTTTCGCTTCTTCCTATGTGAACATGTAAATCTGCAAATATCTCGTACATTTTCTTCTCCTTTTCTTATACCAAAGAGCCAAAGGGGACGGTCCTTTTTGGCTCCCTTTGGCACTTTGCTTTATTCTATATTCGTTGCCTCTATTTTTTGGTCTTCTTGTATATGAGCCATAATCTTTCTCGTTGTTTCTTCACTAAATAGTGGTCGATTGGCTCCTTCTACTTTACTTAGCATTTCCTCTGCAATTTCTTCATTTTGCTGTGCAATTAGTTTATCTATTTTTGGTTCAAATTCATACACCAACTTTTGAATAAACTTTGTTAATTCTTTTGTTTCATTATGAATTTTTACAAGTCTTCTTAAGGCTGTCATATTTACCATATCGTTCATCTGTATTTTTTCTAAGAACTGAATGAATTCAATAAACGTTTGCAAATAGCGATTATATTTATCTTTTAGATTTCTATGTTCTAGTAATACAAGAGCTTCATCTGGTTTAAAGCCAATTCTTTCTGGTCTATCTAATAGCATACCTCCAAATTGGTCCACCAATTCTAGGATATCTCCTTCTCTTTCCCTTGGATTACTCTCACTATATCGATTAACTTCTTCGCATATTTTACAAAATCTTTTTCCAAATCCGATTTCTCTTAAATAGTCTGCTCCTTCTTTGGCATAACTATGGATTTTACTAATCTCTTGTGCATTATCTATTTTTTTACAGTTGCATAATAAGCAAGCTGTTAATACAAAATTTTTATCTACGTCAATTTTGGAATAGTCTAAAAATAGTCTAGCAATTTCTGCCTTAAACACAATAGATTTGTCAAAAAATACTTTTGATTTTTTTGACAAATAATAGACAATTTCCATTTTAGCATCTAGTTCTTCTTCTCTTAATATATATTCTGCAAAGGTATTCATTGTCTCCTCCTCCACAATTTTATTATACTGGATTTGACAAAATATTTCAATGTTTTTCTATAATGTAACGAAAATGTAATATTTACTATACCTTTTCAATGGCATTTCTTGCCAATTCGTCGCATCGATTATTATATTCGTTATCACTATGCCCTTTTACTTTATTAAAATTGACTTTATGTGTTTTGGTCAAAGCATATAATTCTTGCCATAGTTCTTGATTTTTGACAGGGTCCTTTCCTGCTGTTTTCCAATTATTTTTTACCCAATTATCAATCCAACCTTTTGCAAAGGCATTTACCACATAGGCACTATCACTATATAATTCCACTTCACAAGGATATTTCAAAAGTTTTAAGCCTTCTATAACAGCAGTAAGTTCCATCACATTATTGGTGGTATCTTTTTTTGCGCCAGATATTTCTTTTTTATTTTCTTTATACATTAAAATACTTCCCCACCCTCCTGGTCCAGGGTTTCCAGAGCAAGCACCATCAGTATAAATCACAACTTTTTCCATAAAATTTTCCTTTCTATTTGTTTTTTTTATTCTTTTATGATAGTATTATATCATAAATAAAAATAAATTAACAATATAGGGTAAAAGAAGGAATTTCTATGAGTAAAGTTTTAGGCATTGTTGCCGAATATAATCCTTTTCATAATGGTCATTTATACCATTTAGAAAAGTCAAAAAAAGATACTGGTTCTAATTATACAGTTGCCATTATGAGTGGGAACTTTACCCAACGTGGAAGTACTTCTTTGATGGATAAATGGTCGAAAGCACAAGCTGCTATCAGTAATGGAATTGATTTAGTAATTGAACTTCCAGTTTTATATGCTACTTCTAGTGCCGAAAATTTTGCGGAAGGTGCTATTAAAATTTTAGATGCTTTAAGTGTTGTTGATTATCTTTCTTTTGGTGCTGAAACAGCAGAAATAGAGGTTTTAGATAAATGTGCCGATGTTTTATATCACGAACCAAAACAGTATAAAACTTTATTATCACATGAATTAGCTAAAGGAATTTCTTTTCCTAAGGCTCGTGAAAATGCTTTAATGTTATATTTGAATGACATTCGAAAATATGCTAATGTGCTTTCCTCTCCTAATAATATTTTAGCAATTGAATATTTGAAAGCTTTAAAAAAATTAAAGAGTCATCTTACCCCTTATAGTATTCCAAGATATGAGGTTGGTTACAATGATTTAAATTATACGGAAAATACTGCTAGTAGCACGGCTATTCGCAATATGATTAAAAATAATGGCTTTAATGCTTTAGCAAATTTGATGCCAGCGCCTAGTTATTCTATTATGATGCAAAATATGAAAGCTGGTCATATAGTTTCTGATATTTCTGTGTTTGAAAAGGAAA
This sequence comes from uncultured Clostridium sp., assembly GCA_947574235.1. Lineage (GTDB taxonomy): Bacteria > Bacillota > Clostridia > TANB77 > CAG-508 > CAG-269. The sequence goes on along the minus strand of CANPIU010000009.1, from coordinate 38,302 downwards.
TTATTTATACGTTAAGAAAGATGAAAACTTCCGAAATTGCTAATTTACCTGACGTTTCAGAAGGTTTAGAGTTTGCAATTAAAAATGCGGCTAGTTCTTGCAATACTTTTACGGAATTTATGAATATTATTAAGACGAAACGCTATACCAATACTCGTCTTCAACGAATTTTGCTTCATGCTTTACTTGGCATTACGAAAAAAGATATGGCTATGTCTAAAAAGGTTCAACCTTATGTTAGGGTTTTGGGCTTAAATAAACGTGGTAAGTTCTTGATTTCTGAAATTGTTAAGGCGAATCCTAAACTAGAAATTATTACTTCTGTGAAACGCTTTACAGAGGATAATTCGAATAAGAGTCTTCAAACTATGCTAGATAAAGATATTTGGGCTACTAATGTGTTTACGATTGGCTATGAGGAGGATTCTTGGAATAATTTGGATTTTACGAAAAAGATTGTGACCTTGTAAAAGGTCTTTTCTTTTTCTTTGAGCAAAAATGTTTTTTCGTTTTCTAACAATTAATTATTTTATATTGCTCATATTTTTGGCACAAATTTAATGTATTTTTATTTTTTATTTCTTTTTTGGTAATTAAGTACATTTCTCTTTTTTCATTTAAAACAAAAAGAAAATCCACATTTGTATCTACTACTGTTTTGTATGGTATTCCTTTTGTTCCTCCGCAACTTCTTAATTCTACTTGATAATTTCCATTTTTTCTTTTGCATCCTGTCGCTTTTACTTGTACACTTTCAAACTTTCCTTCTTTTTCAACTATTAAATCATAATCTTGTATATCGTTTAGTGGAATAGAGACTGTATAACCATTTATTGAAAAATAAGCAATTGCCACTCCTAAACCAGAATTTCCTTTTTCTTTATTGGTAGAAAATTTCATTTTTCCTCCTCATCTTTTTGTTTTCTAGTTCGAATTGCAAAGTAAGTCTGTGCAATAGCAATTACTTTTTTACTACTATCTTCATTTTGTACTGTTAAATAATAGGCATAACGTGTTAATTTATAATCTTTTTGCACTAGAACCTATTTCTACCATTTTGTTGTTAATAACAAAATGGTCACTATCATCTATTTCATAGTTTTAGCAAACTATCTTAGTTCTTTCAATTACTATATCAAAATATCTCCAATCTTTATAGGTTCATTTATATCACTATTTCTTGTTGTCTCATATGTTAAATGTATCAAACTCCTGTTTGTTTTCCCTGTTAAAATAAAACACGATTTTCATCGTATTTTATGGTGGGCAGGGAAGGATTCGAACCTTCGTACTCAAATGAGAACAGATTTACAGTCTGCCGCCTTTAGCCACTCGGCCACCTACCCAAATATTGAATTAATTGGTGCTCCATCTAGGATTCGAACCTAGGACCCACCGGTTATGAGCCGGTTGCTCTGACCAACTGAGCTAATGGAGCATACCCCTAGTGCCTAGTGTGTAGCACAAATAAAAGTATAAACTATTTTAAAATAAAAGTCAATACTTTTTCAAAAAATTTCATCACAATTTGTAACCAGCTTAGCGCCTTGTTTAATCAAGCGGTTGGTACCAACCGAACAAATCGAATTAATATTTCCCGGGACAACAAACACGTCTCTTCCCTGTTCTAACGCAAAATCTACCGTAATCAAAGTCCCACTCTTTTCCTTTGCCTCTACCACTAAAATCCCTTTACTCATCCCACTAATTATCCTATTTCTAGCAGGAAAATTCATTTTTTCTGGTTTGGTACCAAGTGGATATTCTGATATAATGGCTCCTCCTTCTTCTATAATTTGCCTTGCTAAAAACTCATTTTCCTTTGGATACACCCTATCTAAGCCATTTCCTATAACAGCAATGGTATTGCCACAAGCACTTGTTTCTTTTTTCATCTTCCTTGGTATCTCCCCCTCTCTTTTTCCACAAATTGCTCCTATATGTGCATAACTATCAATTCCTTTTGCTAGTCCGCTTATCACATTAAATCCCTTTTGCACCAGATGATAAGAAAAATACTTAGCTGCACTCTTTCCATATTCGCTCGCTTCTCTACAACCTACTATTCCCATCGCCTTCTGCTTTAAAATTTTGCTATTTCCCTTACAATACAAACTAATCGGTGCATCATAAATTTCCTTTAATATTGCTGGATATTCTTCATCATAAATGGAAATAATATCTATCTTATTCTTGTCCATATATTCCATGTGTTTTTCTACACAACCTCGAATTTTCTCATCCAATATGCTTTTAACTATTTTTTCTCCTATTCCTTTTATCTTTATTAATTCTTTTTCTTTTAATTGATAAATTATCTCTGGCTTTTCATATATTTTTAGTAATTCCTGTATCTTCTTACTTCCCAAATTAGGAATTAGCGACAACCATATCCAATATTTCTTTTCTTCTAATTTCTTCATTGTTCTCCTTTTTGCTCAAATAAGCTACGTTAACTAATACAAAATAGGAGCACCTTTAAAAAGTATGCCCCCAAACTTTATCTTATTTTACTTTCCTTATGTGTCCATTTCTTGTCTAAAAAGTAGAATTTTCGTTACTTTGTTCTTTTGCTGCCTTGATTACATTATTCATTAACATAGCAATTGTCATTGGACCAACCCCTCCTGGAACTGGTGTAATATAACTGGCTACTTTTTCTACCTGTTCAAAATCAACATCTCCAACTAGCTTTCCTTCTTCATTTCGATTAATACCTACGTCAATCACTACGGCTCCCTCTTTTACCATATCTTTCGTAACAAACTTTGCTTTTCCAATAGCTGCAATTAAAATATCGGCTCTTTTGGTATGTTCTTTTAAATCTTTGGTTCTAGAGTGACAAATCGTAACGGTTGCATTTTTAGCTAAACAACATTGTGATAATGGCTTCCCTACAATATTACTTCTTCCTAGGATAACTACATTTTTCCCTGTTAAATCGATATTATATTCTTCAAACATTTTAATAACACCATAAGGCGTACAAGAAATAAAGGTATCTCCTCCCATAACTAACTTTCCTACACTTGATGGGGTAAAACCATCTACGTCTTTACGATAGGAAATTGCTTTAAAAGCCTGATTAATATCTAAATGTTCTGGTAATGGACTTTGCAATAATATCCCATTGACTTCTTTGGTTTCATTTAATTTCTTTATTAAATCATCTAGTTCTTGTTGCGTTGTGTTTTCTTCTAAAAGATGCTCTTCATAGGCAATTCCTATTTCATCACATGCCTTACTTTTGCTTTTTACATACACTTTAGAAGCTGGATTGTTTCCTACCATAATCACTGCTAATTTTGGATTAATTCCTTGTTTTTTTAATGCTTCACACTCTATTTTCAAATTTCCTCTTATCTTTTTTGCTAATTTTTTTCCTTCTATAATTGTTGCCATTTTTACTACCACCTTTTTATTTTTGTTCATTATATAGCAAAAATATTTCTTTTGCAATATCCTTTTAGGTTATTTTTCAAGACATTAAAAAGGCTGACAAACAAAGTTATCAGGCCTTTTCTATTCTCCCTATTTTTCCACTAATGCTTCTGTATATTGTTTTCCATCTACTTTAAAATTAATATACAATTTTTTTACTAAATCACTTTTTCCTGCATCAATCGTCATCTTATAGCCATTTTCTTTTGTCGTTCCTCCGCCTAGTTCTTGATACACCTTTCCTTCTGCATCTGTTATATTTAACATAGCTTTTGTAGCTTCTAAAAACTCATTTCCGCTCATATCTCTTCCCTTTGAAATTAAGTTTAGATAAGCTTCTGATTGGAAGTTCAACACCAACCCTGCTTCAGTAATCGTTATCTTATTAAATTCAATGCCTGGTATGGCATTTTCTGGTCTTAATTCTAACGTTTCTCTTTCGTAAAATTTATCTGGCACTTCGATTTCAAAATTCCACTCTGCGTCTGAAATTGGAAAGTCTTCTGCTGTTTTGCTTTCTTGGTCAAACATCATATAGCCTAAGTCAAATACTCTAATGAATAACTTTTTACTTCTTGGAAAGCTATCTCTTGCTCTTAAAGTAATTTGCGTTGTAATTGTTTTTTCTGCTTCCTTAGCTTCGATACTTCCTACTCCTCCACTGTCTGCTAATTGGACTGTATAAATATCGTGTTTATCATATTTTACCCCTAGTTCTTTATAAATAAAAGGTGTTACTTTATCGTATTTTTCAATCTCTTCACCAAAGTGCATCCTTCCATTAATGTGATAAATTTGGTTATTTTCGTCATATACAGCATAACTAAATACAAACGTTTCTGAATTTACCTCCTTGCTTTCATCGAATTTAAACTTAATGTCGGCATTGAAGCAATCATCTGTTAATAAAATGGATTCTACTTTAGCGCTAATGCCATCTTGTGTCACATAATCCATGTTTACTGCTTCTGCATATCCTGTATCTTTGGCTACTTCCAAAGTTCCTTTAGCTTCTCCTACTGGCCTTCTTTGGTATTCCTTAAATTCGATATCCCATTGAATTTTTGCATAAATCTGTGTAGAAGCTGCTCCTACTATTACAATAGCAACAAATATAGCAGCAATATTTACGAGTTTTCTTGTATTAATTTTCATATTCACCACTCCTTTCTCTTTCGAAAGAATTTTCTTGTAGTTCTTCTCCGCATTGTTTACTTCTTCCATATATTCTTTCAAGGCTTTGTTAATCATCACTTATCACTTCCTTTCCTAAAAATTTTTTAAGTTCCTTTAGGGTTCGATAAATTTTGTTCTTTACATTGGATTCTGTTATTTCTAATTCTTTTGCTATTTCTGAAATTTTTAGTCCCATCGCAAAATATAAGTAAAATATTTTAGTTGTTGTCAAATCTTTATTTTTTATGTACTTCCATACTTCTTTTACATTTTCCTTGGTAATGATATCTTGTTCTAAATCAAAATCATCTTGCATATCTATGTCATTTTCTTGCTTGTTTTCTGAATAATAAGAAATGATATTATCCTTTTTCTTTTTGTGATAGTATCTTTTTATGATATTATTGGCAATGCCTATGATATAGCTATTTATGTTTTCAATTTCTAAAACCTTTTTCTTTTTTATGATTTTTAGTAGTTCTATATACGTGTCTTGTAAAATATCATTTACTTCATCTATATCTTTACATTTTACGATGATAAATCTTAGGGTTTTTGAATAGGTATTTTGGTATATGGTTTCAAATTCTTTTCTAGTTACTTGAGTACTCAATTTGATTTTTCCCCCTTTACTCTATAGTCTCGTTTTTTATCCAAAAAGTTTCAATTTTTTATTCAATATTACGTAGAATAAATTCAATTGCCTTATCCTTCTTCTCTCTCTTTTTGTTTTCCATTTTCTCTTCTTCTGTTAGTTCTAGCCAATATTTACCGTTTTCTGGCATAATGGATATAGAGTCTAGTGGATAACCGGGATTTCTTTTTTGACAAGGTTGGTCAACTAGATAAAAGTTACTTTTACTAAAACTATATTCTTTTGCTTCTTTTCCATCATATATTACAATACCAAATACCCATTTTGCTGTTAATTTCCCACCATATTGCTTGACTAAGTCCGCATAGTAACTAATCATTTCTTCGTCTGTTAGTTCTTTTCCGTTTACTCTTCTAACATGAGTACCTGGCTGTTTTTCTTCTGGCAAGCCTTCTATCCATAAGCAATTATCCATGCCAATGGTTGGCATTTTTGTTGCTTCATAGTACGTTTTAGCTTTAATATAAGCATTTTCAATAGCATCTTTTCCATTTTCATCCATGTGTATTTTGAAATCTAAGTCATTGATACTGATTAGTTCTATTCCTTTTTCTTCTAATGCCTCTTTATATTTTCTTATTTTTGCTTGATTGGTTGTTGCAAATAATACTTTCATTTTTAATTACCTTCCTTCTTCAAGATAGAAATTCCTTTTCACCCTTCTACCTCCTTCTTCTTTTACGGTACTATATCATAACAGTCAAAAAAAATAAAGTGCCAAAGATTGCAACATTTTATTACAGTCTTTGGCTTTTATTTTCTTTATTTCTTATTTAATATTCTTAATTTATGTACTAGAAAAACTGATTTCAATTTCTAGTTTTCTATTACTAAAATTCTTTGATTATGCTTTCTCTATTCGTCACACCAACAAAAGTTTTTGTTACTTTTCCATCTTTCATTATCATCATTGTTGGTATGCTCATAACATTATATTTTATTGCTAATTCTTCATTTTTATCGATATCTATTTTTACAAATTTAATCTCTTTGTATTCTTTGGCTATTTCTTCAATCGTTGAACTCATTGTCTTACATGGCATACACCATGTTGCATAAAAGTCAATAAAAACCATCCCATTTTCATTGATTACTTCCTTCTCAAATTGTTCAGCACTTTTGATTTCTATTATCTCCACTTCTTCCTTTGTAGCACTTTCTGCTTTGTCTTGTTGGATAGATGGCTTCTTGATTATTAAATAATTATAAATAACAGATATCCCTATTAATGCTAATATAAATACAACGATTTCAATCATTAATCTTTTCTTTCTATTCAATACTTTTCCTCCTAAAAAATTAGTATGATTCCACTAAAAATTAATATTATTCCTGCTATCTTATTTATGATATTATAATGCTTTTGGATATGATTAAAAGTACTCTTTAATCTTTCTAAAAATATAGAAGTTAGCATAAATGGTATTCCTAATCCAATTGAATAAATAAATAGCATAATTCCGCCCTTTAAAATATTTTCTGAAGTAGCACTCATCATTAACGCACTACTCAAAAACACTCCTACACAGGGTGTCCAACAAACAGAAAAAATCATCCCAAATAAGATAGCAGAAAAAAAACTTAATTTGTCTTTTTTCTTTTGAATCCCTTTCGATTTATTTAATATTTTAATATTTAATATTCCCATATAATGCATACCAAATATAACAATAATAATTCCAAATATGATATTGATATATCGACTATTAACTGTTACTATTTTTCCTAATGTACTAGCAAATATACCTAATACTACAAAAACAATAGTAAATCCAAAAACAAATCCCAAAGAATTGATAATCGTTCTTTTCAAATCTTTATCTTGTCCTGCAAAATAAGATACATACATTGGTAGCATTGGTAATACACATGGTGATAAAAAAGATACAATGCCTTCTATGAATATAATTAAAAAGTCCATTTTACCTCCTACAATTATTGAATAAGCAATTCAATCTTTTCCTTTAAAATATCCGTCAAAAATTAGAGCATACATAACAAAGTTCCTTCATCCTTATGTTCACTAATTTAATTTTATTATATTTTACTATATCTTCGTATATTAATTAAATTAGTATCTTGCAAGAAACTGTTTATTATATTTTGTTTTATTTTAATTTTTTATATTTCCTTAACTTATGTGTGGTTGACAAATCGTTGACAAATCCTCCTATTTTCAATTTTAAGTATTGATATTTAAGTCATTTGACAGCTTATATTCAATATGCTCCATATCAGGAAACATTTCCTTCACTCTCTTCAAAGTTAGCATCAACATTTTAGGTTGTGGATTTTTCTTATGGTCTGAAAGCAATTTCTGTGTATAGCAATTTTCCGCTGTTTTAAAAAGCAAATAGCGATTTCCCACATAAGTATAATAAATCTGATAACCATTTCTTAAATCTTCCCACATTTTCTCAAACGTATAATCTTCCATCTCTTCTCTCCTTCCTCTTCGCTCGTCCCTTTCTGGGACAGGCACTAAAATGGACAAATGTCCATTTTAGTGCCTGTCCCAGAAAGGGAAAAACTAATGAAGCATTTCTTCAAATTCTGCCTCGCTTAGGATGGTAACTCCTAAGTTTTGTGCTTTGGTAAGTTTACTTCCTGCTTCTTCCCCTGCTAAGACATAACTTGTTTTTTTTGATACCGTTCCTGAGGTTTTTCCGCCAAATTTTTCGATTAGATTACTAGCCTCTCCTCTGGTATATTTCTCTAAGGTTCCTGTTAAGACAAAGGTTTTTCCTTCAAAGCGATTGTCACTATTTTCTTCTTCTTTGGCTTGGATATTGACTCCTGCTTTTTTTAGTTTTTCGATTAAGTCTTTGGTTTGTTCTTGCTGAAAAAATTCTCGGATACTACTAGCTACGATTGGTCCTATGTCATTAATAGCACTTAAGTCCTCCAATTCTGCTACCATTAAGTTGTCTATATTTTTGTATTTTCTAGCTAATAATTTAGAGGCTTTTGTTCCTACATGACGAATTCCTAAAGCTGTAATCAATCGATGCAAATCGTTTTCTTTGCTCTTATTGATACTGTCTATTAAGTTTTGTGCAAATTTTTGACCATTTTTTTTCAAAGAAGCAATATCTTCTAATTTTAGCATATAAATATCGGCAATGTTTTTAATTAACTCTTTTCTTAATAATTGCGCTATGATATTTTCGCCTAAGCCATCAATATTCATCGCTTCTCTTGAGGCAAAGTGTACTAAGTTTCTAAATAGTTTCGCTGGGCATTCTATTCCTGTGCAACGAATAGCTGCTTCTCCTTCTTCTCTAATAGCTGGTGCTCCACAGACAGGACAAGTTGTTGGCATGTCAAATGGTACTTCTTCTCCTGTTCTTTTTTCTTTTTTGACGGCTACAATTTCTGGTATAACGTCTCCTGCTTTTTGTATGACAACCGTATCTCCAATTTTTAGTTCTTTTTCTTTGATGAAATCTTCATTATGCAGGGTCGTTTTGGAAATTGTAGAACCTGCTATTTTTACAGGTTCTAGTATGGCCATTGGTGTGATAACACCTGTTCTTCCTACTTGGCATACAATTTCTTTTAATTTCGTTTCTTTTTTCTCTGGTGGATATTTATAGGCTACTGCCCATCTAGGTGTTTTAGCTGTAGTTCCTAAAATTTCTCGAAATTTCAAGTCATCTACTTTTACTACTGCTCCATCAATTCCAAAGGTTAAAGTTTCTCTTTCTTCTCCAATTTTTTGGATAGCTTTTTCTATTTCTTGCCTTGTCTTACAGTAGATACGTACTGGATTTACGTTAAAGCCTTGCTTGCTTAAATATTCTAGTTCTTCATAGTGAGAATGGAATTCTTTGCCTTCTATTTTTTGTACATTAAAAATGTAGATATCAAGCGGTCTTTTTTCCGTTATTTTACTATCTAATTGTCTTAGAGAACCTGCTGCTGCGTTTCTACTATTAGCAAATAATTCTTCTTCATTTTCTTCTCTTTCTTGGTTCATTTTTTCGAAGTCACTTTTAGCGATAAAAACTTCTCCTCTAACAATGATATCAATTGGGTCTTTTAGTTTCTTAGGGATAGTCTTTACCGTTTGTAGATTTCTTGTAACGTCTTCTCCTACCGCTCCATTTCCTCTGGTTGCTCCTCTTACAAATTGGCCATTTTTATACTCTAAGGCTGCTGATAGCCCATCTATTTTGGTTTCTACTACATAAGTTACTTGCTTTATGTTGTTTTCTTCTGCTTTTTGCTCTATTTTTTCTATATAATCTTTTACTTCTTCGATGCTAAATACGTCTTGCAGACTTTGCAAAGGTACTTCATGGGTAACTTTTTGGAACCCCTCTTTTACATTTCCTCCTACTTTTTGTGTTAGTGAGTCTTTGGTTATAAGTTCTGGAAATTCTTTTTCTAGGTTTCTTAATTCTACCATTAACATATCATATTCAAAGTCTGATATTTCTGGTTTATCTTCATCATAATATTTTTTAGCGTGGTATTCCACTTGTTTTCTTAATTCTTCTATTCTTTCTTTTGCTTGCTTTTTGTTCACTTTGTCCACCTCTTCCTCTTGTTTTTTATTATATACAATTTGACAAAAAAAATAAAGGAATTTTGAAAATTCCTTTTACTTTTATCTTGAAAATCTACCTAAGAATTGTTCTGGAAAATCTCCCAATATTAAGTGTGCTTGGTTAACATCTTCTAATTTTAATTTTACAACACCTTTTGTTCCATTTGAAATTTCACTATGTACTTTCTCTCGATATCTTTCTAGGTCTTCTCGATTCATATAAATCTTTTTAGTTGGATGATATTTTATGGTATCTTCGTCAATTGGTGGCACATAATATTCTATGCCTTCTTTTTTTAATCTTTCTAAAATTGGTATCATAGGTCTTAAATAGGGCATTTCAATACAAAATTTCACTTCGTTTACTGGCTTATCTTTCTTTTCTTTTATAATTTGATGACAATTTTTATCCATTTTAATTCTTTCAGCTTGAATTTTACTAGGATATGCCCATGCACAAAAATCTTCATCAAATCCTATGTTTTCGTCTAAATGTTGTTTTTGTAAATACCTTATTAAAGCTATATTAAAAGTATAATTTCTATACATTTCCTCCATTTGTTTAGCTGTATATCTATTCCATCCACCATTTACATTATACTTTATTTCAGGTAATTCAAGTTCTTCTTCTCTTGGTTTTGCCACTAATGTGCCTTTTTTTCCGATTATCTACACTAGGAAATATATTAATTTTTACTCCACTTTCTTTTGCCATTAGCCAATATTTTGAAATGTCTTTGTTTTCTATTCTAAAAACCTCAATATCCTCTAAGCACATAGTACTTTCATCCTCTAATAATCCTTTTGCTTGTGCAATCTCTTTTTCATATTCTAAGATAGCTTTGTAAGCATCTGTTGTAGTAAGACTATCGCTTTCTAATTCTCTTATCTTTTTTAACATATCTTCTTCTTGCATATTCTTATAATATTCTTGTTCTTGCTGAGTTTTTCTTTCTTCCTCTATTTTATCTTTTTCTTCTTGAATATTGTTATGTATATGTGTTAATTTATCACGTAAATCTCCTGCTATTTGAATATAGCGCTCCATAGTATCAGAATCTCTAAAAATGTCTGTAATAGTTCTTTCCTCTTCTTGCGTATAAGCATCGATTATCGACGGGATTAATGAGTCTAAAACTTTTTCTTGTTCTTCTAATGATATTTCTAAACCTTCTATTTTGTACAAAAATTTAATTCTTTCAATTTTATCATACATATCTTGAATATCTTGTACAAAAAGATTGGCATAAAAAATCTTTTCTACTTCTGGTGCATACTCAAAAAGATTGATTGAATTATCTTGATTCGCCATTTTACAACATTTTAATCGATATCTAGCATCTATAATTTCCTTAATATATTGTTGTTGTTTCATTTCTGTAAATTTCGTTTTATTTTTATCTAATACCTGTAAATTTTGTTCTAATTGTTCAATTTTTTCATCTGTTATGGTGTGTTCTTTATCTTCTTCTCCAAAGAACATTTTATCTAGTTGTATATGTAACCTTTTTACTTCACTAAATAAAAATCTTTCTTCACTAGTTTTTTGAAAGTTTTGAAAACGTTCTTTAATATTTTGATACCTACTATTAATATTATTTTGTGCTTCTAAATCTACTTCTTCATAGTTTTCCATATATTCTTCTAACGCTCTTATTTCTTCCTCTATTTTCTCCGCTTCTTCTGGATAGTAAATTTTAATTGCCATAATTCTTTGTTTTATCTTTGCAATACTTACCGTAAGGTCTTCTTCTAATCCTAAATAACTTTCTTTTACTTGTTGATTTTGTGGCAAATTGTCTTCATTTAGTGCTAGATAATTTCCATTATTGTTTTCTTTTTCTAAAAAAATTTTCTTCATAAAATCCAAAAAACCCATAATTTTCCTCCTTTATAGACTTTTCTATTTTATCATAATTTACATAAAATTTCAAGTGTTTTGGGCTGAATTTTAAAAGATTAAAAGGGAAATTACGAGATTAAAACAAAAGAAGCAAAAGAAATTGCTCTCTCTTGCTTCTATTCTGCTCTAGCACATATAATCAACCTTGCACTACTATCATCTGTACAAGTAGATAAAGTTACTTCCGGTTTTCCTCCTGTATCTCTTTGATAAAAAGAAGTATCTTCTGGTGTCGTTTCAAATTTATTGTAAATTGTATAACTTACTTTATTTCCTGCATTATCGGTAATAAATATTTTATCTCCAATATTTAACTTTTTATTATTTGAAAAGAATAACCCATTTCTATAATTATGACCAATGATTACGCTATTTCCTGGTTGATTTAAACCATTTCCATATAAAAAGGCTACTGCTGTTTCAATTGATTTTTTTGTTACTTTTTCTAAAACTGGATATTTAAAGTTGGTAGCTGGTATTTCCATGGTTCCTAAAACCCCAAAACCTTTATACATTTTCTTTTGAGATGCATTAGATGAAGACTGCTCTGCATCTTTTATTTGGTCAAATGGATTACTGGTATTTTCGTTAGGCGTTGCTACTTGTCCATTATCTGTTGGTTCCTCTCCTGTAATATCCCCTTGGAAATTATCTACAAAATCCGAAGTATCCTTTGTTACACTATAATTTTGATAATAGTCATAACCTAAAAATCCCAATAACCCAATAATAGCAATAATAACAATGACTAATATTACCGTTAATACTTTACTATATTTACTCTCAAACATATCTTTTCCCTCCGTATTCCTTTATTTTTACCTCTGTATTAATTATATCACATATCCAACGAAAAGTGTACACTTTTTAGACAATTTTTTCGCCAAGTGGTCTTCCTGCTAATAGATGGAAATGTAAATGCATTACCTCTTGCCCTCCATTTTTGCCACAATTCACAATAACACGATAGCCATCTTCTTTAAATCCATTTTTTTCAGCAATTTCATTAATCACACCGTAAATTCTTCCTACTATTTTTTCGTCCTTCTCCTCCAAATGAGCAAGGGAAGTAATATGTTTTTTTGGTATCACTAAAATGTGAATAGGAGCTGCTGGATTAATATCATGAAATGCTAATATCTCCTCATCTTCATACGCTTTCTTACAAGGTATTTCTCCCTTGATAATTTTACAAAATAAACAATCTTCCATTTTTATTTTTTCCTTTCTTTTCCCCACTAGTTCCGGGTTTGATTGGGGAAATTCACTTAAAGACTGTCCCCCTAATCCCTCTTCAAAATTGCTTTAATTCTTCTAATACCTGATGAACTAGCTTCTTCTTTCTTTATTTTGAAAGTTCCCAATTCTTTGGTGTTTTGCACATGAGGTCCTCCGCATAATTCTTTCGATACATTTCCTATGCTATAAACGGTTACTATATCTGGATATTTTTCAATAAACATGCACTCTGCCCCTGATTTAAGGGCTTCTTCTTTTTTCATTTCTTGTTTGGTTACTTCTAGCCCTTCTTGTATCCATTGATTGACTAAATCTTCAATCGCTTTCTTTTCTTCCTCTGTTAGTTTATGGTCACAATTAAAATCAAAACGCATCCTATCTACTGTAATATTAGAGCCTCTTTGATGAGCATCTTTTCCAATGACTTGTTTTAAAGCAGCATTTAACAAATGAGTAGCTGTATGGTAAGCAACTGTTTCTTCTGTGTTTTCTGCTAGTCCACCTTTGAATTTATGTTCTGCTCCCATTCTTGATTTTTCTTGATGCTTTTTAAATAATGCATCAAATTCTTTTAAGTCTACTTGATAGCCATTTTCTTGGGCTAGTTCTTTGGTTACTTCTGGTGGAAATCCATAAGTATCATATAATTTGAATACTACTTCTCCTGCAATTTTTTTGACTCCAGAAGTTTCTAACTTTTTAATTTCCTTTTCAAATTCTCTTTCCCCATGCGTTAGTGTCTTTACAAATTTGTCTTTTTCTTCTAAGATAACACTTTTTATTAGTTCTTTGTTCTTTTCTAAATCTGGATACATTTCCTTTAAGTTTTCCACATTTATATCGATTAGTGTGGATAGTTCGTTTAAATCAATTTGTAATTTATTTAGGTGCCTTATCATCCTTCTAATCAATCTTCTTAATACATACCCTCTATCTAAGTTACTTGGTCTTCCACCATCTGAAATTATCATCATACTAGAACGCAAATGCTCTGCAATAATTCTTCTGCTTTCTATCAAGTCTAATTTTTGTAGTTGTTCTAATTTTTGCATAATTGGTAAAAATAACTCGGTGTCAAATGGGGTTTCCTTTCCTTGTAGCAGCATGGTCATCCTTTCTAGTCCTAAACCAGTGTCTACGTTCTTTTTCTCTAATTTTGAATAACCGTCTTTGTCTTTAAAATATTCCATAAATACATTATTCCAAATTTCAACGTATTTGCCACAGTCACAAGATGGTTGACAATCTGCTGAGCAGGCTGGTTTTCCTGTATCATAAAACATTTCTGTATCTGGTCCACATGGTCCTTCTTCTCCTGCTATCCACCAGTTGTCGTCTTTCCCATAAAAGTAAATTCTTTCTTCTGGTATTCCTGCTTTTTTCCAAATTTCTGCTGAAATGGTGTCTTTGGGACAATCCTCGTCTCCTGCAAAACAGGTAACAGATAATTTTTCTACTGGAATTCCCAATTCTTTGGTTAAAAATTCATAACTCATACTAATGGATTCTTCTTTAAAGTAATCTCCTAAAGACCAATTTCCAAGCATTTCAAAATAAGTTAAGTGGCGGTTGTCGCCAACTTCTTCAATGTCATTGGTTCTGACACATTTTTGATAATCAGTAAGTCTCGTTCCTTCTGGATGCTTTTCGCCTAATAAATAGGGAACTAACGGCTGCATCCCAGCTGTTGTAAATAGTACAGATGGGTCGTTTTCTGGTATTAATGGTGCAGATGGTATGATACTATGCCCATGGTTTTTAAAAAAGTTTAGGTATTTGTTTCTAATTTCGATTGCTTTCATTTACTTTCTCCTTTAGTTTTTATTTTCTTTTTCAAATTATACCTTAGATAATCGAAAAAATCAAGAAAATAGAAGTATTCTCTTGATTTTTATTCTTTTATTTTTTGGTAATCGTAAAGTCATAAACATTAGTACTGTCAAAAGTTGCACTTGAACTAACCTTTGTACTCTTTCCTGCCTTTAATTTTCCTATATAAGCGTTCATTGTTGTTATTTCATTTCCTTCTTTGTCTAACATTTTTACAATAACAGGATAGTCTCCTTGGTCAATATCTGAAATATTGGTAACCGTTGCTATTAATTCTGTTTCTCCCTCTTTTTCCGTCAATTGAATTTCTCCAATTTCCATCCCTTCAAATTTTTTAGTTTCATGCAACTTGTCACTATTGTTTAATAAGGTCCCATCTTCTAGTAGACTAACTGTGCTTTCCTCTACTCCTGCCTCATCTTGTGTTTTTTCCTCTTTTGCCTTATTGGCGTTCATCATAATGGCTATGATAATTACTACAACTGTAATAGCAACTAAAATTGCTATCATTTTCTTTTCGTTTCCTTTCACTTTTCTTCCTCCTCTTTTGCTTTTATTCATACTCTTTATATCATAACCAATTATTTTTTTCAATAGTTCTTTTATTGTTTTTTCAAAAATTTAATATTTATTTGTCTGCACATAATTTTTCGTGTAAATTCATAGTGTTTTCTATTTTTTTGTTACAATAAAAAAGTAAAATGACTTGTGCTATTTACACTTATGCGTGCAAGTTTTCAGGAGGTAAGCATGAAATTTCATCGAATTAAAGACTTACGAGAAGACAATGACAAATACCAAAAAGACATTGCCGAACTATTAGGAATTTCTCAGCAATATTATTCAGAATATGAACAAGGAAATCGAACCATCCCATCCAGCATCTAATCACCTTAGCCAAATACTATCATACTTCTATTGATTATCTAGTAGGTATTACCGATATTAAAGACAACAAAAAACACATTTCTTAAATCTCTAAAAAAGAGTTTAAAATGTGTTTTTTACTTTTATATATCCATTTGGCTACCTAAAAATGTCGCTGCTGATTGTGCTACTTTCTTTTCTACCTCGTTCATTTGACCATTTGGTTCTTTTGCCATTAAAATGACAGTACCAATCGTATCTCCATTAGAAACAATTGGATATACTACTTGTGCATTATTTTTTCTTTCTTGACTATCATTTTTCGTAATTGGCATAGCCATATTGCTATTTTCCTTACTCGTATAAACTTCTCTATCCTCCATAAGTTGCTCTAACTCTTGGCTAATATCTTGCTCTAAAAATTCCTTCTTAGAACCTCCAGATACGGCAATAATCGTATCTTTATCCGTAATACAAGCAATATGCCCTGTGGTCTTCGATAATGTTTCTGCATAACCTGCTGCAAATTCTGAAAGCTCACCAATTGGAGAATACTTCTTTAATATTACTTGACCTTCTCTATCTGTAAATATCTCTAATGGGTCTCCTTCTTTAATTCTCAATGTTTTTCTTATTTCCTTTGGGATAACCACTCTTCCCAAGTCATCTATTCTTCTTACAACGCCAGTTGCCTTCATAATCTTCCTCCTCGTCATTTTTTTGTTTATATTTTTATTATGACTAAAAGGAAAAAAATTATGCATAAAAATAAAAAAATTAGTTAATTTGTTTTAATTGTCCAGTTTCGTAAAATTTTAATAATTCTAGCAAGTCCTCTATTTGACTTTTTAATTTGTATCCAATATCCGTATCTCCTACTGTCTTTCTAATTACGCCTGTCTTTTTTACCACAATTTCAGAAATGATATCTTTTTCTTCTTTGATGGCCTTTTCGACTGACTCAAACGGCTTATTTTGACTTAATAATAAGCCATATGAATTATAAGTTAATATGTAGCCAGCATTTCCTGTTTTTTCTTGATAACTTTTGGCAAAACCACCATCAATCACCAATAACTTTCCATTGGCACGAATTGGGCTTTCTCCGTCTTTTGCTTTGACTGGTATGTGGCCATTTACAATATGGGCTTCTTGCTTTTCAAGTCCGAATTCTTTGAAAATTTTTTGACAAATTTCTTCTTTGGCAGACAAATAAAAATACGGATTTTTTTCTTCTTTGTGTGTTTCTGTGTCCTCAATAAAATAAGCTTCAAAGGTAGACATTTTGCTTTTTCCAAAAAATGGAGAATTGGGCGAAAGCCACAAAAACCACATAACGTCTAGTTCCTCTTGTTTTTGTCTTTCTGGATGAAAATAAACTTTTTTAATGGCTTCATTTACTCTATCTAAATATTCCTTGCCTTTTACTTTTTCCCCTAAAAATTCTACTTCTCGAAATTCTCCATTTTCCTCCATCGGAATACAAGCATGAAACAATAAATTGGCATTAAATTTAGTATATAGTTCTCCTTTTTGATAAATAAACTTCATATGCTCTTGTAATTTTGCACTATGCTTAAAAGACTCACATAGTCTTTCTACAATTTCCTCTTCCGCTTCTGTTAATTGATAAACGTTATTCAGATTTAAAGTTGGAAAATAGGTATCCCTTAATGGATATTTCTTGCCATCTAAAATGACATAGCCTTCTTTTAAATTCATTTTATCCAACAAAAGTCGATTATCTAATTGGTATTCTGGGTGTTTTTGAATAAGTTGTGCTTCTAATTTAAATTGGATAATGGTTATGGCTTTATGAATTTTAGCAATAATGGCTTTATCGGTATTGTCATATTTATTATCATTATAAGTTTTGGGTTTAAAATTTGTACAAGGGTCATCTTGATACATTTGTGTTGCAAAAGTAGAAAGTGGTCTTGTATTAATGCCATAAGCTTCTTCTAAAATTCCCATATTGTTGTATCTAGCACAATTTCTAACGACATTAGCAATACAAGCCTTATTTCCGAAGGCTTGCTCCCATCCAACAAATATCGTGGTTTCCCCATTGTAAATCAATGCTATGGAATTTTTTTAATTCTTCTATTACTAAATCTGGATGCTCTCCTCTATCAAAAATATCTCCAATAATATGCAAATGGTCAATTGCCATTGTTTTGATTAAATTACAAATAGCAATAATAAAAGCTTCTGCTTGTTTTAGGTCTATGATATTCTTGATAATGGCTTTATAATATCTTTCTTTATCGCTTTCATCCTTTGCTTGCGCATGTAATAATTCATCAATCACGTATTCAAAGTCTTTGTTAATCGCTTTTCTCACTTTTGACCTTGTATATTTAGAACTTACTCTTCTTGCGACTTCAATTAACCTAGATAAAATTATGGTGTACCACTCATCTAAATTTGGTATCTCACGTTTCATTAATTTTAGTTTTTCTTTCGGGTAATAGATTAAGGTGGCAAGCATGGCTCTTTCTTTCTCACTAATGGTATTGCCAAAAATGTCATTGATTTTGCTCTTAATAATGCCTCCTCCATTGTTCAAAATATGCACAAATGGCTCATATTCTCCGTGGATATCACTTAAGAATATCTCCGTTCCTTTTGGCAAATTAAGGATAGCTTGCAAATTAATGATTTCTTCTGCTACTTCATTGATATTTTTATATTCTCTGCTCAATAGCTTTAAGTATTTGGCTTTGTCATACGCTTTTTCCATTTTTACTCTTCCTCTTCTTCACTCACTCTATCCTCTTTTTTCGTCAAAAAACCCACTTTGTATTTATCTAAAATATAACCCATTTCTTTTGAAAACTCTTTTAACATAACAATCTTAATCGTTGGGTCTTTTCCTTTTAGATAATCATCAATAATTTGTTTCAATTGTTTAATATTTTTCATCTCTGGCTCAATTTGTTTTGTGTGACGATTGGCTCTATCGGTTAGTTTCTCCTTAATTAGCACAATATCTTCGTTGCTAGCACAAGAAATTCTTTGGAACAATTGAAATGGGTCATAATATTTAAAGATTGGAATTTCCATACACTCTTTATCAAATTTTTCATAGAATTGTTCCATTTTCATAGGAATACATTTCATAACGTCTTCTGCTTTTTCTTTGTACATTTTGTCTAGCAACTGTTCATTTAACATATTAAAATGTTTTAAGATATCCTCCATATCTTCTTCTACTTCTTCGATTGCTATTTTTCCTAATTCTTCTTTTGGATTGTCACAATACTTAGAAGTTAGTGAAGCAATGTTCATCCCATTAAAAAATACACTTTTCAACGTTTTTAAATCATATTCAATGAGACCTTTTCTAGAAAAGTAACTAAAATACGCAAATAATTTTACGGTATCAATTAAAGTTAATTTTCCTTCTTTTACGTCATCCATTACCTCTCCAATAACGCCACTAAATTGGTCATCTGAAATTTTCCAGTATTCTTCGGTAAGTAGTCTTTTATAACCTGGTAAATTCTCTGTATCTACTGTATTTCTAATGGTTTCCATATTGTCCTTAAATAATTTCATATCAAAAATACGGGTTCTAATATAAAATTCTATAAATTTAAAGAAACGATATTCGGATTTAAAGTTATAGTAATAGTTATTATCAAATTCTTTAATGTAGAACTGTCTGTTATCCATTAATATTCTAGAAGATACCAAAATTGACTTATATTCTTCATTGTCCTTAATGTTGATAAATTTGTCTTTGGTTATTTTTCCTGCTTTAATTTCAAAGGAAATCGCAATGGTAAAGATTAGCATTGTTTGCATGACTCTATGGTTTGTGTTTGGATATGATTTATTTACCATCTCATAAATTTTCTTAAAATCATTTAAGGCATGTTTCAAAATTCTTAAGTTTCTAGTTCCACTTTTGTTAAAGGTAGAGATAATAAGCCCCGTATTTTCACGTAAGAAGCGAATTAAGTCTGGATTATTTTCATAACGCATTAGAATTCCATTGATGATATAATCAAATTTTGGTGCATATTCAAAGGTTTCTCCAATTAGCTTTTCCTTAATTCTTTCATAATCATTGGCTTTGTCAAAAACATGTTCAATCTTTTCTTGAATTTTTTCTACCATTGGTTTGTCTGATTTATTTAGTTCATCTTGTTTATCCAAAAGATAAGTAGCAATAAAGGTTTTCATCTCAAGATTCGAACTTTTTAACTTAGTAGAAAGTTCTTTTTCATTACAAATAATGATGGTTTTAATGTGGTCATGTTCTACGAAATTATTGATATAACCCAAAATGTCGATAACGTCTACATTGGCTCTTTCTAAGTCATCAAAACATAAGACCTTATCATCTGTGGAAAAAAATTCGCCATAGTCTACTCTATCCCCATTTTGTGTAACACCAAAAAAGTTTGCCATATCAATTCCTGTTTTCGCATATTCGGGGATGGTTGTTTGTCCATTAGCATCCATAAATTTTCTTAAATTTTTATCCATTAGTTGCGTGGTTTCAATGAATATTTTTTTACTGATTTCTTCTAGGTTGGATATTCCATATAAAGACATATAAATAGTTGTATATCTTTTTCCATTTAATTGTAGTGACTCAATTTTCTTTCTAATTTTGTTATTCCAAAAGTGGGTTTTTCCTGACCCCCACTCTCCATTTATCATAATGGCATAGTCTGTGTAATCTGACCTTACATAATCTAATATGCTTTCTACTAAATCTTCCATTTTTATTTCATCCTTTCTATCGAAACCTAAAGAGCTAAAGAAAACCACTCAGGACGTTGAAGCCACTAAAGACTGAGCTTTTAGCTTTTCGGTTTTTTAATCTTTTGCAATGGTAAATACATCTATTTTCTTTGGATTTGCTTGTCTTAAAATTCTGCAGCACTCATTTACTGTGCTGCCTGTTGTGTAAATATCATCCACCAATAAAATTTTTTTATTTTCTAGTATTTGTGAATTGTGCAATTCATATACCCCTTGTATATTTTTTTGTCTTTCTTCTTTCTTTAATTTACTTTGTTCCACAATATTTTTGGTCTTAAAAAGGCATTGATTCTGGTAAGGAATCTGCGTTCTTTTGGCTATTTCCCTAGCGATTAACTCACTTTGGTTATACCCTCTTTCTTTCCTTCTTTTTTTACTTATTGGAACTGGTATTATTGTATCATAAGATTTTAAAATTTGAAAGAATTTTTTATCTTTTAACAAAAAATTTACAATGGTCATATATAAATAAGATTGGTCTTTAAATTTATAATGAATAAGAAGTTTTCTTATGGTTCCCTGATATTCAAAAATATATAAGTGTTTTTGATAATAAAATGGATTATTCTGACTATTTTGGTTTTTTGGATTCTTTTGGTTTCTATGGCTTTGTGCGATTTTTTGAATTTCAGATTTAGCTTGTTTCTCTAAAAGAATTTGACATTTATTGCATAAAAAATTTCGATTGAATTTTCCACATATTCCGCAAGTAGGTGGATAAATTAGATTGATAATTTGGTTTAAAATTTATTTTCCTCCTTCCATGAGACAGTAGGGACAGGTCTCATTTGTCTCATTTTATTAATAGAAAAGGAACAAGGGCAAGAACTTCTCTAGTGTACAAGTTTCATTTGTTGCTTTTTAATGGGGCATTAATCTATAAAACGTAGCTCTACTTATATGTAAGAGTTTGGCAATTTCAGTCTTTGTGTATTGATAACTATTAGTATTTAAATAATAAATG
The DNA here is from genome assembly GCA_947574235.1 of uncultured Clostridium sp. GTDB lineage: Bacteria > Bacillota > Clostridia > TANB77 > CAG-508 > CAG-269. The sequence continues at coordinate 16,896 of CANPIU010000009.1, read as the reverse complement.
AATTTATCCAGTAGTATTTTATTTTTTTTCATTTCTGAAGCTTCAATTCCCTCTCGAGCCAAGAAGTTTTCATATATTTTCTTTATATTAACACTTTCTTGTTCCAAGTTTAAATCTTCATACTCTATCTTCTGGAATTTTTCGATATAATTTTTGGAAGAACTAAAAACGAATTCTAAAACTTTTTCATTGATAAAACCTGTTTGATTTAAATAATCATTATAAGATGAATAATTATATTTTGCTTCATCCTTTACTATTCCCGCTTTTACTGGGTTCATATGAATATATTTAATGCATTTATACATTTGCTCCCTTGTCATAATGGGAACTGACTTAAATCGATTTCGATATACATATCCAACTCTATCTTTTCTTCTGTTGTAATCCATTGCATAAATTGAATTAACTTGCCTCATAAACTCGCTAATATTTTGCGTTTTTTCCGTATGCATTAACAAATGTACATGATTATCCATAATGCAATAGGCTATCATATTTACTTTGAATTTCGAATAATATTTTCTTAATAATGTTAAATACTTTGTTTTGTCCTCTTTTGTTTTAAAGATATTTTCTTTGTTAATTCCTTGTACCATATGATGGCATACTATATTTTCTAATGATTTTCTACTTATTCTTGGCAATTTTCCACCTCCTTTTTATTTTTTTAAATTATATAATATTTATTGTATTTTCCATTATACAACAAATGCATAAACTTTGCAATTTTTTTCATCGCATATTTCGACAATTTTTTACATTTTTTACAATTTAGTTGGAATTTATAGTTTAAGTCAGTAAAATGAGACAAATGAGACCTGTCCTTACTGTCTCACTTGTCTCATTTTATATTCTAGACCTGTGTTTCTTTTCTTGATTTCAACATTTTGTATCATCATTTCAACTACTTTGTCAATTCCCACAATTACTAAAAGCTTTTTGGCTCTAGTAATTCCTGTATATAATAAATTTCTAGTAAGTAACATAGGAGAAGCTGGTGGAAGTACCATGATTACTACGTCAAATTCACTTCCGTTGTGATTTATGAATTGTTATGGCATAACTGTGCTCAATTTGGTCTAAATCAGAAAATTCATACCAAGCTACTTTTTCATCATCAAATCTAATTTCTACTTGTTTTTCTATTTCGTCTATTTTGGTTATGGTTCCTATTTCTCCGTTGAATACACCGCTTCCTACTTCCTTTTTGCCTTCCACTTCTTTTTCCCAAAAGATATCATAGTTGTTCTTTATTTGCATAACTCTATCCCCAGCTCTAAAAATCGCCCCCATGCTTGCTTTTTCTGGCAAATTGTCAACATTGGGATTTAACTTTTCTTGCAAGGCTTTGTTTAATTCTCTGGTCCCCAAAGCTCCTTTTTTGGTTGGCGATAATACTTGTATATTTTGGAAAAAATCATAATTTCCATAGTTTTGCAGCCTTCCTGTACATAAAGAAATTACTTCTTCTAGCATTTTGTCTTGATAACTTTCTTGAATAAAAAAGAAGTCCTGTTGCATTTCCTCTTCTAAAGCGTCTTCTCCTTTTTTCAAAAATCTTTCTCCTTGATTTACCCTATGAGCATTTAAGACAATTTTACTTTTGGCTGCTTGTCTAAAAATTTTGTCTAAATGGATCGTAGCAACCTGTTCTGAGTGAATTAAATCTTTAAGTACACTACCAGGTCCTACAGAAGCTAATTGGTCCTCATCTCCAACTAATACCAGTTTCGTTCCTTGATAAATACATTTTAACAAATAATTCATTAAAAACATATCTACCATAGACATTTCATCTACAATAATTAAATCGCCATCAATTGGTGCTCCTTCATAATTAGAAGTATTTTTGTATAAACTATCCTCATCAATTTTTCCTATTTCTAATAATCGATGCAAAGTAGATGCCTCTTTTCCTGTCGTTTCAGTCATTCGTTTGGCTGCTCTTCCTGTTGGTGCACAAAGCACTACCTTTTTTCCTTTTTCTTCATAAATATCTATAATCGTTTTTATGATAGTAGTTTTTCCTGTACCTGGTCCACCTGTTATGATTGTGACATTATTTTCATTGATTAATTTTATTGCTTCTTTTTGTTTTTCAGATAATTCTATTTTCGCCATTTCTTCTAGTTTTTTTAGTTCTTTTTCTATGTTATCCACTTGTTTTACATTTTTAGCCACTTGCAAACGGCCTATTCTAATTGCAATCTCTGCCTCGCTGTCGAAGAAGTTAGTTAAATAAATAAAATCTTCTCCCTCTCTATCTTCTACTACAATTTCATTTTTTACCCTCAAATTAATCAAGCCATCTTCTACGTTTTCAGTTGATACGTCCAAAAGCTTGATTACAAATTCCACCAAATTATCTTTTAACACACAAGTATGTCCATTATAAGTGCTTCTAATTAAGCCATACTTAATTCCACTTGTTACTCTCTTATCATTATCATAGTTCATCCCTAAATTTAATGCCATTTTATCAACTTGTTTAAAATCCACACCTCTCGTAATATCAATCAACAAATATGGATTTGCTTCAATTTGTTCAATTGCATTTGTTCCCAACAAGTCAAAAACCTTTTTAGCATGTTCTGCACCGATTCCAAATCGCTCCAAAAAACCTACAATTTGCCAAACCTCCCAATTTTGCATAAAAGCCTCTGCTATCTCAATAGCTCTACTTTCCGAAATTCCTTTCACTTCTGCTAATCTTTTAGGTTCATACTTAAAAATATGTATGGTTTCCTCCCCAAAATTTTTCACAATTCTTTTTGCCAAAGCCTCGCCTATCCCCTTAATCTTTCCATTTGCTAAATATCTCTCCAAGGCCTCTACTGTTTGTGGCATCATCTTTTCAAACGTATCAATCTTAAATTGTCTACCATACTCTTTATGTTCAACAAACTTTCCTATTAGTTTTAAAGTATCTCCTTCATTTATGAAAGGAAGATACCCCACCACAGTTGTAACTTCCTCCTCTGTTTCAAACTCTGCAATTGTATAACTATTTACTTCATTTCTATAAATAATCGCTTGTATCTCTCCTGTGATTTCCATTTACACTCTCCTTTTGTAAATACAAGTTTATCATAGAATTCCTATCTTTTCAAGTGGTTTTTTGAGGGTCTTTCTGAGAGAGGGACTTTCTGGGACAGTCCCTAAAGTGGACATCCAGGTTGGTTATGTTTCATTTACGTTATCTATAATGTCTTTGCATTCTTTCCAGGTTGTCACTTTTAAACATTCATATTCTGCTTCCATTTTTTTAGCAATTTCTTTGGTTCTGTCTTCTGATTTTAAATCTGCAACTATGATATTTTTTAAATAATCTTCTTTTCCATACAATATTTTAAATAGACTTGAGCGTAAAAATCCTTCTACTTTTTCTTCTTGATTTTTTACGGCTATGATTAAATAAATTCCATCTGACTGAAAGTTTGTGTATGTAAATAAGTTAATAATTGTTTTTACAATTTCAAAAAAACCATAGATGGCAAGTGTCCAAAAAATGGTATTTATGATAAATTCCATTGTTCTAGCCTCCTATGGTTCTATTATATGATATATTATTCAATTTGTGATTTTTCTATATAAATTAATTATTACTAAAATAAGGTTTATAATCTCCTGTATTTATATATCCTATATTAGCACTTCCTGTTCCACCTCTTCCTCCTATTGCATTCCAATTTCCTCCACTACCTATTCCGCCTTCTCCTCCTGAAACATTTATGTAAGAAGAAATTGTTGTATTTTGTGGTATTGTTATATTTTCTATAAAAATATTTATAGAACCTCCTCCTGAACCTGCACCTCCTGCTGAAGCTGATCCACGAGTTGATGTATTATCTCCTTGTTTTGCTACTGCATCTCCTCCTTTTTGTCCAATTGAAACAAAGGATGCACCTGTGCCTATATTTAAATCTTTAGCATATATAACTAAAAGCCCACCTGTTCCTATATTTCCATTATTACAAGAAATTGCATCTCGCGATTTTATTCCTTCACCTGGATTACAACCAGCTCCTCCTCCAGTAGCACAACGAAATATATCATATGATCCATCATGAATTGCTCCATTTCCTCCCATCACTGTATTAGCATTAATCGGAAATGCTTGATACGCATTAGAATGTCTAGCTGTACCTCCTCCTCCTCCTCCTGCTCCATAAGAAGTACCTGTACCTCCTCTAGAACCTTTTTGTGATGATTCAGCGTTTGCTACTCCTATTCCTCCTCCGTCCTCCTCCAGCTGTTGCTCTTTTTATTCCTGAACCTGAAGTTGTTGTAGCCACATTAGCATTTGTCCCTTGATTTCCATTTATAAATGTATGTTTTGAGAAGAGCTCTCCTCCCTCTCCACCGAGTTCCTCCAATTGCTGGTACAAATTCATAATTTCCAGAATTATTTTTCCATAAATATACATCTTCTCCTGTCGCTTTTGCACCATAATTATTTATAATTTTTCCATTATTAGTTAATCTTCCTGTGCAATATATAAGAAATCCTTTAGGTCCTCCATAATTATTATGATATGGTTGTATTGTCACATTATTTGCAATTTCTAAATCGCCATCTACTTTTACAACCACCATATTCTTTGCTTCTGTACTAGCAGTAGCTACATCACTAATACTCCCAAAAGTTTTGTTTTCATTCCAAATTTGATTTCCATTATAATAATATATGTTCATATTATAATTTCTTCCATTTACCTTTATAGTTTGGTTTCCACTTTCTTTGATTTTTTCTATTCCCTTTAGTATGCTTTCTTCTATTCTTTCAGTCCATATAGCATAAAACGTAGTTTCCTTTGTAATTGTTATTTTGTCTCCTGGAAAATATCTTTTTCCATTTCCATATTTATCTTCACACCAACCATCAAAACTATAACCAATTCTTGTATATGTATTTTCCCAAAAACTAAAAATAGCCCCTTTATTTAATTTATGTACTACATCTTCTGCATTTCCAAAATTCGCGTTATATTTAATTGTTATGACTTCTACATCTAAGTCTATACCTTCTTTAATAGTTGCTAATATTTTATCATTATCTATATCTATTGTTATCTGATAATTATCAACTGTATTTACTATTATTTTTGTATTTTTTGTTTTATCTTCCTGAACCTCAAAATTATCATCACACATAATAATTTCCTTTATCCAGTCTTTATTTTCTAATCTCTCTTTTAAAGTTACTATAAACACAGCTTTACTTTCTTGAAGCTTTCTTTGTGCCTGCTCATCTATTATTTCTAATTTTATTTCTTCTTTATAGTTTTCAATTGTCGAATTTTGTTTTGCTTTTATTGCTTTCTTTAAAATTCCATTTTCTCCTGTTAAAGTTGCAATTGTTATCCCAGCAAGTATTAGCAAGACTATTACAGTTATAATTAAAGCTATTAATGTAATTCCTCTCGTATTTGTTTGATTTTTTACAATTTTTCTTTTCATTTGTTTCCCCTTCCACACTTTTCTTTTTAATACTACCTTAATTTATTAGTTTACCTTTTGTTCTATTATAGAACAATTATAGCATCATTTTATTATAAAATCAATAAAAATGTTCTAAAAAAGAACATTTTTTAGGAGGAAATTATGCAAAAAAATAAAAAATTCAATGATAATTTTAATATCACAGGGAAAAACATAAAAAAAATTAGGAAAGAGAACAAAATTACCCAAGAAGAATTATGTGCTAGAATGCAAGTTATGGGATATCAAATTAGTCGTTCTGACATTTCAAAATTAGAAAATGGAAAAAAATTTATCGCTGATTTTGAAGTATTTGGCTTTGCTACGGCACTTAAAGTATCTATTTTAGATTTATTTCAAAACATTGCTAATTAAATACTCTTCTTCCTCTTTCCTATCTCCCAAAAAGTTCGTTTGGTTACTTCGGTACCTGTCCTCTATTATGCACAAAAAATAAAAAAGCCTGCCATTTTTAAGTTTGGTAAGCTTTCTTTATTTAGATAAGTTGCAAGATGGCAACTTCTGCTCCGTCTCCACGTCTTGGTCCTGCTTTGATGATACGTGTATATCCTCCTACATTTTTACCTGCGTATTTTGGAGCAATTTCGTTGAATAATTTTGATGGTAAGTCAATATTATTTCCTTCGCTATCTTTTACTTTGTTTACTTTTCTCATGATTTTTCTTCTTGCATTTAATCTACTTGGCATGTCTTTTTGTCTTTTTTCTGTCGTTTCTTCTTTTACTACTTTTAAGTATTCTTTACCATTTTTGCTTTTTACTAATTCGGTTTCTTTGTTTCCTTTTGCATCTAATTTAGCTTTGATTACTTTTACTTCTACCATTTCGAAATTGTCTTTTTCTTTGATAGCAAGTGAAATAATGCTGTCAGCAATGGCTTTTACTTCTTTTGCTCTAGCTAATGTTGTTTCTACTTTTCCATGCATGATTAAATCGGTTGTTAATGTTTTTAACATTGCCATTCTTATGTCTGTTGTTCTTCCTAACTTTCTATTTGTAGCCAATTTTTTCACCTTCCTTTATAACTTGTTTGTTTACTCATCTTCTGAAGCAAAGTCTAATCCTAATGAATGTAATTTTGCTGTTACTTCATCAAATGATTTTTTACCTAGATTTCTTACTTTCATCATATCCGTTTCAGATTTATTGGTTAAGTCTTCAACAGTTGCAATTCCTGCTCTTTTTAAACAGTTAAAAGATCTAACAGATAATTCTAATTCTTCTATTGACATTTCTAATACTTTTTCTTTCTTTGATTCTTCTTTTTCAATCATAACTTGCGTATTTTTTGTAGCTTCTGATAAATCAATAAATAATTCTAAATGTCCTGTCATTACTTTTGCTGCTAAACTTAAAGCTTCATGCGCTTTTAAACTTCCATCTGTCCATACTTCAATTACTAATTTGTCATAGTCTACCATTTGCCCTACTCTAGTATTTTCTACTTGATAGTTGACTTTTTTTACTGGTGTGTAGATAGAATCAATTGGAAGTACTGATATATCTTGATTTGGTTTTTTATTTTTTTCTGCTGAATTGTATCCTCTTCCTTTATCTGCTGTCATTTCCATTTTTAAGCTTCCACCTTCAGAAATGGTTGCTATATGTAATTCTGGGTTCAAGATTTCAACGGTTCCATCTGTAATGATGTCTGCTGCTGTAACTTCTCCTTCCCCCTTAACATCAATTCTTAAAACTTTTTCTTCGTTTTCATCAAATTTTAGTCTAACATTTTTTAGATTAACAATAATTTCAGGTACATCTTCTACAATGTTTGGTATGGTAGAAAATTCATGTAGTACACCATCTATTTTTACTCCTGTTATACTACATCCTGGAAGTGATGAAAGTAAAATTCTTCTTAAAGAATTTCCTATTGTTACTCCATAACCTCTTTCTAATGGTTCACACACAAATTTTGCATAATTATTTGTATCATCAACCTCTAGACATTCAATATTTGGCTTTTCAAATTCTATCATTATTACCTCCTAAATTTTAGGAATATTTTTCCCAAACTTTTTAAAACCTTCCCAGGTTTCCTAAGTAAAATTTTAAAAGTTTTGATTAAATCTTTTTCTTTACTTTTTACTGTTATTATTTTGAGTAAAGCTCTACTATTAAATGTTCTTCGATTGGAATATCAACATCTTCTCTAGCTGCTAATCTAATAACTTTACCAGTTAGCTTTTCGGTATTTTTCTCTAACCATGCTGGTACTGGTCTTTTACTTGATTCTTCTACATTTATTTTGATAGTAGCATTATCTTTTTTGCTTTCTCTTACTGTGATAATATCTCCTGCTTTTACTAAATAAGATGGAATATCAACTTTTTTACCATTTACTTCGAATTGTGCATGGTTTACAAATTGTCTAGCTTGCGCTCTTGAAGTTCCAAATCCTAATCTATAAACAACATTATCTAATCTGCTTTCTAATATTTGTAATAGATTTTCACCTGTTACTCCTTTTTTATTAGAAGCCATTTCAAAGTATTTTCTAAATTGTTTTTCTCCGACTCCATAATATGCTTTTGTTTTTTGTTTTTCTCTTAATTGTGTTCCGTATTCAGAAAGTTTTGCTCTTTTTTGTCCATGTTGTCCTGGTGCATAATTTCTTCTTGATATACTACATTTATCGGTATAACATCTTTCACCTTTTAAGAACAATTTTTGTCCTTCTCTACGGCATCTACGACATTGTTCGTCTTTATATCTTGCCATTTTTTTACTCCTTTCATTTCTTTAGGGTTACAACTTTAAATCGTTTACACGTTAGTTGTTTTATTCTTTTTATTAAACTCTTCTTCTTTTTGGTGGTCTACAACCATTATGTGGTATTGGTGTTACGTCCTTAATACTACTTAATTCAAGACCAGCAGTTTGAAGGGCACGAATTGCTGCTTCTCTACCTGAACCAGGTCCTTTTACAAATACTTCTACTGATTTTAATCCATGTTCCATAGCCGCTTTAGCAGCTGTTTCTGCTACTTGACCTGCTGCATATGGTGTACTTTTTCTGGAACCTTTGAATCCTAGTTCTCCAGCACTTCCCCATGCAATTGCATTTCCTTGTGTATCTGTAATTGTAACGATTGTATTATTAAAACTAGAATGAATATGTGCCGCTCCTTTTTCAATGTTTTTTCTATTTCTTCTAGCTACTTTTTTTGTTGTTACATTTTTAGCCATTTTGCTTTTTTCCTCCTTATTCAAAATTTTATTCTGAATATCTTTATTCATCATTATTCATCTTCACTAAAATTGATTAGAATTGGTATATTGTGCATTTTTGTTAGATGGTTCAAGCTGAAGGCGTACGTTGGTACGTCGAAGTTTGAACTAGATAACAAAAATGTGCAAGATGCCGATTGTAATCGATTTTTAATTATTTTTTGCTCTTACTAACAAGCTTCCTAGGACCTTTTCTAGTTCTAGCATTTGTCTTAGTTCTTTGACCTCTAACGGGAAGACCTCTTCTATGTCTTAAACCTCTGTAACATCCAATTTCAGTAAGTCTTTTAATATTAAGAGCAACTTCTCTTCTTAAATCACCTTCAACGGTATAAGCTTCATCGATTACTTTTCTAATGTCATTTACTTGGTCGTCTGTTAAATCTTTAATTCTAGTATCTGGATTAATACCAGCTTTTGCAAGAATTTTTCTAGAACTTGATACGCCTATTCCATATATGTAAGTAAGTCCTATTTCTACTCTTTTTTCCTTTGGTAAATCTACTCCTGCTATACGAGCCATATTTTTTTGCACCTCCAAAATATAATTCATTTTTATTATTTGTTTGTCCTAAAATCTTATAAAGGTGAAATGCACTTAGTGTTTACCCTAAGTCTCTTTAAAGTTTTAAGACATATATTAAACACAAATTGGATATTTTTTCAGCCGCTACCTAATTTGTGTTATTAACAATGGTAAGGATTAACCTTGTCTTTGTTTGTGTTTAGGGTTTTCACAAATAACTCTAATCACACCTTTTCTTTTTATGATTTTGCATTTGTCACAGATTTTCTTGACTGATGGTCTTACTTTCATTTTTTTGCACCTCCTGAATATTTAATAATCATATTTGGGTTAATTTTTAACTTTTTTATTTTGCTCTCCAAGTAATTCTTCCTCTTGTTAAATCATATGGTGATAATTCCACTTTAACCTTATCGCCTGGTAAAATCTTAATATAATTCATCCTTAATTTTCCAGATATATGGGCTAATATTTGATGTCCATTTTCAAGTTCTACTTTGAAGTTTGTATTAGGTAAGGCTTCTACAACCGTTCCTTCTACTTCAATCACATCTTCTTTTGCCAATTTTTCTCCCTCCTTAAAGAGCCTTAAACACTGATTTTAGAGCAAAATATCGCTATTTTGCTTTTTAACTATTGTATTATACAACAATTTTAAAGTATTGTCAATATTTCTGGCTGTTTTTCTGTAATTAAAATTGTATTTTCATAATGGGCTGCTAAACTTCCATCTTCTGTGACAATTGTCCAACCATCTTCTAGTTCTAAAATGTTAGGTTTTCCAGCAATTACCATGGGTTCTATGGCAAGTGTCATACCTGGTTCTAAACGAATTCCTCTTCCTGCTTTTCCGTAGTTTGGAATACCTGGGTCTTCATGCATTTCTTTTCCAATACCATGCCCTTGAAATTCTCTTATCACGGAATATCCTTGTGAATTTACATATTCTCCAATGGCATGACATACGTCCCCAATTCGATTTCCTACTTTGGCATATTTAATACCTTCAAAAAATGCTTGCTTTGTAACTTCAACTAACCTTTGTGCTTCTTTGGAAGCTTTCCCTACGATAAAGGTTCTAGCTGCATCACCATTATATCCATTTTTTAAAGCAACCGTATCAATGCTTACTACGTCTCCTTCTTTTAATATTCTTTGTTTCGATGGGATACCATGGATAACTTCATCATTAATCGATACACAAATAGAAGCAGGAAAAGGCGGTACGCCTCGTATTCCGATATCATACCCCTTTTCTGCTGGAATAGCTCCTAAACTTCTCATTTTATTTTCTGCTATTTGGTCTAGTTCCCAGGTTGACATACCCGGTTTTATTTTTTGTTCTAACTCTTGATAAACCTTTGCTACTACTTTGCATACTTCTCTCATTAATTCGATTTCTTTTTTTGATTTAATGGTTACCACTTTCACTCGTCTCCTTCAAATGATAAAGAGGAATATACCTAAAGGCATTACTTATCTGTAGTTTGCTACGTTCTTACAGCTAAGGTCATCCCCTAATCCCTCTTAACCTTTCTTAATATCTTTAATGATATCTTCTGCCACGTCTTTTCCCATTCTGTTGATTTCAACACTAACGGTTTCGGTTCTTAAGACACCTTTTTTGTCATAATACTCTACTAATGGGCTAGTTTGTTCTTCATAAATCTCTAATCTTCTATTAATTGCTTCTGGATTGGAATCATCTTCTCTTTGTTTCAAAGCTGCTCCACATTTATCACAAACCCCTTCTACTTTTGGTGGATTTAGCTTAATGTTATAGGTTGTTTTACATTCTTGATTACTACATACTCTTCTCGTTAGCATCCTATCAATTAGTTCTTCTTTTGGTGTTGATAAGTTGATAACTAAGTCTACTTTTTTTCCTAATTTTGCTAAGATTTCATCTAATTTTTCTGCCTGTGCAGTAGTTCTTGGAAATCCATCTAAAATAGCTCCAGCTTTGGCATCCTCTTGATTTAGTCTATCTACTACCATTGGCACAGTTATTTCATCTGGTACTAAGTCTCCTTTTGCTATATATTTATCTGCTTGCACTCCTAATTCTGTTTTTTCACTAATATTTTTTCTAAATATGTCTCCTGTTGATATTTGTGGCCAATTAGTCTTCTCGCTTATCATTCCAGCGATAGTTCCTTTTCCTGTCCCTTGTGCTCCTAACATAATAATTACCATAATCACACTCTCCCTTTTCTCTATTTTTAACAAACCTTATTGTACTACATAAACTAGAAAATGGCAAGCTTTTTTAAGCAAAAACAGATACCTTCGTATTGGATATCTGTTTCCTGATATTATTTTATTAGTTTTTTAGTTTTTTAATTTGTTCTTTGGTAAGTTTTGTTGCTCTTTCTATGTCTTCTATCCTCATCCCCATTTTTAAAAGTTCTTTTGCTATTTCAATTTGTTTTTCTTCTCTGCCTTCTTCCCTTCCTTCTTCTCGTCCGCCTTCTTTCATACTTTTCTCATCTCGAATTGCCTTGTCTCTTAGAAAGGCTAGTCTTCTTTCTTCTGCTTCCCCTGTCAAATATTCGTATTCGTCACTAGCCTTTTTGATTTCTTTGTTCTCTTTCATGGCTAATTCTACCCCCTTCGAATTTTCCTGACTGATAAACTGCATCCACTGTTCTAGTTTTGTTCGTATTCCTCTTTTTTCTTTTTTAAACTTTGGTATTTGAATAAAATGAATTTCTAGTTTATCCGTCAAAATTTTATTTGAATAGTCTCTTTTTAATCTCGCTATTTCGTGAAATGGTCCTTCCTCAAATTGCTCATAATCTAAAATATTAATCGCAATTGTCTTTTTTACTTTTCGGTAGTCTTCTCCTGCTACTAAATTGTTATAATAATTTCCAGACCAATAGTACAGAGTCCTTTCAATGAAATTATTCGGGTTTAACACTTGAATTTCAATGTTGACAACTGTATCATCATCCAAAACAGCCAAAATGTCTAATCTACCTAGCTTATTTTGTTCAAGTTGTTTTTCTAAGGTAACCTCTGCTTGCACCTCTACCTTTTCAATCGGTATTTCTAAAACAGCAATTAAAAAGTCTTTTAAAATACTTTCATTTCCTTTTTTAGAAAATATCTTCTTCCAAATATAATCATTTGTGATTGGTAATTTTCTTTCTATCATATTTTTTCCTTTCCATTTTACACAAAAAGTTCATTTTTGGCAAGAACTTTTCTGTAAATTTTTACATTTATTTGCTTTTTTGAATTGAATATCGATTTAAAAACTTTCGAATAGATTTAATAAAGATAAAAATTTTGCGAAATAACTCTCTATAAATATTTTTTGACTTGGGAATTTCATCGATTTTAAAATTGAAATATTAAATTTTATTTTTGACAAATTAGATAAAATTAATCTCATGCAATATCCAAAACAAATTGCATACTTCTATTAAACCATAAAATGTCAAAAATGGCAAGCATTTTTCATCGCAATTTTCGACATTTCTCATTTTTCTACTATATTAAAAAAAGCCGTGCTACCTAAATAGTACGGTTTTTTTATCAATTATTCTAAAAATCCCTTATAGTGTCTCATCGCTAATTGAGATTCTAATTGTTGTACAGTCTCTAAGGCAACCCCTACAACGATTAAGATGGATGTACCACCAAAAGCAATATTTAGGTTGGTAAATCTTAATAGCATTGGTAGAATTGCAATAATAGATAAGAATATTCCTCCAAACATCGTTAATTTTGATATGATAGAAGATAAATATTCTGTTGTTGGTTTACCAGCTCTAATTCCTGGTATAAATCCGCCATTTTTCTTAATATTATTAGATACTTCTGCTGGGTTAAAGGTAGCATAAGTATAGAAAAATGTAAATCCTACAATTAATAGTAAATAAACAATGGCATTAGCAATGGAATAACCAATTCCTACATTCGATGTAGAGGTAGCAATTGAAAAGTTGTATAATCCTGCTAAAAATCCTGTTTGATTTGCTATATCTGGTACAAAAATTTGAATAATCATAGCTGGAAATGTCATAAAAGATGACGCAAAGATAACTGGCATTACCCCTGCCATAGCAAGTTTTAATGGTATATGTGTACTTTGTGCTCCTACCATTTTTCTTCCTACTACTTTTTTAGAATATTGTACTGGTACTCTTCTTTCGGCTTGTTGTACAAATACAACTCCTGCCACTAAAATCAAAGCACCTACTACAATACCAATTGCTGTTAATAGTCCTGTTGTACTAAATCCAGCTTCTGGCATCATTAAATTCCATAAGGTTGTCACACCACTTGGTAATCTTGAAACAATACCAATGAAAATTAATAGTGAAATTCCATTTCCAATTCCCTTATTCGTAATTTGATCGCCTAACCACATAAGCACAGAAGTACCAGCTACTAATCCTGTTACGACTAATGCTCCTGTTAGAAAAGTTTGATCTACGAATATGCCAGAAGATTTATAAGATAAATATACTCCTACTGCTTCTACTAAAGCTAATACAATAGTTAACATTTTTGTATATTTATTAATTTTTTGTCTTCCTGTTTCTCCTCCTTCTTTGGTTAGTCTTTCCAAAGATGGGATAATCATGGCTAATAATTGAATTACAATAGAAGCTGTAATGTATGGGCTAATTGACATGGCAAAAACAGAAAATCTTGAAAAGGCCCCTCCTGAAATCATATCAATTAATCCTGCAAATCCATTTGTGTTATTCATTGCTTCATTTAATGCTATATTATTTACGCCTGGTACCGTAATATAACATCCTAATCGAAATACTACTATTAATACTAATGTGTATAATAATCTTTTTCTTACCTCAGGTGTCTTTAATGCATTTTTGATTGTTTTAAACAATTAAATCACCTCAGCCTTTCCGCCTAAAGCTTCAATTTCTTCTTTGGCTTTTGCTGTAAATCTTTTGGCTTTTACATTTAATTTTTTCTCTAATTTTCCTGTTGCTAAAACTACGATTCCATCATTGATTTTCCCAATGATGCCTTCTTCTAATAGACTTTCAGCAGTAACGTCTGTTGCTTTTGATTTATTTAACATTTTTAAGGTTACTTCTGTATAAGTTTTGGCATGAATATTGGTAAATCCTCTTTTTGGCAAACGTCTATATAATGGTGTTTGACCACCTTCAAAACCACGTCTTACTCCTCCACCACTTCTTGCTTTTTGACCTTTATGACCTCTTCCGGCTGTTTTACCGTTTCCAGAAGCCATTCCGCGTCCTACTCTATTTCTTTTCACTTTTTTTACCGCTGGTTTTAATTCTTCTATTTTCATTGTGTACTTCGCACCTCCTCTTTTTTTGATTTATTCATTTTATAAAATATCTTCTACTTTTTTACCTCTTTTTTTAGCTACTTGCTCTACAGTTTGCATTGCTTTTAACCCTTCAATTGTAGCATGAACAACATTTCTTGGATTGTTGGTTCCAATAACTTTTGTTCTGATATTTTTGTATCCAGCAAGTTCCATTACTGGTCTTACGCTTCCTCCTGCAATAATACCAGTACCAACTACTGCTGGTTTTAGCATAACTTTGGCACTTCCAAAAGTTCCAATATATTCATGAGGCACGGTTGTATCAACAATTGGTACTTCCACTAAGTTTTTCTTTGCTTCTTGGATTGCTTTTTTGATAGCATCTGGAACTTCTGCTGCTTTACCATTTCCAACACCTACATGACCTTTTTCGTCTCCTACTACTACTACGGCACTAAATCTAAAGGTTCTACCACCTTTAACAACTTTAGCAACTCTATTAATAGCAACAACTTTTTCTTTTAATTCATTTTTTTCTTCCATAAGGTTTTGTTTCTCCTCCTTTTTCCTAGAATTTTAAACCGCCTTCTCTTGCAGCTTCTGCTAATTCTTTTACGACTCCGTGATAAATGTATCCACCACGGTCGAATACTACGGTTTCAATTTTTTTGTCTAATGCTTTTTTAGCAATTAGGCTTCCTAATTCTTTTGCAGCTTCTTTGTTAGCATGTTTTGTTTTGATTTCTTTATCTAATGTTGAAGCTGATACCAAGGTATTAGCTGCTTCATCGTCGATAATTTGTACATATAGATTTGTGTTACTTCTATAAATACATAGTCTTGGTCTATTAGCTGTTCCAGATATTTTTCTTCTAACACGAAGGTGTCTTCTGGTTCTTTCCATTTTTCTATCTGTCTTTTTAACCATTTTTTCTACTCCTTTCTTAAAATTGAGTTTTCTTTTTTGTTATAATATTGTAATTTTAATCAAATTTAGTATATTGCACATTTATCTTAATTTCATTAAAATCTATTTACCTGTTTTACCTTCCTTACGTCTAATAACCTCCTCAGCATACTTGATACCTTTACCTCTATATACTTCAGGTGGTCTTTTCATTCTAATAACAGCTGCTGTTTGCCCAACTAACTCTTTATCAATTCCATTGACAATAATTGTATTTGGGTTTGGAACGTCAAAAGAAATTCCTTCTGGTGCTTCAAAGATAACTGGATGTGAGTAACCTAAAGTTAAGTTCAAATTATTTCCTTGTTTTGCCACTCTGTATCCAACGCCATTGATTTGTAATTCTCTACTATAAGCACTTGTTACACCAATAATCATGTTATTAATCAATGTTCTTGTTAATCCATGTAAACTTCTGTTAGCTGGTTCATCATTTATTCTTGTTACTGTAATTGTATTTTCTTCTAATTTAACAGAAACATTTTTATGTATTTCTCTTTCCAATGTACCTTTTGGTCCTGTTACAGTAATATTTTGTCCATCAATTTTAACTTGTACTTCTGATGGTACTGTAATAGGTTTATTTCCTATTCTTGACATCTTAGATTTCCCTCCTTCTTTCTATTCTATCTACCATACGTAAGCTAATACTTCTCCACCAATTCCTAATTCTCTTGCTTCTTTATCTGTTTTTAGCCCTTTTGATGTAGAAATAATGGCAATACCTAAACCATTTAATACTTTTGGTAATTCTTCTTTTGAAGCATACACTCTTAAACCTGGTTTACTAATTCTCTTTAAACCATCAATTACTCTTGTTCCTTTTTCGTCATATTTTAAAGTAACTCTAATAATTCCCTGTGTATCATCTTTAATTTCTTCAAAAGCTTTAATGTATCCTTCTTTAAATAAGATTTCAGCAATTCCTAGTTTCATATTTGAGCTAGGGATATCTACTGTTTTATGTTTTGAACTATTCGCATTTCTAATTCTTGTTAACATATCTGCTATTGGATCTGTAATGTTCATTAATTACTTACCTCCTTTTCTTCTTTCTTCAATAAGGTTTTTAATATTAAAATTTCTATTATTTTAATTAAATTTGACATATTGTTCATTTTCGAAATTAATTGCAAGTTAAAGATATTATATCTATACTGACTACAATCTCACTTCGCTCGATTGCCTATCTGTGGTCCTCTTTACTTCACAGTTCTAACTCAAAAATGTACAAGATGCTACATTTCATTAAAATTTTACCAGCTAGCCTTCTTAACTCCTGGAATCTCTCCCTTATGAGCTAACTCTCTAAAACAAACACGGCAAATACCATATTTTCTAATATAGCTATGAGGTCTTCCACATAATTTACATCTATTAT
>CANPIU010000008.1 GCA_947574235.1 uncultured Clostridium sp. | reverse complement strand
AATTTATGGAAATTTTTTCCATACTCTATTTTTTCATAGATTACTTTACACTACCGGCATTTCAACTGCTGCTGGCTCTTCCAACACGACCTTAGCATCAGTTGGACAAATATTTACAAAGGTATTGCCATCATTTACCTTAATTTCATTTCCTTCTAAATCTTGATACACCGTTTGCTCATCTCGTTCCTTTTTGATGCATTTGATTTTGATTGCTTTTCCGTTGGTAATATAGTATCCATCAAAAGTCCCTATATTTTTAATTCCCTGTCTTCCCTTATTTTCTTTATCTTGCAACGTATAATTGTCACAGAAAGTTACAATGATATTTTTAGTCGTTATGGTTTCTTTGCTATCCCAATCGGTTTGTTTCTTTCCTCTGGCATATCTTTGATATACTTTGTTTTCTTCATCATAGACATATTTTACGGTTTGTAAATCCGAGTGTGGTATCGTCACACTGATAGCCCCTTGTCCTTCTTCTAAATTGACTTCATCTGTTACATAGTTTAGTACACTTTCTTTGTTAGAAGTCATTTTGAATTTCTTGTTCTTAGCAGATTCTATTAATTTATCGATACTAGTTACGGCATTATGTGGAGATGCTTTGTCTTTTACTCTTTTAAAAGTGGTTCCATCTTCGGCAATTCCGTCAATTTCGTTGATACTATATTTTCGAATATCACTGTCAGCCTGTGGGCTTTCGCCAAAATGGGTGTAAATAGCATCATTTTCCATTGCATAGTCTAAGAAATAATGTCTTGCACTTCTAACTGGTCCGATTTTTTCTACGTCTACTCCTTTAAATAGTGCCATCAAACGAGTTTCTCCGCCTTCTACTACGATTTCATAGACCATATAGGCTTTTTGCAGACCTGCTTGTGGCCAAGCATCGCTATGGTTGTCTATCATGACCGCAATCGGTCTATCGTCTCCTTTAAAAATCTGTACTTCTTTTTCTTCTAATACAGCTGTGATTGGTTCTTGTTCCACGGCTGTTTCTTGGTTATCCTTATTCTTAATAATTTGGTAAGCAAGTACCCCTCCAGCACCAAGAATAAATAAAACTAAAGCTACAATCATGATTTTAGTTCCACTTTTCTTTTTCTTCGTTTTGGTTCTTTTTCCACTCATTTGCACTTCCTCCTTTTAAGCCCTACTTATTTTTAAGTCGGCTAAAATTTTTTCCTCTTTTGGTCTCATTTTTATCTTATCCTCTTCTTGTATGTGGTCATATCCCATTAGATGATAAAATCCATGGACTAACATATAACTTAGTTCTCTTTCAAAACTATGGCCATATTCTATGGCTTGTTTTTCTACTTGCTCTATAGAAATTACGATATCTCCTAAAATATCTTCGTGCATGAAGTCTTTTTTTTGTATCTTTTCTCTTAACTCGTCCTTTTCAAACATAGGAAAAGAAAGCACATCGGTTGCTTTATCAATCCCTCTATATTCTTTGTTTATTTCTTGTATGTTTTGTGGTGTTGTTAAAGTAATCGTAATCGATAGTTTTGCCTTTTCTAGTCCTTCTTCTTGAAAGCACTGTGATAATACTTTCCTTATCGTTTCTTCATAAATTTCTTTTTCTTCTATTTCTTGATATACGATTTCATACATGTTAGGCAACTTCCTTTGCTTTCTTTTTGTAGTTTCCATTTGATTGAAACGAATTTTTAATTTGCTTCATCACGCCATAATCTACTAGTTTTCTTTTATAATAAGTCATAATCTTAGAATAATCCATTTTGCCATTTCCTAGCTTTTTCATGTCATCTTTCATGAATAGGATTTCTTTTTGCTTTACATATTCAATGAAATCTTTTTCCTTTAATTTGGTAATTTCTTTGTATTGGTTCCAAAAAGTTTTGTAGTCATCTTTTGCTTTTTGGGTATCCCAATACACTTTTGTGGATAATAGTTTAATGTTATAGTCTTCTATCAAGTTGATTAGCATGGAATAGGCTCTTTCTCTTTTGGCTGCCATTTTAGTATCTTGTACTAGCATTCTTGCATCTTTCAATAATTTTTCATAGCATTGTTCTGCTACAATAAGTGGCAAACTATGGGTAAATAGTTTTCTGCTAATACCTAGTAATACCATATTTTTTTCAATATTATCTTTGGTGTCTAATTTTCCAACTTCATACGATTGGTATTTTTCATATTCTGATACGACGTCTTTTACGGTTTCGTCTTGGTTTAATTCTATTTTCAAAGATAAGATATTTTGGATATATTCTTCTAGGGTATAAAATATTTTGGTATAAATCCACTCCTTAGAAGCATCATAACTATTGGTGTTATCTGCTATCTTGATAGAATAGTTTTTTAGAATTGCTTTGTATAAACTATCCATTTTGGATAGATAGAATTTATGATATTTTTCTATTAACTTTTCTTTGTTATCTACTTTAATTCCTTGATAGTCAAGTTCAATTAAGTATTTTTGTTTGCGATATTTATACTCAATATATTCGCTTTCTTTTAGACTTGTTACTTCATAATATTTAGCAAGTGCATTTTTTTCAAACTCTGATGCGGTATTGTTTTTTACTTTTTTGTAGATAGAGTCCATTACGTATTTATCTAAAGAACCTAAATAAGCTTCATAGGCTGTATCATATTTTTTTTCGATTTCTTCGTTATCGTAATTTTCACTATCGGCTGTGTAGGTTTCAAATGCTTTTATCATGCTATTCCTTTTCATGGAAATTAACATGCCATTAATGCCAATTCTGGTTGGTATTAATATTCTCGTTAAAGTATTTGTTATTTTGTTAAAAAATGTTTTATCTGCTCCTGTTATCCTAAGACTTCTTTCTTCCATCAAAACTTCATCCTTCCTAAAACACAATCTTTTCATTTGTCCCTATACTTTCTAAAACTTCATATGTAACATAAATATCAATACTTCCTTCTTTTTCGTAAGTATTAATATTTTTGCCTACTATCGATTCTTTGTCTTGTATTTCTTGCTCCAATTCTTGTTCTAATCGTTCTATCCCTATGTGTTTCGCTTCTTCTATTTCATAATTTTTTTGTACTTCTTCTACCTCTTTATTCGTGGTTTTTAGAATCGAAATTGGTAAATAAAAGTCCGAAAATAGTTTCATTTTGTTTTCCGTTTCTATTGTATCATAAATTTCAAATTTTGAAAGCTTTTTTGGAAAATTTATTTTAAAATTATTAAATTTTATCGCATATCGATTTTCAATGTTCCCTGTTTCTACCCTTTCCGTAGTATGATACGGTATATTGATATATTTAGTATGCCATACTTTTGCCTCAACTTCTCCTTTGGCATGCACATAACGAATTCCGGTGTATTTTCCTTCCATCCAACCATTAATCAACGTATCTCCTACATTTACCGTATCTCCTACTTTTACATTAGCCATCCCTGTTTGAGCATTGATTTTCGTTATAATTCCTACCTTATCTGCCATAATACTACAATACTCTTCTTCATTAATAATTTCAGGCTTTTCATCTGCTTTTACTACTTTTACAATGGCATTGGTTCCTTTTAATTCAATCCCCATCCAGGCAATATCATTTCTTTGCAATCTAATTTTATTAATAATCTCCTTGGTATTCACTTTTGCTTTTCGTTCTCCCATTTTTAGGCCCGCTTCTTCAATATCCTTTGCTATGTTTTCCAATTCCTGTCCATTTTCCTCCCTAATATCCACATTCCATACAAAATAAGAGGATAACACGGTTAAAATAATCATAAGTAGAAGAAAAACAAAAAATAGCTTTCTTTTTTGATAGCGGTGTAATAAAAAAGGAAGTCCCCTTTTGCGATTTATTTTTATTTTACACTTTGTTTTTCTAGCAATTCTACAAATTTCTTTAAAATCCTGTATTCCTACACGAAAATCCAATTGTATGTCTTTTTTCCTTTTCAAATGCCAAATGGCAATTTTATTGCTTCGGCACATATTAATAAATCTTTCAATATAGTACCCTTCAATGGTAATTCCTAAATACCCAATGATATAACTAATCCATATCCTTATTATCATTTTTCTAATCTTCTATCCTCTCAATATCCATACTTTCAATTTTCCCTGTCACCTTAATATCATCTTTTGTCATATTCTCTAAATTCAAATTAAAACCATTGATATTTATAATGCCTATGTGTGTGTTAATCCTTACAAAAAATTCTTCATATTCAAGTATTCCTTTGAAATTTTCAATTATCATTTCATCAAATCCTGTTATGATAATTTTGGGAATATCGGAATACACTTCTTTTGGCATTTCTAATATCTTATCTATCTTATTCGACTTCTTCATTTTTCTATCCTTTCTGTTTGTCAGGGGGCATTGGGGACGTTTCCTTTTGCACATTTTTGTGCATTGGGGACACATCTTATTATTTTTTCTAAACTAAGTGATTTTTTAAAATTAAAGATATGTCCCCAATGCACAAAAATGTGCAAAAGGAAACGTCCCCAATGCCCCTCGACGAATATCACTCAAATTCATCTAAGGATTTAAATTCATAACCTTCTTTTTTGGCCTCTTGAATAATGGAAGCTAAAATGTTGGTATTGGTTTTAGAATTTCCATGTAATAGCATAATTTCTCCATTATGCAAATTGTCTAGTATTTTCTTTTTGGCTGCTTCTTCGTCTGGTTGTTTGTCTTCGTTCCAGTCCTCATAGGCAAATGACCACATAACGGTTGTATAGCCTAGTCGATTGGTTGCTTGCAGACTATTTTCACTATATTCTCCTTTGGGTGGCCTTATGTATTTCATTTCATAACCGGAATTTTTCATGAATAACTTGGTGTAATTCCATGACTTCTTTTCGAATTTGCTCTTCTGTTAAGTCTGGCATGCTTTTATGATTAACGGTATGGTTTCCTATGATATGTCCTTCATCTATCATTTGCTTAACTAAGTCACTTTGTGTGTTTACGAAATGGGCTGTGATAAAGAAGGTGGCTTTTACTTCGTTTTCTTTTAAGGTACTTAACAGTTGTGGCGTATAGCCTGCTTCATAGCCTTCGTCAAAGGTTAGATAGATATTCTTTTTTTCTTTATTTCCTAAACATATCCCTTGATTTTCTTCTAGGACTTTTTTGTTTTTACTTCCTACGTCTGGCTGTTCATGATTATCATTTCTCTTGATACCCCATCCTATTTTCTGATTGCTTGCTCCTTTTACTTCACTATTGGTTTCTATTCCTTCTTTTGTTTTGGTTTGTATGATGCTTAATGAAAATATGGCAATGATTAAAATTATGACGGCTCCTTGTTTTAGCTTTTTCATATTGTTTTTGCCTCCTACTTATTAATTTTATTACATGTATATTAAGTTTTTTGAAAAGATATGTATTGTATTCAATAAAAAAACTACCTTTTAAAGTATTCTTCTATACTCTAAAAAGTAGTTTTTTATGCTTTCCTAGATTTCTATTCCTTTTTTTCTTTAATGTATTGCATAAATCTATTCCAATCCTCTCTCGTCAAGTAATGCCAACCTTTTCTTATATGATAACCAATGTTTCCTTCATAGCTTTGTTGACCTACCTCCAGATAACTGTCATTTTTTAGTATCAGCCCTGCTAGTCCATATAAATGATAAATTGGACTAGCAGCTACACAGGCTAAAAACTGTGCGTGTGGGTCTGCCCATCCATCTTCACTGGCACTTGCAACATATAAATTTCTTGGTGCAATCAGTCCTAACAAAAAGTGCTGGTCAAAAGGCAATAAGTCCTCTTTATCTATATAATTGCAATAGTTAGGTACAAACCAAAAGGGAAATCTTTCACAAATTTCTTTAACATGTTCTCCCTTCTTCCCTCTACTTAAGGCATCTCCACTTTGTCCTGCATTATTAGCTATTGTATAGCGAAATCTTTCATCAAATGCACTTGCAAGCAAAGCTGTTTTTCCTAGTCTCGAATGCCCTACAATGGCAACATTTTCTTTGTCTATTTCTGGTATATTTTCGATATAGTCCATGACATGACTAGCTGCCCAAGCCCATAGTGCTATTTTGCCAAAAGTTCTATTGTTTTCATTATGGATAAAGTATTTGCTTAATCCATTCGTAAAATCATTATCATCTGACGTTATATCTGTATAACAGAAAGAAACAACAGCAAATCCATTATCGCCTATCTCTTCTACTGGTAAATATTGATTGGGAAACTCACCCCAAAAATTAATATATAGAAAGGCTGGGCATAAGGTTTCTTGTTTCGGAACTGATATTTTTACTGGAAATGAATATTCTCCTTGTTCTAAGTGTAAAGTTAACAATATCTCTCTATAAATGCACTTTGCTCCACAATATTTGTCGTCCTCTTTTATTAATTTAGTAGTTATTAGAACATGCTTATTTTTTATTAAATCTCCATACTCTTCTTGGCAAAGGATTTGTTTTATTTCCTCTCTTCGTTTCTCCCACTCTTGGACATTTTTTACATAACTACCAGTATTACTTTTCAATATGTCTGGTAATTTAAGAGCCTCTAATTCTTCTTTTAACATTTTTTTCTTCCCTTCTCACTCTTACTACTAGCAAGTATCTTATTAATATTTTTAACATACTTCTTTTAAAATTTCATATCGTATCTCTATGATTTTTTTATAGAACTCTTTTCTTATTTCAGATATACCTTCTACCCCATCAATAAATTTATTGATTTCCTGTATATTAATCTTTAAAAATATCCTCTTAATCGCATCATTGCATTGTTCATTTTTTCTTTGTTTAATATACTCCATATAGTTGATTTTTTTACCATTTTCTTTTAAACAAGAATAACAGTTTATGGCTAAGTTTTTTAATTCCGTTTCACTTAATTTTTTAATTTCTTCCTCTTCAAGCATTGGATTTAAAGCTGAGCCACAATCATAAATTGGAGAAAATTCAGCTTCTCCTGTAGTTTTATTCAATAAAAATCCCCAATTTCCATTATGTCTATCGGTATTTCCAATTAAACTGTCTATCACAAACATATTCCAAAATTCTTGTTTCGTACTTTCTGTATCAATCATTTTACTTTCTTCTATGACTTCCATTATATCCTTTAGTTCTGTTTCTATTTTTTTATCAGGATTTGTGCTTAAGGCTAAATTTTCAAATTCATATAATATCGTATCTTTATCGGTAAAATCTTCACACGCACATACGATTTTTTCTTTTCCCTTATATTCATATTTCCCTAAAATGGTATTTTGTACTTTAAAACCAACTATTTTAAATACATTGCTTCCAATATATTCAGAAAAAGCATTATTAATATAAGTAACTGGGTCTGGAAATTTCACTAAATATTTTTTATGCTTATAGATTAACGTTTTCTTTTTTTCTGAGCCTTTATAATTATTAAATTCTTCTAGTGCATTGGTAAAATCTATCATTGTTTTTCTCCACTTTTATTAATTAATTATTAGTATAACATAGATTATTTGAATTTACTATATTTAACGAAAAAACAAGTACTAAAATCTTTGTCTTTAATTTTAAGTACTTGTTTTATTAAATTGAATAGGCTATTATTCTAATATCATTTAATATCTCTTAATTTATTATATTTAAAGTAACAAATCATCCCTATTATCATTACAATAAAAATTATGAATATAGCTGTTTTAAAACCTGCTTGTGGCAATCTTCCATTAGCTACTGTTGTATCTTTGTTGATACTCCCATTATTATTAGAACTAATAACAGTATTATTTTCTTTTTTTTCATCACTTTGTACACTATAGCAATATCTTATTATCTTGCTTGTATTATATGTTAAATTATTTTCTACTATTATAAAATTATTATCATAAATATCAATAGAATTATATCGTATCTTTTCTTCTTGCTCTGTACTTTCAGAAGAAATTATATTTCCTTTTGAATCATATTGTATTATGATTCCATGTTGAATAGGTTCTACCGTATGTGTTGTACCAACTGCTATAATATCATTATTAGGCAATTCTATAACAGAAAATAATTTAGAGGCATGTCCTGAACCATATCCTGTATTCCATAGCAAATTGAAGTCTTTATCATATTTAACAACTAAGCATTTCCACTGAGCTTCATCTGTAATATTATCTATATCAAATGAAGCAGTACTTCCAACAGTAATATATCCTCCATCCTTAGTTTTAATAATTGAATTAAATTCATCATATGAACTACCTCCATATGCTTTTTTCCACAAAAGTTCTCCTTGGCTATTATATTTTAGTACGACTGCATCTGCTTCACCATTAATTTCAAGATTTTCTATATCTTTTGATTTAATTGTTCCTACCACAATATAGCAACCATCCTGAACTTCAACTACAGAATTGAATACATCATATGATGTACCTCCAATCGTATTTTCCCATAACATATTTCCATTTTTGTCATATTTAGTTATTAAACCTTTCGCAGGTTCTATATTGCCATTTCCTTTATCAGCTACTCCAACAGCAACAATATCTCCATTTAATGTTTCAATCACAGAATAATATTCATTATATTTATGACCTTTATGTGTATTTTCCCAAACAACATTTAAATTTGAATCAAATTTCACAATCAATGCATCATAATATTTTTGTCCAACAGCAATATATCCTTTATCCTTAGTTTGTATAACTGAGTTAAACCAAGAATGCTCATATGTTTTTTCTTTTATCTTTTGTCCATTAATATCATAACTCGCTATATATGCTGATTTTCCATCATTAGCACAGCCAACGGTTATTAAACCTCCATCACTTGTAAAATCAATATCATTATATTCATTTTCATTATCATTAACTGTAAATACCATATCATATCCATACACATTTAATACTGTATACATTAATACAAAAATTGATATGATAAATATAAACTTTATTTTCCTCATATTTATACCATTTATTCCTATTTTCATTTTTCTCCTATGATATATTTAATAACTTAAATACACCATACACTCCTTTCTTTCTATCTTTTATTTCTTGTGGCTTCGTTTACTTAGAAAAGTATATTGCCACAGTTTCGTTTGTTGTCATTTATTAGTTGAATTCATCTCTTATCAAATAAATAATATACTTTATATTATTAAAAGTCAATATATATAATTTTTTAGGGTAATTTTACCAATATTCAGTCTTTCTTTGTCCTTTTTCACATACAAATGTACTTTCATCTTCATCCTGCCACTAAATTTACTATCCTTACTTACTAATTACATAAATTCGACAAAAAACATTGCTTCTTTGCTGTTTCTATATTATAATACACCTAGCAAATTAAAATCTAAGGAGATGAAATTTATGAAGCAAAATTTTGACGTATCTATCATCATGGGAAGTGACTCTGATTTACCAATTATGAAAGATTGTGCTAAATTTTTAGAACAAATGGGAATTTCGTATGAAATGAAAATTCTTTCCGTTCATCGTACCCCAGAAAAAGCAACCGAGTATGCACAAACCCTAAAAGAAAATGGTGTTAAAGTAATTATTGCTGGTGCTGGAGGTGCCGCTCATTTGCCGGGTGTTTTTGCAGCCATGCTACCAACCGTTCCAGTGATTGGTATTCCTATCCAAACTAAAACATTAGGTGGAGTTGATTCTTTATATTCTATTGTTCAAATGCCTTCTGGTATTCCAGTTGCAACCGTTGCTATCAATGGTGCTAAAAATGCAGGTATCTTAGCAACTTCTATTTTAGCAGTAGAAAATGAAGAATTAAAAAATAAATTAGCTGATTTTAAAAATTCTTTAAAAGATGCCGTATTTGCCAAAGATGAAAAATTACAAGAAATCGGTTATGAAGCTTATCTAAGCAATAAATAGAAAGTAAAGGTGGTTTTAAAATGAAGAAAATTAGTAGTGGTAAAGTTCGTGAAATTTATGAAGTTGATGATGACAAGCTTTTGCTTGTTGTTTCTGATAGAATTTCAGCTTTTGATTTTATTTTACCTAGTCCTATTCCAGACAAAGGGAAAATTTTAAATCAAATTTCGGCTTTTTGGTTTGATTTTATTAAAGACATTATTCCCAATCATGTTATATCAACAAATTCAAAAGACTTTCCAGAAGAATTCCAAACCGAAGAATTTGAAGGTAGAAGTATGTTAGTTAAAAAGTTAAAAATGATACCAGTAGAATGCATTGTTAGAGGTTATATTACTGGCTCTGGATGGAAAAGTTACCAAGAAAATGGTACAGTTTGTGGTATTACCTTACCAGAAGGTTTGCAAGAGTCCGAAAAATTACCTGAACCAATTTTTACGCCAACAACCAAAGCAGCAGAAGGTCATGATGAAAACATTTCTTTTGAAGAGGTTTGTCAATTAATTGGAGAAGATTTAGCAAAAGAATTACGTGCTAAAACCATTGAAATTTATTCAAAATGTGCTGCATATGCTGCTACAAAAGGCGTTATTATTGCGGATACTAAATTTGAATTTGGTGTTGATGAAAATGGTACCTTAGTCATTGGAGATGAAGTGCTAACCCCTGACTCTAGTAGATTTTGGCCAGCTGATGATTATGAAGTAGGAAGAGGTCAAAAAAGTTTTGATAAACAATATCTTCGTGATTGGATGAAATCGACTGGTTATGACCCAGAAGCAGGAATTCCAATTCCTGATGAGGTTATTACTACAACGGTTAATAAATATAAAGAAGCTTATAAAATTCTTACAGGGAAAGATTTTTAATAGAAATTTTACGGGGATTCTTTCTACAGATAGAATCCCCATTTCTTTATACTACAGTTAAAATTATTCCTACTATTATTAAAAGAAAACCAATTGCTATTGCTAAAAACGAAAATGGCAATTTTTCTTTCTTTACACCTTGTATACCTACTTTACAAAGACACACAACAATGATTACTAAGCCTACTCCACTTAGTATCCCACCTCCAATAGACCGTAGTATTTCACCCATTCTTTCTTCCTCCTTTTTCTCTGTTGCTTTTGGGTTTTCAAATTTTGTTATCATATATATTGTACAAAATTTCTGTTCAAAAGTCAAATTTATGTAAATTGTTGACAATGCAACTTTAATATCTTATATTTTCATAGGTACATACTTTAATAAATAAATTTATCTTTATTCTGTTTGAAAAATTGATAATAAATTTTCATGTTTTCTAATTCGTACCATTGTTTTGTTACAACAGGTATGGCATCTAAATCATATATCTTGGCCTCTGGAAGCGATAATAAAAAAGGAGAGTGTGTTGCTATGATAAATTGACAGTTAAAAAATCGGCTTAGTTCTAATATTAATTGTACTAATTCAAGTTGAAACTTTGGTGCTAAACTATTTTCTGGCTCGTCAATTAGATACAATCCTTTTTCCTTTAATTCTTTATCAAAAAACTCTAATGAAGTCTGCCCATTAGAAAATTCTCTTGCATTTTCTTCTATTCTACTTTTAATAAATTTACTTTGTGTTTTCTTTCTTGTTTCAACAGAAACGCCTAAAGTCTCTAAAGAAGTATAATCAATGGGATTATATTTATACTTCCTATACTGTTCTTGCAAATTTTCTCTTTGCTTATTTTTTTCTTGATTTTCCTTTCGTTTTAGCAAAATATTTTGAAATATATCTTCACTACTAATCATTTTACTTCCTAAAGGAATATCATTTTCTAAATAATATTGACATTTATTTATATAGCTATCAAAATACTCGGTTTTTACTAATTCATTTTTTCTGCTGATAATTTGTTTATTCTTATTAATCGTTTCCGTTATAATATTGAGTAAAGTAGATTTCCCAGAACCATTATCTCCATAAAAAATGGTAATTGGCTCAAATTCTATAGACTTAAATTTTTTTTGCCAAAATACATGAAAAGGATAACCACTCCAATCTTCATTATCCAATAATTCAAATTTTTTAATATAAATCACTTGCAATCTCACCTCTTTTAATATTAGCTTGCTTTTTTTATTAAATCTATCATCTCTTGATTTTCTACTCTCGATATGGCAAAACACTTCTTACCTAAATCTTTCAAAGATGCTCCTATATGATATAATTCTTTATCGTCTATTACCATAAATCTATCATGGAAATGATTGCTTATTACTAACTTTAAGGTCGGATATTGCCCATTAAATTTATTAATTCTAGTTTCGTTAAATCGCTGTTTTGAGAAGTTACTATAACTACTTCTACCCCTTTATTTTTCTTTGCTAACATTTTTAAAACGCTGTCATTTATGTAGTTATCAATGACTAAAATTTTCTTTTTAGCTATTTTGATGATATCAATTATTAAACTGTAGGCATCATAAATTTGTCCTTCAAAAAATATTTTTTGTTTAAACTCCTCTTGCTTCTTATTTTGCAATTCATCAAATACTATATCGAATTTTTTATCGTATTCTATAAATTTATGTTCTATTCTAGTTGCTAAATTAAATAGATTCGAATTATTAGCTATGAATTTTCTCATTTCTATAAATGCTCTCATAATGTTTATACTTACCTTTACTGCAATATCACTTTTTAATAATGCTGAAAGCATTGCTATTCCTTGTTCGGTAAACACATATGGTAAATATTTTCGGTGATTACCTCTTCCCTTTTCGTTTAAGGTGACAAATTGGCACCTTAAAACTTCATACTCATACTCATTTAATTGAAAACAAAATTCTTCTGGAAATCTTTCTATATTTCTTTTTACCACACGATTTACATACTTAGTCTCACAATGATATATATTTGCAACATCATTGTCTAACATGACTTGTTTTTCTCGTACTGTGTAAATTAAATTTTTTATTTCCTCAATTGTCACTTCATTTTTAATTGATATTGTACTTTTTTCATTTTCCATATTTTCACGTCCTTATTATTAACTAGCTATAGTTTAAAACGTTTGTTTGTAATTGTCAAGCCCTTTTTTAGAACTTTTCTAAAATATTAAAAAATACAGTCCTAAAACTGTATCTTTTCAAACTTATCCTTATCAATATTCTTTGGTACTTCAATCGGATATTTCCCTGTAAAGCATCCATCACAAAAACCTTTAACCTTGCAAGGTTTTGTAATTTCTCTTAAGCTATCTAAACTTAAATACTCTAAACTATCTGCACCAATTTCCTGGCGAATTTCTTCTACCGTTTTATTATGAGCAATCAAGTTTTCCCTCTTATCCACGTCTGTTCCAAAGTAGCAAACGTCAACAAAAGCAGGGGATGCTACTCGAATATGAACTTCTTTTGCGCCAGCAGCCTTCAAAGACTTGATAATTCTAGTAATTGTAGTTCCTCTTACAATAGAATCATCCACTAAAACTATCTTTTTATCTTTTACTGTATGTCTCAAAGGATTTAACTTTAAATTCACTAATTTTTTTCTTTTATTTTGTGTATTTTGAATAAACGTTCTTCCTACATATTTACTCTTAATAAATACAATATCGTAAGGAATTTTGGACTCTTTCGAATAACCAAGTGCTGCATCATTTCCAGAATCCGGAACCGATGCTACAATATCAGCCTCTACTGGTGCTTGTCTTGCTAAATATCTTCCCGCTTCTTCACGGAAAAGGTGTACATTGATACCATCAATGGTAGAATCTGGTCTAGCAAAATAAATATATTCAAACACACACAACCCCTTATTTTCATTTGGTAAAAACTTCTCACTTTGTACTTCATTATTCGTAATCGTTACTACTTCTCCTGGCTCAATATCACGGTCAAAAGTGGCTCCCATAATATCCAAAGCACAACTTTCAGATGCTAGTACAATATCTTCTCCGAAGTGTCCCATACAAAGAGGTTTAAATCCTTGTGGGTCTCTTACGGCAATCAACTTTTGTGGCGATAACACTAATAACGAATACGCCCCTTTAATAATTTTCATTGTGTTTTTTACCGCTTCTTCAATCGAACCTGTTTTTAATCTTTCTCTTACAATGATATGGCAAATAATTTCTGTATCACTAGTGGTTGTAAAGATTGCTCCTTGCTCTTCTAATTCCCTTTTTAATTCCACCGCATTGGTCAAATTTCCATTATGAACAATGGCTAAGTTTCCCTTTTTATGTCTTACTACCATTGGTTGTGCATTTTCCTTCTTACTTACACCAGTTGTTGAATAACGCACATGACCTATCGCCATTTTCCCTTGTGGCATATCTCTTTGCACTTCTTTGGTAAATACTTCCGAAACTAGCCCAACGTCTTTATGAAAATGAATAATACCGTCTTCATTAATCGCTACACCGCAACTTTCTTCTCCTCTATGTTGCAAAGCAGAAAGCCCTACACAAACTTGCCCAATTAAATCTTCTTTGGCCTCTTTGGCATAAATTCCAAATACACCACACTCTTCTTTTATTTCATCAAACATTTCTTTATCCTTCCTTTTTTCTTACACTTGTCTCCCCTAATCCTTGACTTTTGCACGATATTCATGCTAAACTACTTATATAATTAGGAGGTTATAATTATGTATCATTTAGTTGTATTTGCTTCTGGCAATGGTTCAACTTTGCAAGCTATCATCGATAGTATTCAAAACAAAAAGCTAGAAGCACAAATTGATTTAGTTGTTTCTGATAATCCCGATGCCTATGCTCTTACAAGAGCC
Source organism: uncultured Clostridium sp. (assembly GCA_947574235.1). Lineage (GTDB taxonomy): Bacteria > Bacillota > Clostridia > TANB77 > CAG-508 > CAG-269. Next base: position 35,043 of record CANPIU010000008.1, on the reverse strand, counting down.
AAAGACAATCATATTGCAACCTATACTATACAAAGCAAAAACTTTACTGCTAGAGATTTAGAATTAGCTACTATTCTTTCTAACTATTCGGTTGACCTTATTGTTCTTGCTGGCTATTTAAAAATGATTGGACCAAAACTTCTTGAAAACTACCAACTTATTAATACCCATCCTTCTTTACTTCCTAAGTTTGGAGGTAAAGGTATGCATGGTATGCATGTACACGAAGCCGTTGTTGAAGCCAAAGAAAAAGTCACTGGTGCTACCATCCATTTCGTCAATGACGAATATGACAAGGGTAATATCATTAGCCAAATACAAGTTGAAGTTCTTCCTACTGATACAGCCAAAACCGTATCTCAAAAAGTACAAGCTGCTGAGAAAATTCAGTTAATCGAAGTCCTAAATCGTTTTGTTAATCATGAGATAGGGATTTAAGGGATGACCTTAAAATCCCTTTTTACTTTTTTAATTAATGTTCATAAATTTCTCCGATATCTTTTCTATAATCTAGTTTTTCGTCAATATTATTTTCCATCGCAGCATATGCCTTTTGTTTCGCTTCTTCTAACGTATTTCCATTGGTAAAAATACCAAATAATCTTGAAGTTCCAACAGACATATAACGGTCTTTCTCTACTGGCTTCGTACTTGCAAAGTAAATTTTTGCACCTTTATCCTTAATTGCTTTTGTATTTAAGGTAAATTCCATTGGCTCTGCATTTTGGATGGCATAGTCTGGACTTACTACATACACCATAAAGGTATAGTCTTTTTTGAATTTACAATTCTCAGTTGATAATTTTTGCTCCCAAATGTTTTCCATCACTTCGGCAAATGGTGTTTCTAATGAATTCAAAACATTAATTGCCTCTGGGTCTCCAAATCTAGCATTAAATTCTATAAATTTAATTCCTTGTTTACATTTGAAGAAACCACCATAAATAACACCTGTAAATTCTAAAGCATCTTTGTTGACATATTCAATCGTATCTTGAATTAATTTAGTACATACGTCTACGTCTTTTTGCTCTAAAAATGGTAATAATCCATTTTCAAAACTTAAGCATCCCATACCACCAGTTCCTGGTCCTTTGTCTTCATCAAAACGATAAGGATAGTCAAAAGTTGTTGGTGTTACTACTACATTTTTACCATCGGTTAATGCCATAACCGTAAATTCTCTACCTTCTACTTTATCTTGTACAATCACTTTTCCATCTTGTGTTAGGCACTCTTTAGCATACTCGAACCCCTCCTGTTTTCCCTTAAAGTGAATACCTCCTACTTTAACACCTTTTCCACCAGTTAGACCTTCTGGTTTTACAACAAAGCTATCATCTTCATAGTTTTTCATCACTTCTTCTAATTTGGCTAAATCAAAAATTCTTTCATTTTTAATAATCATTTCAGGTGCTAATTTCTCTACAATCTCTAAAGCATACGTTTTGCTCCACTCTACTTTAGCTCCTTTAGAAGTTGGTCCAAAAGTCTTTAAACCTAATTCTCTTGCTAAGTCAATGGCACCTTCTTGTAATAAATTATCTTGGCTAACAACACAAGCCTCGATACCTTCTTCTTTTACAAATTTCTTTACTAATTCTTTGTCAAATGGGTCTCCTATGATATATTTTCCATTTGATTTTTCTACTTCTGCTACAATAGATGGGTTAGCATATGGCAAAATAGCATATAGCACAAATCCTTTTCCTATTTGTTCTGCTAATACTGCCTCACGTCCACCATTTCCTAATAATAAACATTTTTTCATACTTTTTTCTCTCCTTCATACTTGATTTGCTCTTTCAATATTAATCTCATGGTCATCGATAAATAAGGTTTCCTCTGCTACTATGTGTGCTTTTTCTAATACTTTTGGAAAAGTTTCTTCATCTGGTTTCACACTTCCTAACTCATAAGAAACGATTTTTTGGTCGAACAATTCAATATCTTCATTTTTTTCTTTAAGATATTCCATCCAACCTTTTACATGGTCTGTTAACAATATCAATTGATATTTTCCCTTTAAAGCCTTAACAATTTCTCTGGTTCCTTCTACTGGTTGATTTAGATACTCTCGTGAGGTTCTTTTCAAGTCTTCAATGGTGATATTCCAATTCATACCTTCTAGCAATTCTTCCCAATATTGTTCTTCTGTTAATTTTCCTCTCATTAAGTCTAAAAATCGCTCATTTTTTTCTCTTTTTCTTTCTAAGAATTCTTGAGCTGGTATACCATACTTCTTTTCGATTAGCATTTGTATTCCCGCATAGCCAGATATTAATACCTCTGACAAATCAAAAATTATATTCTTTATCATATTCTTTTCAGGGGTTATCCCCCCAATTCCTCCTTTTACACTTGTTGTGAGACAAGAGGGACAGGTCTTTTTTGTCTCATAACTTAGTCATTTTTTGATTATTGTATCTTCCAACTCTTTTTACTCATTTCCTTTATGAGACAAAAAAGACCTGTCCCTCTTGTCTCATTTCTCAAACGTTTACTTCAACCTCTTCCTCACTGATTAAGTCTCTATATTTTTCTAGCACTGGATTTACGTTTTTCTCTATAAAGTCTTCTACTTGTTTTGGTGCTCTACCACATAAGTGGTCTGGATTTAGTGCTTGCATGATTTCTTCTTTGGTTAAGCCAAAGGTTTCGTCATTTGCAATTCTTTCCACTAAATCATTTGGTCTTCCCAATTCTTTTACTTGTTTTCCTGCTTCCATTGAGTAAATTCTAATTTTTTCATGTAATTCTTGTCTATCGCCACCTTTTAAAACTGCATTCATTAAGATTTCTTCGGTTGCCATAAATGGTAATTCTTGCATCATGTTGGTTTTAATTACATTTTCATAGACTACTATATTTTTAGAGATATTCGCATATAAAATCAAAATGGCATCGACTGCTAAAAAGCTTTCTGGTACACAAATTCTTTTGTTGGCAGAGTCATCTAGGGTTCTTTCTAGCCATTGCGTTGCTGCTGTAATACTAGGGTCCATCGTTAAGGTCATAACATGTCTTGCTAAAGAATTAATTCTTTCACTTCTCATTGGGTTTCGTTTATATGCCATTGCAGAAGAACCAATTTGTCCTTTTTCAAAAGGCTCCTCTAGTTCTTTCTCATGTTGTAATAGTCTCATATCATTGGCAAATTTAGAACAACTTACAGCAATTTGTGATAAGACACTTAATACTCTGGTATCTAATTTTCTCGTATAGGTTTGTCCGAGATACGGCATAAACTTTTTCAAATCCCATTTTTTCAGCGATTTTGCTATCTACTTGTTTTACTTTTTCTTCATCTTTAAATAGCTTCATAAAACTTTCTTGGGTTCCTGTGGTTCCTTTACAACCTAATAATTTCATGTGACTTTGTACAAATTCTAATTCTTCCAAATCTTCTAATAAGTCTTGCAACCACAAAGTTGCTCTTTTCCCAACCGTTGTTAGTTGAGCTGGTTGGAAGTGTGTGTAACCTAAACAAGTTACCCCTCTATTTTTCATCGCAAAATTTTTTAAATTATGAATAACCGTTATTAATTTTTGTTTCACTATTTCCAATGCTTTTGTCATTAAGATGACGTCTGTATTGTCTGTTACATAACATGAGGTAGCTCCTAAGTGAATAATTGGTTTTGCCTTTGGACATTTTAGCCCGAATTCGTAGACATGAGCCATAACGTCATGTCTACACTCTTTTTCTCTTTTGCTGACAATGTCATAATCAATCTTGTCTACATTTGCTTTCATTTCTTCAATTTGTTCGTCTGTTATCTCAATTCCTAATTCTTTTTCGGTTTCTGCTAACGCTATCCATAGTTTTCGCCATGTTGTATATTTACTGTTGTTTGACCATAGTTGGTTCATTTCTTTGCTAGCATATCTTCCTGATAACGGTGTTTTATAAATATCGTTTTCCATTTTCGTTTCCTTCCTCTCCTTATTGTTCTAAATCATATAAATCGTTTTCTTTCCCAAAAATCTCACAATTAGGATTAAATTTAGGGTTCATTATTAACAATAATTCCATCTGACCTTCAAATACAAATTCTGTATTGGGTGGTATTTCAATGATATCTCCTTTTTGTACTTTATATAATTCTTCTTTTATCTTAAATCTTCCTTGCCCTTGTATGACATAATAGATTGTGCTATTTTCTGTATTGGTATAATACTTATCATGACCTTTATGCACTTTTTCTAGTGTTAAATTTCCGATTACTTGATTTTCTAAAGGGCATACAAAACCATTTAATCCTTTTTGCTTAAAACTTGGTTCGTCTGGAAAACGTTTAATATAAGTTTCCATTTTCTATTCTCCTATCTATAATAATTAACGCCTGACCTAAATATCTTTTGGTCCATTTTACCTGGTATATTCTTTAAAATCTCACGATAGCATCTTTCACTATGCCCCATCTTACCTAGAATTCTACCATCTGGACTGGTAATTCCTTCAATCGCATCTACTGAGCCATTTGGATTGTAGGCAATATCATAAGTAGCATTTCCAGCAAAATCTACATATTGAGTTGCAATTTGTCCGTTTCCCATTAATTGTTTTTTCAATTCCTCATTTACAATAAATCTTCCTTCTCCGTGAGAAATTGGAACCGTAAATTGTTCTCCTAAATCCACTTCGCTAAACCATGGAGACATTTTAGAAACTACTTTTGTTTCTACCATCCTTGACATATGTCTTCCAATGGTATTGAAAGTTAAAGTTGGTGCATTTTCTTCCATTTCTCGTATTTCTCCATAAGGTAGTAATCCTAGTTTTACAAGAGCTTGAAAACCATTACAAATTCCTAACATTAAACCATCTTTTTCCTGTAAATGTTTATGAATTAAATCTTTTAGTTTTGGATTTCTAAACACAGCTCCTATGAATTTTCCAGAACCATCTGGCTCATCCCCACTGCTAAATCCACCTGGTAGCATGATAATTTGTGCTTTTTCAATTTCTTTGGCGAAAACTTCGATAGACTCTGCAATATTTTCTGGTTTTAGGTTTTTAAATACTACCATATTCGCTATGGCACCAGCATCTTCAAAGGCTTTGGCTGAATCGTATTCACAGTTGGTTCCTGGAAATACTGGAATAAAGACACGTGGCTTGGTAATTGGATTTTTTCGAGTAAGAGTACACGTTTTGTTACTTAAAATGTTATTTGCTTTTTTGCCTTCTTCTTTTACTTTACTTGGAAATACTTTTTCTAGTGGTGCTTCCCATAATTGGATTAGATTATCTAATTCAAAAGTAACTTCTTTGCTTACTACAATTTTTTCTTCCTTCGTTGTTACCCCTAAAGTTTCTGCTTTTTCTATTGCTACACCTTCTTTTACTTCGATGACAAAAGAGCCATAATATGGATAAAATAAATCTGACAATTCCTCTTCAAATTGAAATCCTATTTTATTTCCCATACAACTTTTTGTGATTACGTCTGCTATTCCTCCATGAGTGATAGTACTAACAGATAATACTTTTTCTTGCTGAATTAAAGTATGTATAAGCTCATAGTTTTCTTTTAAATCTCCAAAATCAAGGATATCTTCTTTTCCCATTTTTGTTTTCAACAACATTACCTTAGAACCAGCTGTTTTAAATTCATTCGATACTACTTTGGTGGTATCGGTTTCTCCAATGCAGAAAGATACTAAGGTTGGTGGTACGTCTAATTCATTGTAAGAACCTGACATACTATCTTTTCCACCAATCGCTGCTATTTTCAATTCTTTTTGTACGAAATAAGCTCCTAAAATAGCCACAAATGGTTTTCCCCATCTAGTAGGTTCATTTCTTAATTTTTCAAAGTACTCTTGCAGGGTTAAGTAAGCTTTTTTATAGTCTCCTCCTAACGCTATATATTTTGAAACTGACTCGACAATCGCATATACGGCTCCGTGAAATGGGCTCCAACTTGCTAAATAAGGGTTATAACCATAAGTCATAATAGTTCCGCTATCTGTATAACCTTTTAAAGTTGGAATTCTTGCTACCATCCCTTGCGCTGGTGTTAATTGATATTTTCCGCCAAATGGCATAATTACCGTATTGGCTCCAATGGTACTGTCAAAACGCTCTACTAAGCCTTTTTGGGAACAACAATTTAAGTCGGTTATGGTTTGTTCCCATTTTTCTTTTAGGTTTTCTACTTTTTCTGGTTTAAAGTAAGACTTTTCTTCTTCTGGTTTTACCACTTCTACTGTGGCATTTTTTACGTCCCCATTGGTATCTAAGAATTCTCTTGCAATATCGACAATTAAATTTCCTCTCCAATACATTTTCACTCTTGGTTCTTCTACTACTTCTGCGACAATGGTTGCTTCTAAGTTTTCTTTTTCGGCAAAGGCTACTAATTTATCAGCATCTTCTTTGGCAACCACTACTGCCATCCTCTCTTGTGACTCAGAAATGGCAAGTTCGGTTCCATCTAATCCTTCATATTTTTTAGGAACTTTATCTAGGTTAATGACTAATCCATCAGCCAATTCGCCAATCGCAACGGATACACCTCCTGCTCCAAAGTCATTACACCTTTTAATAAATTTCGTTACTTCTTGGTTTCTAAATAGTCTTTGGACTTTTCTTTCCTCTGGTGCATTTCCTTTTTGTACCTCTGCCCCACAAGTCGTTAAAGACTCACTTGTGTGCGCCTTAGATGACCCAGTCGCTCCGCCACAACCATCTCTACCTGTTTTTCCTCCTAAAAGAATAACAATATCTCCTGGCTCTGGTCTTTTACGAACCACGTTTTCTTTTGGTGCTGCTCCTACTAAGGCACCTATTTCCATACGTTTTGCTACATAACCATCGTGATAAATTTCGGCTACTTGACCTGTGGCAAGCCCTATTTGATTTCCATAAGAACTGTAGCCTCTTGCTGCTTCATTGGTTAACTTTCTTTGTGGTAATTTATTTGGCAACGTTTCTTCTACCGTTTTTCTTGGGTCTCCTGAGCCAGTTACACGCATTGCTTGATACACATACACTCTTCCAGATAATGGGTCACGGATAGCTCCTCCTAAGCAGGTAGCTGCTCCACCAAAGGGCTCAATTTCGGTTGGATGGTTATGGGTTTCATTTTTGAACATAATTAAATATTCTTCTGGTTTTCCATCTACTAAAATGTCAGCCTTGATACTACATGCATTGATTTCTTCGCTTTCGTCTAATTCTTTCATATAGCCTGCTTTTTTTAGTTCTTTTGCTGCGATGGTTGCTATATCCATTAAACAAATATCTTTTGCTTTTCTATTTTCGTAGATAACGTCTCTTGCTTTTAAATAATCTTCATATACCTTTTTTAACAAATCCCATTTAATGCTTAATACCTCTAGTTTCGTCAAGAAAGTAGTATGTCTACAATGGTCTGACCAGTAAGTATCTATCATTTTCATTTCGGTCATAGTAGGGTCTCTTTTTTCTACCTCTTTGAAATAATTTTGACAGAATTGTAAATCGGCAAAGTCCATAGCAAAGCCATATTTTTCGTAGAATTTGTGAGAATCTTCTTCTGTCATATGGATAAAGCCTTCTACCACTGCAACATTTGCTGGTTCTTCCATTTTGGTTTCTAAATTTTCTGGTTTTTCTAAAGAGCACTCTCTTGAGTCAACTTGATTAATCATATATTTTTTGATTTTTTCAATTTGCTTCGTTTGTAAATTTCCTTGCAAAATATAAATCTTAGCAGATTTAGCAGTTGGTCTGTTTCCTCCTGCTAGTATCTGCAAACACTCTTCTAACGCATTTGCTCTTTGGTCAAATTGACCTGGTAAAAATTCAACACCAAATATGTAATCTTGTTTTTGAAATGGGTATTCTTCTACATAAGCTTCATCCACTTGTGGTTCTGAAAATACCGTGTTTTTGGCTTCTTCAAATGTTTTTTCGTCGACCCCTTCTACGTCATAACGATTTAAAATGATAATATTTTCTAATTCTTTCATTTTTAAGTTTTCTTGAAGGTCTGCCACCAAGTCTTTTGCTTCTCCGTCAAAGCCTTCCTTCTTTTTCACATAAATTCTTTTTACTTCCATTTAAAACCTCCCATTTGAGAATTTGAGACAAGAGGGACAGGTCTCATTTGTCTCATATTTTTTGCCATCTTTTGGCAACTTCTCTTTCTTTAAACATGATTCAATTTATGAGACAAATGAGACCTGTCCCTCTTGTCTCAAATTTCTCTCTACTACTTCCCCAATGATATATGCTTTTTCTCCCTGTTGTTCTAAAATTTCGATTGCTTTTTTAGCTTCTTCTTTTTTTACGATAATTGCCATACCAATTCCCATGTTAAAGGTGTTGTACATGTCTCTTTCTGGAATATTTCCTTGTTCTTGAATTAATTTAAAGATTGGCAATACGGGATAAGAATTTTTGTCGATTTTTAGGGAAACGTCTTCTCTTAACATACGTGGCATATTCTCATAAAAGCCTCCTCCTGTAATGTGAGATATTCCTTTTACCGTTACTTGTTTTAATAATTCCAAAACTGGTTTTACATAGATTTTTGTAGGTGTTAGTAAGGCTTCTCCTAAGGTCATACCTAGTTCTTCTTTGTATTCTTTGATGGTTTCTTCGTTAATGTTAAAGATTTTTCTAACTAATGAAAATCCATTAGAGTGAACTCCTGAAGAGGCAATTCCTATGACTTGGTCTCCTATTTCTATATTTTTACTGTCTATCATTTTTTCTTTTTCGACAACGCCTACTGAGAACCCTGCTAAGTCATATTCGCCTTCTTGATAAAATCCTGGCATTTCTGCGGTCTCTCCACCAACTAAACTACACCCTGCTATTTTACAACCATCTGCAACTCCTTTAACGATGGTTGCTACCACTTCTGGTACATTTTTTCCAAGTGCCATATAGTCTAAGAAAAATAGGGGCTTAGCTCCACAACATATAATGTCATTGACACACATAGCAACACAGTCTTGCCCTATGGTATCGTGCTTGTCCATTAAAAAAGCCAACTTTAATTTGGTACCTACTCCATCTGTACCTGAAACTAAAATTGGTTCTTTTATTTTTTCTGTATTTAAAGCATACAGACCTCCAAATCCTCCTAAGTCTGATACGACACCTTCGTTATAAGTGCTTTTTACTGCTTCTTTCATTAGTTCTACTGCTTGGTATCCTGCTGTTACGTCTACTCCTGCTTGTTTGTAGCTTTCACTGAAACTTTTTTCCATCTTTTCTTTCCTTTCTAGGCGTAAAAGAATTTGAAAAATAGTTTTATTTTTCAAATTTTTTCTCCTTAATTCTTTACATTTTTATTATATAATATTTTTTCTTTTTGTTCAACATTTTTTTCGTTTATTCTTCATTTTATTTAATATTTTTTATTTTTCTTAATTTTTATTAGAATTTTTGCTTCATTTTTCTTATTCATAAATGCTGTTCTTTTCTAGTATAATTTATCCGTAGAATTAATGGTTTCCTCTATTTTTATCAGTCATACGAATTGTTTTATATTTCTGGATAATTTTGTAAATTGGTGTTGACAAGTTTAGTTTTTTAGATTATAGTGTTAGTACGTTTGGAAAATTAAGGTAATTTGATGTTTTTTGTCAAACCTTGTTTCCATATTTTTTTAGACGATTGATTGAAAAGGGGAAAAACTATGTTGAATTTTGTCATTTGTGATGATAATGAAAATTTATTGGAACGATTAGAAAAAATGTTAGAAACCATATTTACTAAAAATAATTATGAGGCTTCTGTTGTTTTTAAATCTGATAATGCCGATGATATTTTAAGTTACCTTGACAACAACATAGCCGATGTTCTAATGTTAGATATTAATTTAAAGTCTAGCAGAAGTGGTCTTGAACTAGCAGAGGAAATTAGAAAACGAAAGAAAAATCCTTATATTATTTTCACAACAGGTCACTTAGAATATGCTATGGTAGCTTATAAATATAAGACGTTTGATTATTTACCTAAGCCACTTGTTTATGAAAGATTAGAGGAAACGATTGCTCGATTGTTTGAAGATGCTAATGAATTAAGTAAAAATTATATTAAAATCGATAATAAGAATACTCTGATTGATGAAGCTGAAATTCAGTACATTAAAAGAGATGGTATGAAGTTGGTTTTTCATACGACTTCTCAAGATTATGAAACTTATAGTTCCTTTAATAAGTTTCAAGAAAAGTTACCCTCAACTTATATTCGATGCCACAAATCTTATATTGCTAATTTAAATCAGATTAAGGATGTTGAACCAGTTTCGGGTGTTATTACTTTTACAGATGGCCATAGCTGTGATATTGGGCCTAAATATAAAAAAGATTTTTTGGAGGTTTTTAAAGATTATGGAAGTTTTATTAAATAATATTTGGATGGCGCTTAGTACGCCAAATCAGGATTTGGTTAATGCATCTGCTTTTCCATTCTTAATATTAGAAAATTATCTAGGCTTATTGCTTTTTGCTAGTATACTAGATATTAAAAAATTATCAAGTAAACAAAAAATTTTGTACGTACTGCTTTCTTCATGTGAAGGTATCCTTACTATGAAATTTTTGCCACCACCTTATAACACTTTTGTTAATTTTATTTTTGTTACGATATTAATTTATAAATTATTCAATTTAGGTTGGTTAAAAAGTTTCTTTGCAACGATTCTGCCTCCTATCATCTTTGGTCTATTAGGATTACTAATATCTAGTCCTTATTTAAATTTACTACATATTACAGCAGAGGATTTAGTTTCTATTCCAATCTATAAAATGACTTATAACATTATCATGTATATTCTTGTTGTTCTAGTTATTTTAATTATTAAGATTTGTAATTTGAATATAAATTTTCTAGAAGATATCAATACTAAAAATAAAGGTATTATTTTTGCCAACTTAGTTTTAGGTTTTCTTACTTTGATTATACAATCCTTCATAACTTTTTATTATATTGATATTTTGCCTACCGTTATTACTTTTTTAAGTTTCATTATCTTACTTTTATATTTCTGTATAAGTTTATACAGTTTAACAAGTCTAATGAAACTAACGCAAACTACTAGAAAACTACAAAGTGCAGAAGAATATAATCACTCTTTACGTATCTTGCATGATAATGTACGAGGATTTAAACATGATTTTGATAATATCGTAACTACCATTGGTGGTTATATTAGAACTAATGATATGAAGGGATTAGAAAATTATTACGTACAACTAGAAGATGATTGTCAAAGAGTTAATAATTTATATATTCTAAATCCAGAACTGATTAACAACGATGGTATTTACAACTTACTAACTAAAAAATATCATGAGGCAGACTCAAAAGACATTAAGGTAAATATTACTTTTTTATTAGACTTAAGCAAATTAAACATGAAAATATATCCCTTTGCCAGAATATTAGGTATTTTGTTAGATAATGCTATTGAAGCAAGCAATGAGTGCGATGAAAAGATTATCAATATAACCTTTAGAAATGATACAAACAATAACCGTCAATTAATCCTTGTTGAAAATACTTATGCCGATAAAAATGTCGATACAGAAAAGATTTTCGAAAAAGGTGTTTCTGGTAAAGAAAATCATACTGGATTAGGTTTATGGGAAGTTCGAAAAATTGTTAAGAAAAACAAAAATGCTAATTTATTTACTTCAAAAAATAATAAATTTTTCTCTCAACAATTGGAATTATATTAACACAAAAAAGCAGTTCTTCAAGAACTGCTTTTTTGCTGGATTGTATAAGTATAACTTTTAAGTTATATCTATTGGTAAAAATAATTTTTCGTCCTATTTTTACCAATGCTATTACTATTAATCTTTTTTAATCATGCTAGCTGGCATTTTTGGTTGATGAAATACCCAATACATGTAACATGCTGTATTAGTTGCTTTAGCATATTTTTCTGCAGCTTTTGCTAAAAATTTTAACATACTCTCTCCTCCTTTGTAAAAATTTCTAATAACACTATGTGAATAGTATTATACAGACTCAAGTGAAGTATCTCCATATACTTCATATCCATACTTATTGTTACTTAATCTATACGCTAATTTGGTAATCGATAAGGTTTGAACAAAACTTCCTAATATTAATATATTTGTTATCATATTATTTCTAATTAACAAAGCAATTAATAAACCAATGGAAAATGTAACATAAGATGCTATTTGCTTTTTTCTTCTAACCTTTTTCTCTAATATCGGAACATCTTCTGTATCAGCTGGTGCATAAAGCTTTATCATAATCATACCGAATATCCATAAAATCCCTACTACAAAATATTTTACTATTTCTGATAATACGAAATATTTTGCTAAAAATGGAATTCCGCAATAAAAAATGATGGTTCCTAAGATACACCCTAAATGTGTCTTTAAGTGAAGTCCTCCTGATGCTCCTCGATAAGGAAGAAAAATTATAAAGGTAATCAATGCCCATTTAAAAATCCCTAAAATTAAAGCTACTGCTAACATTAAAAATACTTTTGGAATTTCTCCTACAATATTTTGAAGTCCATAATTGATTACTTCTGCTTTTTCATCATTAATCTCTGGCATTTCTTTTCTAATTCGATTGGTCAAAAATAGGCAGATTTTTTCTATCATCCTCTCACCTCATTTCAACAATCGAATTGTATCATCGATACGTTTTTTCTAACTGTTTTGTTTATGAAAGGCCGTTTTTCATTTACGAAAAATATTTTTATCATTTAAAATGTGGATTTTAGGCATATTTTTATTTTTTCGTATTCATTTTTGGCCGTTTCGTAAAATTCTTCTTTTATTTCGTTGACTTTCGGGACTTTTTCCTATTTTTTCATTATCCTATTCATGTTGTAGAAGATTAAAAAAAGTCTGGCAAATAACGATAAATACTCATCTTATAACCTTTAATAAGTTAAAAACGATGAATATCTTGCTTTTTCAACTTCTTTTTGCTATAATAGAAATATAGGATAGAGAATATTTTAGAGGTGGAAAATGAAAGAAGAAAATAAAAAAATGAATGAGAAAAATGAAGTGCCACAAGAAGAAACTAAAGAAATAACACCAAAAGTTTCTTCAGCAGAAATTGTAAAAGAATTTTTAGAACCTGAAAGAGATGAATTAGATACAAACGGAGAAATTTCTCAATTTCCTGATGAAGTAGCATCCCCAGAGGTAAAAAAAGAATTGCAGGCATCTCTTGATAGAATTGAAAAGGGAATTATTAAGCCAACAGATGGAGGATATGCTAGAAATACTAAAAATTTGAACGTATCTAAAGAACAAAGTGTAGACTATTTAAAGAAAAACTCTGTTTCTATTAATACCAAATCTAAACTAGATAAAGAAACGGGAAAAATTGTTAAAAATAGAGAAAACACGATGCAAGAAGAAGACAAAAGTAGATAAAAATACAAGAATTTTGAATTTCTTGTATTTTTGTCTTGACAAATGGAAAAACTACCTTTATAATAAATAACGTTATATGAATATGGCGAAGTAGCTCAGTTGGCTAGAGCATTCGGTTCATACCCGAAGGGTCATGTGTTCGAATCACATCTTCGCTACCAAATATTGTAGTATTCCTTGAAAATAGTATGTATCGAGTAAATTGATACATACTATTTTTAAAATTATCACATTTTTATCACTTTAGTTTTTATCTTGTATATTTTGAAAAAAATCATTTATACTTTTTTCATAATCATCAATTTTAAATTTTCCACATATCTTAATTAAAAGTTTTTTAACTTTAGACTACATTCTTTCTTTTTCAATATTGCCTCTTTCATAAATTCAACGTAAAATTATTGATATTTGGAATAAGATATAGTATCATAGTATTAGAAAGTAATCAATAAAGATTGCTATGAAAGGGATATAAATCCCAGTTAAATTGCTATGAAAGATGACCAGTAGTTTACTACTGGTCATCAGTCGTTAACTTTAAGGATAAACAATAAAAACACGCTTACACCTTTCCTAGCTTAGCATGTTTTTTTATTCTTTAATAAGACAACTTAAAATTCAATTCTCCCATCTGGGCTGTTGGCACATAGCCAGGCCTACAAGCAATCACATCTGGAATTCTATTAGCCACGGTAGCACAAGTTAACTCAACCGTCGCTGGTCGGTTAATTACTAAAGTTGTTTCTGGCTCACCAATCACTGTCCACTCATTTTTATCAAAATCCTCTTTTGCATACACCTTTCCAATACACTCACTCTCAATGGTAATTCCTTCCTCTGTTTCAGTGGTTACCACTGCACTCATTCCTGTTGCCATACCAGCCTTTACCGTCATCCCTAAAGTAGAAGACTCAATATCTTCGGTATGGGTTTGTGGCACTGTCTTTTGCGTTTGACTCTTTACTGTTAAACCTAATTTATCACATAACCATCCATTTACGTTCCACATATAAGAAGGTAGATACTCTCCCTTTTCTATCATCACTTGTCTTTCTTCATCCGAAATTCTATCAACAGAAGCCACTTGCTTATCAAATTCCTCTAAGGTTAGTCCCGCACCATGTGCTTTGGCTAACGCAATTCCATAATCCTCTACATTATAGCTTGAACTTCCTTTTATCTTCTTAATTGTTTGGGTTGAACCTGCTATACTTGAAATCAATTGCCCCCAATAAATATCTTGGTAGCCACTTCCTGTGATAGTGCAACCCGTTTGTTTTGCCATTTCATCTAATTTCTTTGTTATGGCTGGATTGGAATTCATAGGATAAAATGCTTCTTCACAAGTAGTAATAGCATTTACTCCTAATTTAGCACATAGCATTAAGGCATCTTGTACATCGCTAATTAAACTCATCGTTGTTACAATCGCTATATCTGGCTTTGTTTCTTTCATCATATTTTCTGCTTCTTCTATTGAAACAACTTTTACACCTGTATTTTCTTTTCCCATAATTTCGCCAATATCTTTTCCAATTACTTCTGGATTGATATCAATGGCACCTACTATCTCGGCGCCTTTCTCACATACATATCGCATGGTATAGACGCTCATTTTGCCTACCCCATATTGAACTACTTTAATTTTTTTATCCACAAAAATCACTCCTTTATTAAATTATGCACCAATTTCTAGCTTTTATACTCTTTTTTAGGAATTAACACCTCTTCCAAAAAGGTCATCTCCTAAAGCAAGCATTAGCACATTAGCACACCTTTTAGAGGCTAGTTTTAAATTTTCATCAAAAGTAGAAGCATTTTTTCCATTGGGTGTGTCAGAAATAGCTCGGATGGCTATAAATGGTACATTATCTAAGTAACAAACTTGTCCAATGGCTGCACACTCCATATCAACCACGTCGCTACTAAATTTAGCACGAATTTTATCCTTCATCCAACTCTCTGTACAAAAAATATCCCCTGTTGCTATTCCTCCTATTTTTATTTGGTAGCTTCTCTCTGGGACCTTTTGGATAATCTGCTCTAATTGGCTAACGAGTTCACGGTCGCAAACAATAGCATTTCCAATTCCCGTGATATAACCTTTACTATGACCAAATGCTGTAATGTCAAAATCATGTTGAATTACTTGCTTTCCAATTAGCACGTCACCAATGTTTAGCATCCCATTAATAGAGCCTCCTGCTCCTACATTAATGACATATTGTATCTCAAAATTTTGAAGCATCACTTGGGTGGTTCTTGCTGCATTTACTTTTCCCACTCCACTCTTTACAACAATGCATTTTTTTCCTTGTATCGTTCCTCTCAAAAATCTTAAGTTGTAGATTTGCTCAACTTTTGTGTCTTTCATAATGTTCACAATGGCTTCTCGCTCTTCATCCATAGCAACAATAATTCCAATTTCTTTCATCTGCCTCTCACCTCTTTCTCTTTATCTTTGCCTAAATTATATACCATTTGCCCCAAATATTTCAATAGGATTTGACACTTTTTCTTTTTTAGTATAATATAATAGTGTAAATTGAAAGAAATGCAAAAAATATTTTTAAGAAAGGAGATTGTAAGAAGTTGTTTGTATAGCGCCTGAACACTACTTTTGCATAGTGTTGACGAGGTCTAGGGTTATCGAATTTTCGGCGGATGCTCTAGTGGCTTTGGCTTAAGGTCATAGGATGCCTTTAAAAAACAGTAGCAATATTGTAACAAAGAGTGCTTCCTTTAAGCTTTTATTTGCATACTTTCAATTCCCAAATTAATTTTTTAGGAGGATTAAACTATGTGTGGAATTGTAGGTTACATAGGAAACCAAAAAGCAAGCCCTATTTTAATTAATGGGCTAATTCGTTTGGAATACAGAGGCTATGATTCAGCTGGTATTTCAACCATGGAAAAAGATGGTCTTTCTCTTATGAAAGACAAAGGAAGAGTAAAAAATTTATACAATTTAGAAGGAATTAATGATTTAACTGGTACCATTGGTATTGCTCATACCAGATGGGCTACTCATGGCAAACCAGCCAAAGAAAATTCTCATCCTCATATGGATAATAGTAAAACGTTTAGTGTCGTTCATAATGGAATTATTGAAAATTATAATGAAATAAGAAAGTTTTTAACCGATAATGGTTATACTTTTTATTCTCAAACCGATACAGAGGTTATACCTAACTTAGTTCATTATTATTATCATAAAGATGAAAAAACAGACGATTTGAAATTTTTACGTGCTGTTAAAAATGCTTGCGCAGATTTAAAAGGAAGTTATGCCATTGAAATTCTTTGCAAAGACTATCCAGATAATATGATTGTTACCAGAAAAGATAGCCCTCTAGTAATTGGAAAAGGAGAAAAAGAAAACTATATTTCTTCTGATATTCCAGCTATCCTTTCTTTTACTAGAAATTTCTATTTAATTGATGATTTAGAATTGGCTATTTTAACACGAGATACTGTAACTTTTTATGATAGCGATTTAAAAGTAGTACCAAAGCAGACGCAAACCATTGAGTGGAATGCTTCTAGTGCCGAAAAAGATGGTTATGAAGATTTTATGCTAAAGGAGATTTACGAACAACCAACTGCTATTCGTGAAACCATTGGTGCTAAGTTTAATGAAGCTACTAAATGTGAGTTTGATGAATTGAACTTTACCAAAGAATATTTATCTTCTATTCAAAAAATTTATATTGTAGCTTGTGGTAGCGCTATGCATGCTGGTTTAGCTGGAAAAAATGCTTTTGAAAAGTTGTGCAAAATACCAACAGAGGTTGACATAGCTTCTGAATTTAGATATCGTGACCCTCTTGTAGATGATAAAACATTATGCATTTTTATTTCTCAATCTGGAGAAACAGCAGATACGATTGCTGCTTTAAAATTGTGCAAAGAAAAGAAAGCTAAAACGCTTGCGATTAGCAATGTAATTGGAAGTTCTATTACCAGAGAAGCTGACTATTCTATTTATACCCATGCTGGACCTGAAATAGCTGTTGCTTCTACTAAAGCTTATACTTCACAAGTTATGCTAATTACTATTTTAGCGATTTACTTTGCTGAAGTGTTAGAAAAGGATAGTGCTATCCTTACTAATTTGAAAAAAGATATTATGGCATTGCCTAGCAAAATAGAAGAAACTTTGAAATTGTCTGAAAACATTTTAGATTTTGCTAAAAAAGTTTATCAAGAAAAAGATATTTTCTTCTTGGGTAGAGGCATTGATGAAACAGTTACCAAAGAAGGTTCTTTAAAAATAAAAGAGATTTCTTATATTCACTCTGAGAGTTATCCAGCTGGTGAATTAAAACATGGACCAATTGCTTTGATTGAAAATGATATTACGGTTATTAGTATTATGACAGATAGTAATTTGGTGGAAAAGACAGTTAGCAATATTCAAGAGGTTATTACTCGTGGTGCTAAAACTTTGGTGATTACGAACCAAAATGTAGATGAAAGTATGTTCGATATAACAATTAAAATTCCTGAAACTAATCCTTTTATCTCACCTATCTTGTCTATTATTCCTTTGCAATTGTTTTCTTATTATATTTCAAAGGAAAAAGGCTTGGATGTTGATAAACCTAGAAATCTTGCTAAGTCTGTAACAGTTGAATAAATTTTGTTTCTTTACAAGTGAAAAGCTAGACCACAGGTCTAGTTTTTCTTCTTTACAGCTCCATAGAGATTTCGGCCATCCCTTTTTTTGCCCGGAGCACCAGCATGTCGTCGATGCACATTTCACCATCATTAATGGTCAGTGGTCCTCCTGCCCGAAGCTTATCTTTAATTAAAAGCAATGCCATCTTCGGATGCAGGCTTAATGCCTTTTTGTCTTTTTTTGTTAGTTGCTTTTCAATTTTATAAATCCGAATCACTCCTTTTGAAATGATGATTAATGCATTACCTTGAATTGTGTGTCCTTCTGTCAATTTTATCTCTACACTTTTTTTCATATTGCTACTTCGCTCTGATATTTCAGAACTCTCCTTTCTACTTTTTTTGTATTTACTGACTAAGTTTATTATATCATATTTACATAAAATTTTCAAATAAAACTGTAAAATTCCATAAAATGGTAAAAATCAGTTTTATATTAATAAATAAGTTAAAAACATTACAAAAAAATAAAGGACCAGCTTACTTACTCTGGTCCGTTTTAGTGGGAAGTGAAAACAGGAATTTCTCAAATATGCTCTTATCAAAAAACATACTCTCTCCCATTTGTCCCCAAAAATTAGGGTACGTTGTTTTGAAAGGTATATAAGAAAACCCCAATACAGGAATTTCCTTCCCTTCTGTCTTGAGCCAGGAGAGCATCTTATTCCCTGCTCCATGAACGCTCTCTTTGTCTCCTACCTTAAGGAAAAACTTGCTGTCTAGAACTATCCCTTCAGGCTCGTTCTCCTCCAGGTAATCTTTGGCAACTTCCAGCACAGAAGTGCTGAGCACATCGTATCCTAGACTTTCCGCCACCCGAACTATTTGGTTAACTTTCCCTGGCATATCATCGACAACCAGGATAATTCCCTTACTACTCATATCTACTCCTCCTTCTAGATTATTCACTTAATTATACTATAAATTCACATAAAAATCAATTCTTTACCCAATCAAAAGCTTCACAACAACCAAACAAACACTACCAGGTAAGCCGAGCAAGCCTATCACGATACTCGTAAAAAAATTCAAACCAATATGAAAACCAAAAGTACCACCAACCAAATTAATCAAAAAAATAGTAATACCACCTAAAACAGAATTCATCACCAACTTAAGGATTTTCTTAAGTGGCAAAATAAAAATTCTTCCAAATATAAAAATAAAGCAAATACATGCCAAATAAGTAAGCAAATTGGTATCCATATGTAACAACTCCCATAAAAAAATACAAACAATAATAATTTCTTATTACCATTTGTATGTCTAAAATAGGACAAATATTACTTTTTTAGCCTGCCTCCTCCTCTTGCCATAAAGAATATTGCATATCACTAATCATATCCACTTCAATTCCTTTGGCTTTCGCAAGCTTAAATAAATAATTTAGTTTAGCTTGATTGGCTTTAATTTGATACGTATAATAATCCACTAAATCATCTTGTGCATATTCAAAATTACGATTAGCAGCCTTTAATTCTTCCCTTGTTTGAATAATACACTTAATTAACTCCATTTCCTTTTCCATCTCTGTTGTCTCTATTATTTTTTGCTCTCTTATATAACAATCTTTTTGCATACTAATAACCTCTTCTCTTTCTCTTTTTCAATAGTGTATTCTTTTTCCAGATTTTTATTCACTAATTTTTCAATTAATTTGCCCAAAAGTCTTGTTTTTTTCGCTATTTTGTAGGATAATATATAGGAAGGATTATAATTTAGAAAGGGATTTTCTTACATGAAATATATCGATAAATTTTTGAAAAAATTAAATACCAATCGAAACACTTTTGCAACCTATGTATTAACACTTCTTACTGCCTATCTTGTTGTGGATAGAGTCGTAGAAATGTTACTAATGATATTTACCGGTGTTTCTTATTCTTATTGGGGACCAATTCAATACACCCTAGCATTGGCTTGCCCTTGCTTTGCCTTTGCCTTTACCCCAAAATCAAAATTCTCCAAGAACAAAGGTTACAAAGTAAAACTGTGTTATGTATTTTTAATCGCCTTTTATGTTATTGCTATCTCTATGATTACACAGTGGGTTAACATGGGCGCTTGGTTATTCTTGCTATCTGTTCCTGACTACACTGAGCTCATCACTGAATTTTCGGACTTAGTAACACCTGCTTTAGTCGGTCTTGCCTTATACTTCCCATTAGTTACCGTATATCCCTTCTTCAAATGGGTATACTTTGGTATCAATGACAACCCTCTTAAAGTTCGTTCTATTTGGGACTTTAGGGGAATTGACTTATCTGACAAAAAAGAAGGTCATGGACCTTACACTTGTGAAGTATATGTATGTACAGACGACGATTATAACAGAAAAGTTATTATGCCAGAAACTTCTAGATATCAATCTTTATTAGTCTGTGGTGGTTCTGGAACGGGAAAAACAGCACTTGTTATTGAACCTTTATTAGCCAAAGATATTGAAAGAAAATACTTCTTCAAAGAAGCCTCTAAAGAGTTAGGTTTTACAGCCCTGAAAACAGGAATTGCTACTTTAACCAAACCTTATAACAATGATTACTTAAACAAAAACTTCAACTTAAATATGTTAAAACCTACCGCAGGTAAAGAAAGCTTATTAAATACTTACTTAAAGAAAATGACGTTAGGAACCATTAATGGTGAAAGCGTATATAGAAATTTAGGACTTACCCTAATGGCTCCAGATTATGAAGTAATTGACCATATGACAGACGTTTGTAAAAACTTTGGGGTAGAATATGATGTCATTGACCCAGCAAGCAATACTTCAATTGGTTTAAACCCATTTACCTATGACGACCCAGCTAAAATTGCTGTTACCATATCCTCTGTGTTAAAAGCTATGTTTTTAGTGTCACATGATGACTCTGAACAAGCCTATCGTTCTGACATTTCAACCCAAGCCATCGAAAACGTTACCATATTATTGAAGGAAATCTACCCAAGGATGAACGACGGTGCTCTTCCTAATATGGAAGACTTATTGAAACTATTTACTAATTTTGAGTTAATTGAAAAAATGTGTGAAATCATGGCACATGATGAAGAATTAAAAGAAAAATATTCGATTCAACTTACTTACTTTAGAAAATACTTTTATAAAGATGCCCCTGGAAAGCAAGAAATTGAAAAATATATTTATACCGCTGTTAGCCAATTAGATAATTTATTAAGAATTCCAGGTATTAAGCCTATTTTGTGTAATAGACACAACAACGTAAACTTTGATGACTTCTTACGAGAAGGAAAAGTAACCTTCCTTTGTACAAGACGTGGAGACTTAGGTGCAGCAGGGCATAAGGCATTTGGACTATTCTACTTAATCTCTATGCAAGATGCTGTGTTAAGAAGACCAGGAACCGAAAGTACACGTACACCATATTTCCTATATATCGATGAATTTGCAGACTTCATTTGTAGAGCGACTGAGCCAATGTTTACCTTATATAGAAAATTCAAAGTAGCTTCTACCATTTCCATCCAAAGTTTATCACAATTAGAACTTCATGGACAAAAAGAAAATTACAAAAATCTTATTCTTTCTAACTGTGCTAACAAAATCTTTACCGGAAATGCTGAATACGAAGAAATTGAATGGTGGTGTAAAGAGTTTGGTACCCACAGGGAATGGAGTTACACCAACAGTATGGATGCCGATAAACTAGAATATGACCCTAAATATGCTGGTGTATCATGGAAATATGTTACTACCTTAAAAGAAGGTAAATTACAGGCCTTAACTTTAGGAAAATGTGGTTATAAAATCAAAGGAGATAAAGCATACTTACAAGCTGGCTGTGGAATTTTAGAATTCCTACCATCTAAATACAAAGAACCTCAAAAAATCAGAAATTATGATTTTGGTAAATATTCAAATGGTGCCACTACCGCAACCGAAGATACCAATGAGGAAACGAGAAAAAAATTCGACTTAAAGCATTTGAACTTTATGGATGAAAGAGATGAATTCAATCCTGTTCAGACTGATATTACAGACTCAAAATATTTATTTGACAATGAAGATGCCATTATCGTTAATTTCAAAAAAGGAAATCCAAATAAAACCTAAAATAGAGAGAACTATGCTTTTAGTTCTCCCTATTATTTTTTCTATTAAATTTTAATTCCTATCAATTCAATCATAATACCGGCAATCACGCCGATAACATATAACAACACTACTATCTTAATATTTTGCTTAATTCCTTTATTCATTTTAAACAAGACTGCTAGTCCAACTCCTGCTCCTACTAAAAGTCCTGAAATCATAGTAGCCACTGAAATCATATTTTCTAAATACATTTGTGTTAAAATAACAGAGGAAGCACAATTTGGAATTAATCCAATAAAACCTGCAATTATCGGTGCTAAAATTGGTCTATTTTGCAAAAAGCCTGAGATATTCTCTTCTCCTATTACAAACATAACAAAATTAATTATAATCGTTATGAATAAAATAAAAATAAAAATATTTAAGGTATGCTTCAAAGCAGATTTTGCAATACCATGTTCACAATGGCAGTGTTCTTTTTCACATAAATCAATAATTTTTTCTTCTTCTTGTTTATTTGTCTTCCTCATCACGAAATCGATAGCAAAACCAGCTATCATACCGACTATCAATTTAATTCCTAAAATAGTTAAAATGGTAGTCAAAGGTACCGCTTCTGATAAGAAAATTGGTAGCATTTCGTCTGAAGTAGAAAGATATACGGCCAATAAAGTTCCTAAAGTAATCACTCTTGCTGCATACAAATTAGTCGCAGAAACAGAAAATCCACATTGTGGGAATATGCCTAATATACTTCCAATCAAAGGTCCATATTTTCCTGATTTTTTTACAGCTTCTTTCGTCTTGTCCTTTGTTTTATGCTCAATGTATTCCATAATTAAATAGGTGATAAATAAAAATGGTACTAATTTAACACTATCCATTATAGCATCCAATAATATTTCTAGCATTTATCTTCTCCTCTTTTCTTTTGTTTGCTTATCATATCACATTTTTTTACCTTTTTCAAGACCTGATACTCTCACTTCCCAGTCTCGTATGTGTCAAGTGTTTGTAGGCAATTTTTTTATTTTTTTTTAAAACTTCCTCAAGTAACGAAAAGCACGTCGTTTTTTATAGTCGTTTGCGTTTTTCTGGAAGAACTTTTTTCTTAACGGTCGTCCGTCACGACCTAAAAAAACAGTTCTTGCAAAAAAACTAACAAACTCCTTAAAAAACTGCTTTTCTAATTTGTTAATATAATTCATTGCAATTTTTATTATCTATACATTAAAGCCGTCGGCTCTACTAATTTTAACAATTGTTTTAGTTCTGGTGTTATTGCTATTGTAGCTTGTACATACTTGTTTTCTTCTGTTTCTTTTAGATTTACTCTATGTAGTTTTTTATTTTTTGTAACATTTTCCTCAATTTCTCTTATCCAATCTTCTACACTATTATCAATTAAAATTTCACTTTCAACTTTTTCAAGTTGTATGTTTCCTTTTTCTTGATGATACAAAGCACAAACTTTAGATAAATAACTAGCACCTTTTTTAGCAAAAGCCTTTCTACCACTCATTAATCGTACTTTTAAAACAGTGAAAATTTGACTTTCCATTGTTCCCATATCTCGATATTCAATTCCTTTTGGTGCCTTTGGTATTTCTCGTCCCTGTTCTTTCAAAATATCCTGATAACGTGGTAACCCATTTTTCAAATAACTTTGCAATACTTTCAATTTTTTTACAACTTTTTCTTCTCCACCTAACTCGAATTTTAGATTTTCAATGTATCCCTGAACTTCATCATATCTTTTTTCTTTAATTATGTTAGCAAGTTCTTCTTGATATTCTTTATTCCTTATATCTCTTATAATTTCTTGTTGTATATGGAAACTATCTTTTTGGCATATTGTATCTTTTGTAGCAATAGTCGTTATCCATTTTGCACCATCTCCGTTGTTCGCCCTTAATTCTATGTTTTTTTCATTATATGTTTGGTATATTCTACTATCTCTTAATTTTTTCAATCTCTGTGGTGTCATCATACCTGCTATAATTTGCTTATTTATCAGTTCGTGTCTTGTACTGTCTTTTTTCCAACCTTCGTATGTAATATGTAATTTTAGTTCTGTTTTGTGTTTGTGTTTAGGATTGTACTTAATGTTTTTCTTCTCACATTGCTTTTTGTATTTTTCTTTTGCTTTTTCTCTATCTATTCCCTGCAAATTAAACCAGATACCGTCTGCCTCTTCAAATAAGGCGGGGGTTTCTCTAGTTCCTTTTACTAATTTTCCGTCTTTCATTAATTTTATTTCTTTATTTTCCTTTTTCTCAATTATACCTCCAACTTTCCAAACCAACTGTTGTAATGCTTGGTGGCTTATTGTTTCATTTGTCATACTTTGAATTTCAATTGCACTTTTTCGATAAGATACAGTATTAACAACAGACTTTAACATTATTTCTGCCAAATTAGTCGATATTTTTCCAATCGTATCTATATTTATCTCTTTATCCAATAAAAACATATGACCTTTGTCGGTTTTATACATTGCTCGATTGTATTCTATTTCTCCCATAACTGTTTTGATTGTATTTGTTCTATATCCCTTGTGACGATATTCTTTCTTATCTCTATTTTCCATTAATTGCTTATCTTGATTTTCTAAAATATTTTTAAGTATTGTACAACCTAGTTGACAAACTAGGTTATACACTTTCCTTTCTAACTCGTAAAATTGTACTTCTTTTTCCATATTTCTACGTCCCCCTTTAAGTTCTTGTCTACTGTATTTTTACTTCTTTTTGTTCTTTTTCCATATAATTCATCATTTCACAAATTTGGGTTGATAACTCTGTATCCATTATAAATTCTGTACTTGAAACTATGTAATATTTTAATGCATTTAACATTAGTTGATATGATGAAATATAAATCGTTGGTAATTGTATCTTTGCATTTACTTCTTTATGTGATTGTTCCATATAGTCGATAGTTTCACAAAGTCCCATTGTTATTTCTGCGTCTATTATAAATTCTGTACTTGCATATAGATAATAACGCAATGCTTTTAGTAACAATTCATATGATGAAAAAGAAATTATTGGTAATTGTATTTTTGTCACTTCCATTTTTCCACCTTTCTTGTATTTGCAAATACATATATTTTATTTGCGTGCACATATATATTATATGCGTTTGCATATAAAAAGTCAATGCTTTTTTATGCATTTGCAAATTTTTTTTCTTTGTTTGCAAATTTTTTATTTGTTTTTGCAAATAAAAGCTTGATTTTTATTCCTCTTTATTATATTATTAAAAAAAACAAAGGAGGAATTTCTATGCTATCTTACGACCCATTATGGAGAACTTTATTATCAAAACACTTAAAAAAAAGCGATTTAGTAACTAATAAAATTATATCTACTACTACATTAGCAAAATTAGGAAAAAATCAACCAGTTAATGCACAAATTTATGATAATCTATGTAATTTCCTTAATTGCAAAATAGAAGATATCGTTGAGCATATACCTAATAATGAAAAATAGATAAAATTATCCTATTTAATTATACAATATATCAATAGCTTATGAATTTTTATTTTATGAAAACCTAAAAATAGCTTACAAAAAGTCTTTTTTTGGTAAATGTAGGCTATTTTTCCGTTTTCATATTCATTTTTAACCGTTTCACATAATTTTCTATTTTATATTTCAATAAATTTAAAGTAAATCTAAAGATATTAATATCTAAGTAATAGTATTTTTTAGCAAATTTTTTAAAATCTAGTAAATCCTCTACATATTTAAAGGCTAAAACTATTATCAGTAATACACAATTTATTACAATATTAATTAAAATGTTATGTGTATCCAAAAAATACATACTATACATTATACCACCTCCAATATATATATTAGCAAAAGTGTTACTGTTTTTCAACCTGTTTTATAGTTATAGTTTTAAAATCGTTTTTGTGTTTAAATTTTAGTATAGAAAATAATCTTTAAATTATAATAATGGTAGGTGGTAAAATGTTCGATATAGAAAAGTTTAAAAATAGCAATATTCAAAGTTCCGTTAGATTTCCAGAAGATATCTATAATGAACTCAAAAAAATTGCTAAGAAAAATGATATGAGTTTCAACAATGTTGTTATTAGTTGTATCAAATATGCTCTTAATGATATAAAGAAGTAGCTTTTTAGACTACCTCTTTATATTCAAATGGATTGAAGTAAAACATTTCTATTTCTTCGATTTTATAGGATTGACTAAAGTCTATTTTGGCTTGTTTTAAATCCTTTATATTTCTATAATATGTACTTGAACTTGTATTCATTTTTATGTCTTTTAGTCCGTTTAACTGGATAGAGCAATAAAAGTAATATAGTTGATTAGCACGTGAACATTTAAACAGTTTTTGTAATCTTTCAAATACTGCTTGTCTACCTCTAACTATTTCTAAATCGTTCTTAATAAATTGTAATATCTTCATAAATTCCTCACACCAAACTTTTTTTAAATCTTCATATTTCACTTTTATAATTTCAATATGTTTTTCACTATTATATACTTTTTTTAGCATTTTCTTTTTTATTTCACACTCAAAACGTATAAAACCGTCTATATTTTTCATATATCCTAATAAGTTAAATTCTTTATTACTACCAAACTTTTTCATATCGTGTTTTTTAAATTCAAGTAATTTGTTATAGATTTTTAGGGTCGTCGTTGTTCCAGAAAGATATAGGCTTTCGTCGTAAAAAAATTTTGCATTTCTTCTAGGGTAAGAACAACGACTTAAACTGTTTATATAGCTTTTTACATTTTCTTGTTTCTTTAAATCGTAACATACTGCTATATCAACTCTTTGTAAAAACCAATTTTGAAGATAAGGAAGTTCTATATTATAAGCTAACTCTACCATTTGAATTAAATTTTCACAGATAAACTGTAAATCACAATAGCCATTATGACTGTTATAGCCATTAACAATTTTATGATAACTGCCTTCTATTTCTAAACAGTATCCCTTATCTACAAATTGATATTTTACACCAGTATCAACACGAACGCTTAATCTACTATCAAAAGAACCGTCTAAATGGTCATTGATTATTTCATAAAGCAATTGGCTTTTATGATTATCTACGGAATTCTTTACAATTGCCATTGACTTTATTCTGTCATAAGTTTCTTTGTCTATTTCTGTATATATTTTAATGGTATCTATCATTTTACACCTCATCATCTATCAAAATTATTTTCTAATTTGTCTAAGTTTCTTTCTAACTTCGATATAAGTTCCTCATAGTCTTCTTGTTCGATTTCTAAATGATACAATTCGCTTTCAAAGAAATTTAAGGCTTGTATTATTACTTTATAATCACATATATCTAATTTTTCAATTTCCATTTTATTTCCCCTTTCTTATTAATTTTCCTATATCTGGGACACTCGGAGGGTGTTACTAAGAACCCTCCTAATTTTCTGTTATGTTAATTAAAATTATTATATGAATTTTATAGTTCTTATATTTCATATTAAAATCTTACTTTTTATCTTTTTGAATAAAAACATTTGTAGTATTATTAATATCTGGCTTACGTTCTTGAAAACCACTTTTAGCTAAAGATTTTATTACTTTATAAGTATCATAACTTTCACGAATTTCTTTAGAGTGTACAAAAAAATAAAGTCCTCTATGTTTCCACTCTCTGACATTACCGTCACTATCTAGGATTGGCTCAACTTTTCTTACTATTGTTAAGGCACCGAGTAGCGTCGTACAACGACGCACTTCGGTGGCCTGGGAACGAATAGCCTTAGCAAGTAAATAAAAATTCTGAGCCGTTCCTAAAATAATACGACGGTTTTTTCTATTTTGGGTAATAACTTCTAACATTTCAGGAGGAAAATCTTTTGATTGATTACTGCTAAACCAATTTTGCGTTTCATCTATAATCGCAATTACACCATATTTTCCGTTAGAATAATTAATTAGATTACGCCAATCTTTAAGTGGCTTATTTTCATATCTATAATCCAAATTAGACATACATTTCACTTTAGGATATTGTTTTTGCATTTCTCTTGCATATTGACACATTGCAATTATTTTTCCTCTCCCCTGTCTACCTTCAAAAATCACAACACCTTTATATCTAAATTCTTCTGGGTCTCTATTAAACATATCGTCAGCTACACGTTTAGGCAAATCTATAAATAAACGTCTAAAAATTGAACGTTTTTTTACTTTATAATTCTTTCCTTTTTTAAATCTTTTACCTTTTAGTAAGCCAATAAATATATTTATATAAACTAATACATAAAATAAGATAAATAAAGCTAATATAAATATAATCGGACATTTAAAACAAGATATCAAAGCCCACAGTATTTCTAAAAATATTTTCATTTCTTCTATCCTTTCAATGGTAATATATCCCAAATTGTTTTAATGATAGACACAGCTATCTTAAACACGTTTATTGATATAATTATTAATAAAATTGGCATAAGCTTACCAATAGGTAATATATAGCAAGCTAAATTAATGTATTGAAATATAAAATCTATATAACCACCTAAGCTTAAATCAAAAGCAACAGAAATAGAACCTATAAAAGCCAAAACGACTGTAACAATAACACCTATTATTAAAACTCTAAAAATTGTTTCAATCATTTTTTATCATTCCTTTCCTGTTAATTCATAATTAATTGATTTATTATCCGAATATACACTATAAGCACTACCAGCACCTCTAATAATACTTGATAACTTAATAAACATATGATAAGCAAAACCTACATAAGCAAAGCCACAAATGACTGTATCAGCTAATGGTTTATATGGATTATACCAACTAAGGTCAACTATTCTATAAGTACCATTTACATATTTTGAATTAAATGTCATATTAAGCCCATCATTTCCTACACCACCACCAGAGCCACCACCATATTCATAATTACTACTAGCTGTATTAATCATTTTAAAAACTTCAAAAAAACAATCTTTTACTTTACCAACAAAGTCAAAAATAGAAAATATATTTTTAAATGCACCACTAAGAGAAGAAGGAACATTAACAATATCAGAAGTATCATTATTTTCTAATTTATTATAATAATCTTCATTTTCAATAGAATTAGTAGCATTTTCCAAGCTTTCTTGGTTAGTATTTAACAAATTAGACACATAATCTTGATTTTCTTGTTCCTGTGTAGAACTAACTGTTTTACTAATAAGAACATTTCCTTTATTATCCTTAATATCATGACTTAAATATAAGCTTTTAACAAAAGAACTATCGCCACTACCATAATAAAAGCCATAAAAAGAACTACAAACATTTCTATACAAGGTATTAGAATTTTCAAAAGCAACCCAAGTACCTAAAAAAGATACTTTCTTAGAGTTTTCATCAAAACAATTAACTTCAAACTTATTATTAGTATCTGTTTTGGTTGCTGTTAAAGGATTTTTAGAAACAAACACTGCTATACTACTTTTACCAATAGAGTTAATATATTCAAAAATACAAATATACTTATATAAATCAAAATCAGAAGCTAAAGTAACTTCGTGTATAACTCCATTACTTGTTCTAAATTCTATATTTGTAGATGCCAAAGAAATTGTATTTAAAAATAACACTAATACTATTAATTGCATACAAAATATTTTCTTTATCATAGATACCACCTTAAAAAAATATATTAAAAAACTTATACAATATAATCATAAAAACTACTACCGCCGAAATTACTAAAAAACTACAAATAAAACCCAAATCATTATGAATTGTTTCGAGTGTTACTGTATTTTCTTGTATTATTTCAGTTTCAATTATAGTATTCATATTTTCAAAATCGTTCATTTTTCAGTTCTCCTTTGAAGTTTTCAGGGAATTGTACTACTTAACAATTTATGTTTTCTCCGAAAACAACAGCAATTTTGCTACCCTTTAATTCCCTACGCAAAATTGCTTTAAATTGCCAAGTAGTCTACGTTTTCTCTTATTAAAAAAAGGAGAAATATTAAGATTTATATTTCTCCTAAGTACTACGCACCTTTCAAAGTACCAATTAAGAAACTGATACCTTTTCTAATTGCTATGAAAGAAATTAGAGCTGGTACAATAATTGGTAAAAGTGACGTTATTTCATTAAGTACACCTTGTAACATTGCACTTGTGACAATATCAGCTAACATAAGACGCACCACCTTTCCTTTGTAATCTTAAAACAGTATTATTATGCACCTCGTAGAGTACCAATCAAAAAACTAATACCTTTCCTAATTGCTATAAAGCCAATTAAAGAAGGAATTATGACTGGAAGTATACTTGTAATTTCAGTTAAAACACCTGATAACATAGAAGAAGTTACAATTTTAGATAAAACGCCAGCTGCTGCTGTGACTGTCTCTCCCATAAAAATACCACCTTTCTTTAGTTTTTTATATCTAGTAACATTTCTTAAATTTGAAGTGCTACTGGAATAACTGTAATTCGATTACCATAGATTTTTATGTCAAAATCAATGGTAATATCATCGTATAATTCTAATGCACTAAGTTCAGCTACTAATGGACTATCTATTGCGATTTTAAATTGTCTTTCAAAAATTCCATTTTCTGTTTGCTCATCTACTTTTAAAGAATAGCTTTCTTTATAGTTTATAACTTTACCATTTGCATCAGTAAAAGAGCCTCCCTCACGTTTCATTAGTCCTTTAAATTTAAAATTTCCTACACATTTCATCATATTTTACACCTTTTCCTTTCTTCTAAAATTTTTCTAAAATATTCTTCATCTTCTTTTTCTCTATTTCTTTTACGAATTAGATTAATTACAAATTTTTCTAGTATTTTATTTAACAAATCTAACATTTTACATATCCTTAAATTTTAAATATAATTTATTAATTTTACTAAGCAATAAAACCTTATTAGCCTTTTTACGTTTTAAAAGTCTAGCTGGAACTTTGTTCATACACTCTATGGATAATTCTAAACAAAACTTTAAAATTTCTTTTTCTTCTTTACTAAAATCCATTTTATTTTACCTCTACCAACAAATTCTTTATACTTTTTAATTTTATTCAATATCTATTAGCCTGCAAGTCCAATAACTCATTTTTCTATCCTTACTGTAAACTCGTTCAAAACACAATACCAAATTAATTACAGAAAAACGTTGTAAATTTAATGGAGAAAATTTGTCAATTAACTTTGTATCTTTCGATATAAAATTAAACTTTTTATTATCTTTAGATAATACATTAACAGATAAATAATGCTCTCCTTCTTTAGTTACCCCTTGCCTTTTATCAATAAAATTAAATTCCTCTTTGCAACTAATCACTTTTTTACCCCCCTCAATAAAAATTTATTTTTCATATTTTTATAATTGTAACAGGAATTTTCATAACTGTTGTCCAATATTCAAATCTTTTTATTATTTCTGCATAATTATCTGATATTGTTAAGCATTTTAGTTTATCTGGAAATCCTTCCGATTTCACTACTGCATACATTTTATTTCCCCCTTATAATTAAAATAATATAAAAAATATGTAGACAATATTTTGCCTACATAAATTTTACACTAACCCCAGTCTCTCAACTTCCCCAACTAAACTCGGAATTAAGTGGGGAACTTTTTAAATAGATATTATCTCTTATTAAACAATCTTCTAAAGTCATATTATCATCTAAAATATATAATTTTTCATATTTTCTGCTAAGAGCATCTTCATAATAGGGAAGAAAAACTTCTTTAAGCTTCATTATGAAATCTTTCCCATTTTTCCTTTTAATGCATCTTTTTTCCACTTCTAGCCAATTATTGATATTAGGATAGGCAATACTATATTTAATCTTATGTTTGTCAAAGTAATCAAAATGTTCTGGTTCCAACTGCACTAATATAATATCATATTTATACAAGTTTTCTTCTATCGCCTTATAATAATTAAGTGGCCAATTCTTGTTTAATTGCCTAGTTGTCCCTTTCCTTTCATCAACTGAAATAGTATTTGTTTGGTTATTAATGTATTTATAATTACTTGATTCTAAATCAATAACATTACTATATTTTTTAGCTAAATAGCTTTTTCCACAGGTTGCAAAAGCACATATTAATATTCCTTTTTTCATATTTTGTTTTTTCTCCTTACCCATTTCGTCATTATGGCTATTTATCGCATTTTTATCTTTTACTACTATACTACATTTTTCTTTGCAATACAAGTAATAATTTCCCCACTAAAACCCGGAAGCAAGTGGAGAAATTTAAAAAGAAGGATTTTAACCCTAAATCCCTCTTCTTCTGCAACAGCAATTATTGTTATTTCCATTATTATTATTATTGTTATTATTATTGGAATTTGGAATCACATTAATTCTTGCACTTAAGCCGTCTGCATTGGTAATTTGATAAGTACAGCCTTCTTCGTTTTGATTACAACCACAATTTGAATTTCCATTGGTTATATTTCTAATGGTTAGCAAATTATTACAGTCATGATTACAATTATTGTTATCATTGCAATCACATTGATTGTCTCTTCTGCAACCACAATTAATTCTATCACCAAATCTTGCTAACAATCTTCCTACGATACAAGTAATATAAGCCGTAATAAAACTAATGATAGCATACACAATAGCAGCAATTAGGAAATTTAAGTTATTTACGATAAATGTTACAATTAAAAAAATTGCAAATATAATAGCTGCCACTAATGCTGGACATTTTAGAATTTTTTGCAAAGCAATGGAAATAATAATAACCGCGATTGGTAAGGCAAAAAATATAAGTAAAGTGTTCATCATCTCTCTCCTTTTCATTTTTTACTATATTTTATGCACTTTCGCAGTTATTTGTTAATCATATTCTACTTTTACAAGATACAACCCTTGCGGAGGTAGAGTCTTTCCTGCTTTGCTCCTATCTTTTTCCTCTATCATGGATGGTATCTCTTCTGGCTTAATGTTTCCTAATCCCACTTCCACTAAGGTTCCAGCTATAATTCTTACCATATTATATAAAAAACCATTTCCCGTTAGTTCTATCCAAATTCTCTGGTTGTCCTGCTCAATTATTTCTGCTTTATAAATGGTTCTTACACTACTCTTTGAACTGGTACCACTTGCTTTAAAAGCTTTGAAGTCATGTTCTCCTTCAAAATAACCAATGGCTTGTTTCATCTTTTCGATATCTAATTTCCTTGGAATATGTGTTTCTAAATTTCGGTAAATAGCTGTTCCTATGGGGCTATTGTTTATCACATAGCGATATGTCTTTCTTTTACAAGTTAGACGACTATGGAACTTTTCATCTACTTCTTCTGCTGATTGAATTAAAATTGATTTTTTTAAATTACTATTAATGGCAATCGCAAATTTTTCAATCGGAATATTGGAATTAGTTTTAAAATTTGCCACTTGACCGAAGAGCATGTACGCCACTATCGGTTCTACCAGAGGCTGACAGTTCCACTTCTTCTCCTGTTATTTGCTGGATTGCCTTTTCAATCGTTCCTTGTATATTTAATTTGCCGTGGTTGTTTTTGCCATCCGACCAAATTCTTTTCCGTCATATTCAATGACTAACTTGATATTTCTCATATTGCTTCTTTTCTTTCTTTTTAATATTCTTAGGAAAGTCATCTACGATAGTGGTGAGTTTCCTTAGAAGATAATTATGGAAGAATTAGATTTTCTTATGTGGCTTTGCCACTTAGAAAATTTTATTCTTGTTTTTTATCTTTCTTCTCTGGGGTAAATCGTTTGGTTACAATATTACTAATTAAAATTTTCTTCAATACGTCTTCTCTTACGTCTGCAATTAACGTCCCATCTTTAGCCACTGACATTTTTCCCGTTTCTTCTGAAACAATTACGACAATACTATCTGACTCTTTGGATATTCCTATGGCTGCTCTATGTCTAGTTCCCAGTTCTTTTGCAATATCTTTATCATCTGCTAGCGGCAATACACAAGCTGCTGCTGCAATCTTATTGCCTGATATGACAACAGCCCCATCGTGCAACGGTGTTTTGGGCTCAAAAATATTCACTAATAATTGAGGCGATACCTCGGCATCCATTGGTATTCCTGTTGCTATGATATCTTGAATTTTAATGTCTCTTTCAAATACCATTAAAGCTCCTGTTTTTGCTTTTGAAAGTTCCGTTGCTGCAATGACTACTTTATAAATATCTTCTTTTGTTTTATTAGTTACGTCTTTATCAATCCCAAAAAATCTGGTCAACTTATTGGTTCCTAATTGCTCTAGTCCTCTTCTTAATTCTGGCTGGAAGATAACAATAATAGCAATTACTCCTAAGTTCATAATTCCCGTTAATATCCAATTCAATATCTTCAAGTTAAACAAGCCGCTTACCCAAGTTGCCACAATCAAAAGAGCAATTCCTTTGATTAATTGCCACGCTCTAGAACCTCTTACTATTTTGAAAAAGCAGTACACTAAAAATATTACGATTGCTAAGTCTAATAATAAGGTAATTAGTTCTAACGGATTTTCTTGCAAAGAGCGAATATAAGACATAATATTGTCTTTATAAAAATTTTCCCAATTCATACCTAAATTTATTACCATTTGTTTCTCCTTTTTATGCCATCAATGCATAAACAAGCGTAATTCCTGTTCCTGCTACCATTAGTAAAGCTAGTACACCTGCCATGATTTTGACAAATATTTGTCCTTTGTCGTGATTTACTTTATGTTCTTTGTTTTCTTTACTTTTTTTCATTTGCCTTCACCCTTCTTTCTTTTCATTATCCTACACTATTTATAATTATAACACATTTTGTCAAATTTTCAAATCATTTTTAGTAAGAATTTTTACCACTTTTGACCACTTTTGGGACAGGCACAGAATAGGCATTTGGACAAATGCCTATTATGTGCCTGTCCCAAAAGTGGTCAAATT
>CANPIU010000007.1 GCA_947574235.1 uncultured Clostridium sp. | reverse complement strand
ATGAAATAAAAAATGAAATAAAAAATGAAATAAAAAATGAAATAAAAAATGAAATAAAAAATGAAATGTTACAAAACTTGTTAAAAGAGAGAAGTAAAAAGATGGAGAATTTAGAATAAGAAATCAAGTAATAAGTCGGGAGAATAAAGATTGAAGCACAAATAGTTTAATAAGAATTTCAGTTACAATAAAGATAAAAAGTAACCTCCAAAAAGTTGTAATAAAAATTAAGAAAATAAAGCAAAAATGTTTAGGTAAGAAAGCAAAAGAGGCTATTTAATAAAGGAATAAAAACAAAGAAAAAGAATATACATAAAGTACATTAATAATTTTTAAAAATAAAGTAGAAAGTAATTTTAGAAATTTGAAAGTCTAAAAAGTATATTAAAAGTCAAAGGAAGATAAAAAACCAAATGACAAAAATATTACGAAAAAATGACAAGAGAAATAGTCTTTTTTTTCAAAAAAATTAAGTTTTGCAAAAATGTTATTTTTGTTGTATAATAGGTAAAAATAAAATTAGAAAAGGAAAATAAATGAAAATAAAATTAAATAAAAATGAAAAAATAGAAGATTTACAATTTGAGAATTTAAAAATAATACAAAATAAAGAAGGTTTTTGCTTTGGAATTGATAGTATTTTATTATCAGATTTTGCAAAAGAAATAAAAAGCGGTGCAAGGGTAATAGATTTAGGTACAGGTACAGGAATTATTGCTACTTTATTATGCAAAAAAACTCAATTAAAAGAAATAGTTGGTGTTGAAAAACAAAAAGAAGTATGTGAAATGGCCCAAAGAAGTATACAATTAAATCAATTGCAGAACCAATTTAAAATAATAAATGAAGATATTATTTATTTAACAAAAATATTAACAAAAAATAGTTTTGATGCCATCGTCATGAATCCACCTTATAAAAAGAAAGGTACAGGAATAGAAAACCAGGAGGAAAAGAAAATTATTTCAAGGCATGAAACATCTGCAACCTTAGAAGACTTTGTTGAAATAGCAAAAGATTTATTAAAGGATAAAGGCGAGATTTATATGGTACATAGGCCAGAGAGATTAGTGGATATTTTAACCGTTATGAGGAATCATAAAATAGAACCAAAGATTTTGCGTTTTGTATTTTCCAATAAAAATAGTGAGCCTAAATTAATATTAATAAAAGGAATTAAAAATGCAAAACCTTTTTTAAAAGTATTAAATAATTTATATATTTATAAAGAAGATGGACAATATACAGAGGAAATAAAAAAAATATATCATAAATAAATTATTTGTGCCAAAAAGGACCGTCCCCTTTGGCATAGAAGGGATAATAATATGGGAAAATTATATGTGGTAGCGACACCAATTGGGAATTTAGAAGACATTACTTTAAGAGCAATAAAAATACTACAAAGTGTGGATTTAATTGCAGCAGAAGATACTAGGCATACGCTAAAATTATTAAACCATTTAAAAATATCGAAGCCTTTAATTAGTTATCATAGGCATAATGAAGACGTAAAAACAGAAGTGTTGATAGAAAAGTTAAAAGAAGGACAAGATATAGCTTTGGTATCTGATGCAGGAACACCAGGTATATGTGACCCTGGAGAGATAGTAATAAAAAAATGTATTGAAGAAAAAATAGAAGTAATACCTATACCAGGAGCTTGTGCGATGATAAATGCTTTGATTACTTCTGGAATTGATACAAAAGAATTTTGTTTTTTTGGTTTTTTGCCGTTAAATAAAAAATTGAGGAAAAATAAATTAGAAGAAATAAAAAATAGTAGAAAAACCATTATTTTGTATGAAGCACCACACAAATTAATAAGTTCTTTAAATGATTTAGCAGAGATTTTAGAAAATAGACAGATAGTTTTAGCAAGAGAATTAACAAAAATTCATGAAGAATTTATTCGAGGAAATAGCATTGAAATATTAGAAAAAGCAAAAGATTTAAAAGGGGAAATTGTTTTAATTATAGAAGGAAATAGAAAAGAAGAGGCAAAAAATAATTTTGAGGATTTGACTTTAGAAGAACATTATGAATTGTATAGAAAACAAGGTTTTGAGAAAAAAGAAATAATTAAAAAAATAGCAAAAGATAGAAAGGTAAATAAAAATGAAATTTATCAAAATTTCTTGTAATATTAAAAAACCAATATTAAAAAATATTGGTTTTTTCCTTTATTTATTTTCTAATGTGCCTATTTTACTAGCACAGTCAGAGCATAATAATTTATTGTTGTAAGATAATAAATTTTCAGTATTGCCACAAAAAATACAATTTGGTTCGAATTTTTTTAAAATAATAGAAGAACCATTTACATATATTTCTATGGGGTCTTTTTCGACAATATTAAACTGATTTCTAATTTCTATAGGAATAACGACTCTACCAAGCTCATCGACTTTTCTAATAATTCCAGTTGATTTCATACAATCCATCCTCCTTAAAAGTTATATTTTTTTACAATCCATATGACATTAATATACCAATATTGTAATAAAAAGTCAAGATTAGAATAAGATTATTTGGGTGATAAATATGTTAAACACGATATGGCCTATTTTTATTGTACTATCTTTTTCTTATGCTATTTTTTCTGGTAATTTGGAGCAATTAAATAGTAGCATTTTTGAGAGTACAAATGATGCTATTAAGTTGTCCATAGAGTTATTAGGAACCATTTGCTTATGGAATGGAATTATGCAAGTTGCTAATAAAACAAGTATCATCGATAAATTAACAAATTTATTACGTCCTATTATAAAGCTATTATTTCCAGAAATGCGAAAAAATAAACAAATTCAAAAAGAAATTTCAATGAATATGATTGCTAATATTTTAGGACTTGGAAATGCAGCGACGCCATTGGGACTGAAAGCCATGAAGTCTATGCAAGAAGAAAATACAGAAAAAACAACATTAAGTAATTCCATGTTAGTATTTATTGTTTTAAATACAGCTTCTATTCAAATTATACCAACTACAGTAATTGCTATTCGAAATTCTTTAGGGTCAAGTAATCCTACTAAGATTGTTTTTCCTGTATGGATTGCTACGATATGTGCTGCTATTACTCGGAATTAGTGTTGCTTTATTTATGATTAAAATGAGTAAAAAGAAATAGGAGGAATAGGTGTGCAATTGGTTAATTTTTTATCAAATTTGGCAATGCCATTAATTATTTTATTAATTGTTACCTATGGGCTTTTTGAGAAAAATAAAGTGTTTGATGACTTCTTAGAAGGAGCAAAAGAGGGGATGAGTATGGTAGTTAATATTTTGCCTACTTTAATTGGTCTATTCGTAGCTATTGGAGCTTTGAGAAACTCTGGTATTTTAGATATTATAATTCATTGGATTACGCCTCTTTTAAATGTAATACATTTTCCAAGCGAAATTATGCCATTAGCTATGCTAAGACCTATATCTGGAAGTGGTTCGATTGCTATTGCAACCGATATTATGAAAAATTATGGGGTAGATAATACCATTGGAATTATGGCATCTACTATTATGGGGTCTACGGAAACAACATTATATACAATTGCAGTATATACAAGCAGTGTAAAAATAAAGAAAACTAGGTTTGTTTTATTAGCAGCTTTAGCAGCGGATTTGGTCGGAATTGTTGTAAGTGTTGTAATTTGTCAAATTATGTCGTAAAGTTTTTGTTGACAAATGGAAAAAAATAGGATATAATTTTTCCATGATAACAAAAACTTTATTATTTATATCAATATTTTTAATCGTCAGAAAAATTATAATTCATCGATTAATTAAGGAAATTCAAAAAATAATTCCATAGTTTTTATTTTTGTAGAGAAAATAATCCCCTTATTGAAATTGCCATAATCTATTGAAACTTTTTGTTCGCCCCTCGAATAGAAGGATAGTATTTTTTTCTATATTTTCTCTACAAAATCAATATATTAATAGAAAATAAATAAAAATTTGACTTTACTATAAAATAAATATTGACAACAAAATAAAAATAATGTATTATATAGGAGGATAAATTGGAGTTTATAACGAAAAAAGATTATATTAAATATATAAGGGAGCATATTGAAGCGATAGAAAGAGAAAAAAGTAAGGCTTATATTTTTGAAAAAGAAGATATTAGAGGTAAAAAAGAAAAGCTAGAAAGAATAGATAAAAAACATGATAAAATGCTTAAAGTAATATTGGGTAGGAAAAAAGAAATGCTTTATTTTTTAAGTCAATTTTTAAGAGTAAAGAAATCGATTCGTGAGGATGAAATAGAAGTTTGTTCAACTGAATTTATAACTTGGCAATATAAAAATAAGTATTCTGATATTATTTATAAATTAAAAAAGGAACCGATTTATTTCTTAATAGAGCATCAAAGTACTGTTGACAATAACATGATAGAAAGGATAGGCATCTATGTACAAGAAATTATGAGGAAAGAAGAAAAAAATGGTTTGTATCCTATTGTAGTACCAATTGTAATCTATACAGGAGAGCAAAAATGGAAGGCTAAAACTAATTTTTTTGACAAACAGTATTCATCGGAAGCGTATGATAAATACAAGATTAATTTATGGTACAATTTGATAACGATACAAGATTATACCTTTGAAGAATTATTAAAGAAGAAAACTTTATTTTCAAGTTTTATGATAATTGAAAAATGTAAAAATAAGAAAGAATTAATTACAAGAATAAATCAAGTGATTAAAACTGTAAATAAGGATGAAGAAAATAAACAAGTATTATCAGAAATTGTAAAATATATAATAGCTCCCTATGTAGGAGAAGAAATAACGGATAAAATGTTAAAAGAAATCAATGAAAAGGAGGAAGTTGCAATGAGTCCATTAACTAAAATGTTTTTTGATTTAGAAATAAAAAGTGAGAAAAAGGGAGAAAGACACGGATTAAGAAAAACAGCACAAAAAATGTTAGAAAAGAAAATTAAGATACAGGATATAGAAGAAATTACAGGGCTAACAAGAGAAGAAATAGAGAAACTTGAAAAATGTATGTAGAAATTATCTATGATAAGTTTCTCCGTGTGATATTTTAAAGGCTCTAAAAATTTGTTCTAAAAGAAAAACTCTAATTAATTGATGAGGAAAAGTCATTTTAGAAAAGCATACTTTTTGGTGGCAAGTGTTTAGTAATTCAGAAGTCAGGCCTAGAGAACCACCAATGATAAAAGTGATAGTGCTAGAAGTCATAGAAATATTTTCTATTTCAGAAGAAAATTCCTCAGAAGTAAATTGTTTTCCTTTTAAGTCTAAAGCAATTACATAAGAGTCTTTTTTAATATGATGAAGAATATGGTTGCATTCTTTTGTCTTAATTTCAGAAGACAAAGTATCATTTATTTTTTCTGGAATTTTTTCATCTGGTAATTCTAAAATTGTTAATTTACAATAGCGAGACAATCGCTTAGAGTACTCATCAATAGCAGATTTTAAATAAGTTTCTTTTAATTTACCGACACAGATAATTTGAATATTTAACATAATAGTTGCTCCTTTTAAGATAGGCGACTAGTAAAAGTCGCCTAAATATGAATTAATTTACTATGGCCATCTCTACTAGCAACATTTAGTCCAAGATGGTTTTTATTGAAATTTTCATTGGCAATTAGTTCATCAAAAACTGTTTGATAAGCAAGTTCTGGGAAATTACTTTCTTTGCTTAAATGACCTAGCATTGCATTTTTTAAACCAGATTTTAATAGATAAGAAATAGTTTTGCCAGCGATTTCATTAGATAAATGGCCAGTTGGTCCTGCAATTCTCGATTTTAAAGTAAAAGGATAAGAAGAACAACGTAGAACTTCTGGGTCATAATTGGCTTCTAACATGATGAATAGGCTTTCTTCTAAGTGTTTTAAAATAGTATTCGTCATATGACCAATATCGGTTGCAATACTTATTTTTTTATCTTCTTTCCAAATATTAAAACCACATGGATTAGCGGCATCATGAGGAATAGAAAATGGTTTAATATCCAAGTCTCCAATGGAAAATTTATCTGTTACTTTAAAAGTTTTAATGTTATTACTAGCTATTTTATCTCTTTGCTTTGGCATAGCATCTAAGGTTTCTTGATTAACAAATACAGGTAGGTCGAACTTTCTAGAAAAGGTACCTAAACCCTGAACATGGTCAACATGCTCATGAGTAATTAATATACCATCAATAGTAGAGGGGTCTATGTCAATGTCTAATAAAGCATTTTCGATTTTTTTACTACTAACACCAGCATCGATTAAGAGTTTTGTGTTGGGA
Source organism: uncultured Clostridium sp. (assembly GCA_947574235.1). Taxonomy (GTDB): domain Bacteria; phylum Bacillota; class Clostridia; order TANB77; family CAG-508; genus CAG-269. The sequence goes on along the minus strand of CANPIU010000007.1, from coordinate 43,561 downwards.
GTTTCTACAAATAAACTATTACCACTACTGCCACTATATAAACTACAAAAATTTAACATGATTTATCTTTCCTTCATTTGTTTTTATTGCTTTATTCGGTTACTCTTTCAATTTTAGCACCGATGCTTCTAAATTTTTCTTCTATATTTTCATAACCTCTATCGATATGCTCTAGGTTATAGATTTCTGTTTGTCCTTCAGCAGCAGTTCCTGCAATAACAAGGGCTGCACCAGCTCTTAAGTCAGAAGAGTAAACAGGAGCACCTGTTAGTTTTTTGACACCTTCAAAAAAAGCCGATTTTCCTTGTGCATTTATTTTGGCACCCATGCGATTTAGTTCTTCTGTGTATTGAAATCTAGAATCCCAAATACTTTCGTGTATCATACTATTTCCATTAGCTAAAGATAATACAACTCCCATTTGTGGCTGTAAGTCTGTTGGAAATCCTGGGTAAGGTAAAGTTTTAATGGTTGCTTTAGATGGTCTTTTATTAGCCCAAACGCGGATACTATCAATATTATCTTCTACATTTCCACCAACTTCAATGATTTTTGCTGTAATAGATTCTAAGTGTTTGGTGATACAATTTTTGATGACTAAATCTCCTTTTGTTGCTACGGCTGCAAGCATAAAGGTTCCTGCTTCGATTTGGTCTGGAACGACAGAATAAGTTGCATTTCCACTTAATTTTTCAACACCATTGATTTTAATAACATCTGTTCCAGCACCTCTAATGTCTGCGCCCATTGTATTTAAGAAGTTTGCTACGTCGACAATATGAGGTTCTTTGGCAGCATTATCAATAATGGTAGTTCCTTTAGCTAGAACAGCAGATAGCATAACGTTGATAGTTGCACCAACAGATACGATATCCATATAAATAGGACAACCTATTAATTTTTTTGCTTTGGCATAAATGGTTCCTTTTTCGACTGTAACATTGGCTCCTAGTCTTTCAAACCCTTTAATATGTTGGTCAATTGGTCTAGCACCAAGCTTACAACCGCCTGGCATACCGACTTCAATTTCTCCTTTTCTACTAAGCATAGCACCAATTATGTAGTAAGAAGCTCTAAATTTACTAGTTAAATATAATGGCGCTCTTGTAGTAGTTAGGTTTGAGGTATCTATCGTGATGCTATTTTTGTTATTCCATGTTATTTTAGCACCTAATTTTCTTAATATTTCACATGATATTTTAATATCACTGATATTTGGTAAATTTTCAATAGTGCAAGTACCATCAATTAAAAGGGTAGCTGGTAAAATGGCTACGGCTGCGTTCTTTGCACCACTAATTGTTACTTCACCTTTTAAAGGTGTTGGACCTTTTACGATTAATTTTTCCAATTAAATAACCTCCAATATTGTATGTTTCCATGAAAAAAGAGCGTATTACAATTATAACACTCTTTTATCACTTAGAATATATCACAAACAAGAGATGATTGCAATACTTGTCCTATTTTTTTGCAGTAATTAAACCACTGTTTGTAAAAAATTCCAATAATTTAAACTTGAATTGAATTTCGTTATCTTCTTCTTGAGAGACAAGAGCAAATTCTTCTTCTGATAAATTATTTTCCATTAATTCTTTTGATTCATCAGGAACTACCCCAGAAGAGATATCCACAAAGCATAAAGGAGGAAACATGACACACCACCAGTTTTGACCTTTTGCTTCTCCAATTTCTACTCTTAACGCATCATAGTAGCCGGCTGGCAAGGAAATATCGCCATAATTTTTAGTAGGAAATTCAAAATTCCCAATATTAATGTTAACGGAATAAGAATAACCTTGTTCTTTAATGGTATTACTAGCAATTTGCTGAAAAGTATCTTTATTTTCTTCTACAAGAGTAATGGCTTCTTGCTTAGTTTTACAATTACTACAAATAGAATTCATATAACTTAATAATTTGTCACGAACGAGATATTTTAAATTTTGGTCTTCTTCACTATCACTGTTAGCAAGAACATGCAAACGAAAAACGCTGTTAGCAATATCGGTTGATATATTTTGCGCATAGGAAATAGCACAAACGGATGTATATAAGAATAATAGAAAGCTTAAAATAATTACCATTTTTAAATTTTTTTTCATACGTTACCTCCAAAAAACAATTATTTGAAAAATATTCTTTACTATTAATTATTAACAATTTAGAAAATTTTATACCAGAATAGGATAAAAAATGAAATGTCGAAAAAAGTAGGAAAAATTTCTTTGAAATATTATTGACATATTTGTAAATAAATGGTAAAATTTACCAGTGTTTAGAAAAATATACTTTCCGTAAGTTTTGGAAAATGGAAAAGGGGAATTTCAAATGAAAAAGATGCAAGATACTAAAGAAAGAATATGTGCTTTTTACGCCAGTGATTATCATTTCGAAATGATGAGTTTGCCATATATTAATAAAAAGATGGAAAATAAAGAAGATATTATTATTTTAACAGAAAATAATTTAGAAGAAACCATACAAACATTTTTATCTAAAACAAATTTAAAGGAAGAAAAAAAGAAACAAATTTTACAATTAAATTGGAAAAATGATAATCAAGAAAAATTTGAAAAAATAAAAGAAAGAATAAGCCAGGAAAAAGAAGTTACTGTATTTGTAAAAGGAAAAGAAAATTATATTCAAAAAGTAAATGAAAATATAGACCAATTAAATCTTAAGAAAAGCCAAGTAAAAATAATAGATTGCTATGCATTAGATGAAATTGGTGAGAATATGGATGAAGTAATGGAAGGATATGATAAAATTTTAAAAACGACAGGAGAAAAAGAAATATTAAAATAGGAAAAATGGTTGCTTATTTTCTTAAAATAGTGTATAAGTAATAAAACAGATAATATTAATTATCTGTTTTATTAGCAAATAGGAGATGAGGATAAGTATGGACGGAAAAAAAGAAGAAATTCAAAGTATTTTAAAAAAGTATGGGCAAGAGCATTTGTTAAATCATTATGAAAGTTTAGATGATAAGCATAAAGAAGAACTAATCAAGCAAATAGAAGCACTGGATTTTGAATTAATTATTAGTTTATATAAAAATACAAAAAAAGAAGAAAAAAAAGAAAATGACGTGATTACACCAATTGAATATATGGATAAGTATAAACTATATGATGACTACAAATATTATGAAAATATAGGGAAAAAAGCAATTAAAGAAGGAAAATTAGCAGCGGTAACAATGGCTGGAGGTCAAGGAACAAGGCTTCGGACATAATGGACCAAAAGGAACCTATGATATTGGTTTAGACTCACATAAATCTTTATTTGAATTATTATGTGATAATTTAAAAGAAGAAGGAAAAAAATATGGGGTAACAATTCCATGGTTTATTATGACAAGTAGAGAAAATAATAAAGCAACTGTTGATTTCTTCGAAAAAAACAGATATTTTGGTTATCAAAAAGATAAAAATATATTTTTCTTTAATCAAGGCGAATTACCAATGGTTGATACCGAAGGAAAAATTTTAATTGGAGAAGATGGATTGATTAAACAAGCAGCAGATGGGCATGGTGGAATTTATGAGTCATTGGTAAAGAGCGGGATGACGAAAAAGATGAAGGAAATGGGTGTCGATTGGGTATTTATTGGAGGCGTTGATAATTGCCTAGTTAAAATGGTAGACCCTGTTTTAATGGGAATTGCTATGGATAAAAAGGTGACCGTTGCTTGTAAATCAGTTGTAAAAGCCAATCCAAATGAAAAAGTTGGGGTTTTCTGCAAAAGAAATGGAAAGCCAAATGTAATAGAATATTCTGAAATAACAGAAGAGATGGCACAAGCAAGAGATGATAATGGAGAATTGTATTATGGGGAGTCTCATATTCTTTGTAATTTGTTTAGTATAGAAGCAGTAGAAAGGATGGGAGCCAATCCATTACCATATCATGTGGCTTATAAAAAAGCAACTTACTTAGATAAGGATGGGAACTTAGTGGTTCCAGACTCACCAAATGCTTATAAGTTTGAAGCTTTCTTATTTGATGCTTTTGGTGAAGTAGATGATATGGCAATTCTTCGTGTAAAGAGAGAAGAAGAATTTGCACCTGTTAAAAATGCAGATGCAGCAGGAGTAGATTGTCCTAAAACAGCAAGGGAATTATATAAAAAGTTTTATCATATTGATTAATTAAAAAGGCGGTAATCTATCGCCTTTTAATGATTTTTATGTGAAAAATATAGATAGGTAATGTGGAAACAAAAATCTCTCTTGTCAATTTGAGACATATAAAGTATAATGAGTATTGAAAAAGGAGGAAAATAGTATGGATTATTATCAAGAATATCAAAGATGGTGTGAAGCACCAGAATTTGACGAAGAAACTAAAAAGGAATTGTTAGCAATAAATGGGGATAAAGAAGAAATAGAAGATAGATTTTACAAAGAATTAGAATTTGGAACAGCAGGTTTAAGGGGAATTATTGGGGCTGGAACCAATAGGATGAACCAATATACCGTAGGAAAAGCAACCCAAGGATTAGCTAATTATATAATAGAACAAGGAACAGGAGATAAAGGGGTAGCAATTAGTTATGACTCAAGAAAAATGTCAAAAGAATTTAGTTTGCAAACAGCATTAATCTTGTGTGCAAATGGAATTAAAGCTTATTTATTTGAAAATCTAAGACCAGTACCTGAATTATCATTTGCGATAAGGAAATTAGGTTGCACAGCAGGAGTAATGATTACGGCTAGCCATAATCTACCTAAATATAATGGTTATAAAGTATATTGGGAGGATGGAGCACAAATTGAAACCTCAAGAGGAAATGACATTATTAGCAAGGTAAGAGCAGTAGAGAGTTTTTCTGCTATTCAACAAATTTCAAAAGAGGAAGCTGTGCAAAAAGGCTTATTGTATATGATTGGAACGCAGATGGATGAGGAATACATTAAAACATTGAAAAAATTAGTATTAAATCCAGAAATCATGAAAGAACAAGGAAAGAAATTAAAAGTAGTTTATACGCCATTACATGGGACTGGAAATACAATAGCAGAAAGACTTTTTAAAGAATTGGGAATAGAAAATGTGTATGTAGTTCCAGAACAAAGCCAGCCAGATGGGAATTTTCCAACCGTTGATTACCCAAATCCAGAAGACCCAAAGGCATTTACATTAGCTTTAGCGTTAGCCAAAAAGGTAGATGCTGACGTAGTTTTAGCGACTGACCCGGATGCAGACCGCTTAGGAATTTTTGCGAAAGATAGTAAAACAGGAGAATATATGACCTACACAGGAAATATGTCTGCTTTGCTAATTGCTGAATATAGAATTTCACAAATGAAGGAAAAAGGAATTTTACCAGAAAATGGTGTTTTAGTTACCACCATTGTGTCTTCTGAGTTAGCCAAAGCAATTGCAAAACATTATGACCTAGAGTGTATAGAGGTTTTAACAGGTTTTAAAAATATTGCTCCCGTTATTAGGGAAGTAGAAGAAAATCAAGATAAAACCTATGTATTTGGTTATGAAGAAAGTTATGGTTGCTTAATTGGTGACTATGCAAGAGATAAAGATGGAATTTCTGCGGTTATGGCTTTGTGTGAAGCAGCTTGCTATTATCAATCAAAAAATAAGACCTTATGGGAAGCAATGAACGATATTTATGAAAAATATGGCTATTACAAAGAAGCACAACCATCTATTGTAAGAGAAGGACCACAAGGTGCACAAGAAATCAAAGACATGATGACTAAAATGAGAAATACAGAAATCAAACAAATTGGTAATTATAAAGTTTTAACTTTCAAAGATATTGAAAAAGATATTGTGAAAGATATGGAAACAGGAGAGATTAGAAAAACAGGTTTACCACAATCTAATGTGTTATATTATGAATTAGAAAAGAATAGCTGGTGTTGTATTAGACCTTCTGGGACTGAACCTAAAATTAAGCTATATATGGGTGTAAAGGGAACTTCAGATGAGGATGCAACTAAGAAGTTAGAAGAGTTAAAAGAGGCGATGCTCAAAATAGTACAATAAAAAAGGGATTGAAAAGGGATTTTAAGGAACGGTCCTTTCAATCCCTTTTCCAATCTTTTAAATTTCGCTGAATAGCACCAAATAAATTAGCACGTACCATAGGAATATTTTTGGTTAAAGAAAAAATAAGTTGTTTCATATCTTCTCTTTTTGAAATACCATCCATAGGGCATACTTTTTGCATGACTTCAAAATTACTTTTTCGAATAAATCTGCGGATTTCTTTTTCTGGGGTATAGACTAAAGGTCGAATGAGTGTGATTTTTGAACGGTCCATATAACTTACAGGAGAAAAAGTATTAATGTTTCCTGTAAAAAAAAGGTTAAGTAAAAAGGTTTCTAAAACGTCATCTTGGTTATGACCTAAAGCAATTTTGTTACAGTTTTCTTGTATAGCAATCGAATTAATGACACCTCTACGCAAATTAGCACATAAAGAACAAGGATTTTTTTCCTTTCGAATATCAAAAACAATTTCTTTAGCATTGCTATTTTCTATAAATAATGGTATTTGAATACCATGGCAGATTTTTTGTAAAAAATCAACGTCGAAAAATTCAAAACCAGGATTTACACTAATCGCTATTAATTCAAATTTTTTAGGGTAAAATCTTTGTAAGCTTTTTAAAGCATGTAATAAGGTAATAGAGTCTTTTCCACCTGATAAGCATACAGCAATTTTATCTCCTTCTTCTATCATACTATATTCTTCAATTGCTTTTCTCATATGACTTAATATTCTTTGCATTTTTATCACCATTTTTATTATAACAGATATGTCAAGTCGTAAATTCTGCTTGCTTTTTTTGAAAGGATACAGTATAATGTTTTTGTTGAATTTAATATGTGCTTATAGCTCAACAGGATAGAGCACCCGCCTCCTAAGCGGGCGATAGAGGTTCAAGTCCTCTTAGGCACACCAAAAATTTACTATATCGATAAATAAATTTTGAAAAATTAAAGATGATAAGTTATTAATTATCATAAAATAGAAGTTCTAGACTAAGTTATTTTTGTATCGACATAAAGAAAGTAAAATTTTAAATTTATTCCTATTAAGTACCAAAGTAAAAAAATGTTAAAAATTGCAAAAAGAGAAAATCGAAATAAACAGAGTTGTGATACAATTGTAATAAGAAAGTATAGAGGCTATGTTTTTAAACCAAAATATTTTTCTTATAACTGAAAAGTATCTAGACCATATTAATATAGTTACAATAGATTATTGAATTAAAAAGAAAGTGGAATTAATTTAATATTTCCCGACGTGGATAAAATTCAAAAAATATTATTAAGAGAAAAATAAAAAAAGGAAAAAAATATGCAAGAAAAAGAAAAATATATGAAAGAGGCCATCAAAGAAGCGAAAAAGGCAGCCGAGAAATTAGAAGTACCAGTAGGTTGTGTAATTGTAAAAGATGGCAAAATAATAGCAAGAGCTCATAATCAAAAAGAAACCAAGAACGATACTACAAAACATGCAGAAATACTAGCAATTCAAAAGGCGAGTAAAAAACTAGAAGCATGGCGATTATTAAATTGTGAAATGTATGTTACACTAGAGCCATGTTCTATGTGTGCAGGAGCCATGATACAAGCCAGAATTAAAAAAGTCTATATTGGAGCCAAAGACGCAAAAACAGGAGCCTGTGGTTCTGTTTTAAATTTGTTACAAGATTATCCGTTTAATCATAAAATAGAAATAGAAACCGGCATAAAAAAGGAAGAGTGTGAAGCCATTTTAAAAGGATTTTTTAAAGAATTACGAAAGAATAAGAAATAAGACCAAGGAGGAAAAAATGATAAGTCTATTAAGAAACATAAGAAACAAGAAATATTTTAATATAGCTATGATAATGATAATAGTAGCAGTTATTTTTTTCATATTAGGAATTATTGTACTAAGATATCATGTAGAGGGAGAAACGAATATGCCTTTTTCGTTATCAAAAATATCTGTCATTAGTTCTTCCGAAGGGGTAGATAAAGAAACAACAGATACCAAATGGGCTTTTGACGTTTGCCAAAGTAATGACGTGTTTTTATATATTGACAAAAATAATGGCTATAGAAAAACAGAAGCAATTAAGAGTGTAATCATTAGTAATATACAAATAGATGCCAACGAAAAAGAAAAAATAAAGATTTATAAACCAGATGAACAAGAGGAAAAGTTCATTTTTAAGAATAAAGAGGAGAATAGTGTTCAAACAATAGAATTTACAGGAGGATTAGAAACAAATTTAAAACAATTAAAAATAGGAAATCAAGGTGGTATTGTAGCTTTTCGATGCTCTCTTGATAATTTAGCAGAATATAAGTCAAATGAAGAAGAAATTAATCATCATGAATTATTGAAAAAAGCAGAAGTAAGCAAAGAAGATTTAAAAATAGAATTAACCTTTGATTTAATGATAACACTAGAAGGAGGCACACAATATAAGGCAACAATCAAGTTAGATTTTCCTGTTGAAAATGTAATAGAAGAGGGGATAACTTCAAAAGAAATAACCGAAGTAAAGGACTTTATCTTTAAAAGGATATAAAGAAGATAAAATTTAGATGAAATTACTTGATAAAATTAAAAATTCATTATATAATACAAATGGTCATAAGCTTAATCTTTGTATGGAGAGAATCCAATAAAGACCTATGAATCTTGTCAGGTCCGGAAGGAAGCAGCAATAAGTAGATATCTTTATGTGGAGTCTTTCCATAGAGAGATTAAGTACACGACCATTTTTTAAGTTTCAAAGTATAAAGGATGTGAAATGATGGGGTACACAGCTCTTTATCGAAAGTTTAGACCATTAACCTTTGGAGAAATGGTAGGACAAGAACATATTACAAAAACATTAAAAAATCAGATTATGGCTGGTCGTGTTGGACATGCTTATTTGTTAAATGGGGGAAGAGGAACAGGAAAAACGTCAGCAGCTAAAATTTTGGCGAGGGCTATCAATTGCTTAAACCCGAAGGATGGAGAGCCATGCAACCAATGTGAGATTTGCAAAGGTGCCTTATCTGGTTCTTTGACCGATATTGTCGAGATGGATGCAGCTTCTAATAATAGTGTAGAAGATATTAGAAGTATTCGTGAGGAAGTTAATTTTTTGCCAACGAAGGCAAAGTATAGAGTTTATATTATTGATGAGGTACATATGCTTTCAACAGGTGCTTTTAATGCCCTATTAAAAACTTTAGAAGAACCACCAGAGCATGTAAAGTTTATTTTGGCTACAACAGAACCACAAAAGTTGCCAGCAACAATTTTATCAAGATGCCAACGCTTTGATTATAAGAGGATTTCCAATGAAGACATTGTTAAAAGGCTAGAAATTGTGTGCAAGGAAAGTCAAATAGAAGCGACAAAAGGAGCTTTGATGATTATTGCTTCTTTGTCAGAAGGAGCTATGAGGGATGCCTTGTCTATTCTAGAGAGATGCATACAAGATGGAGAAAATAAAATTGATGAGGAAAAAATAAAGGATTTAGTAGGAATTCCTAAAGTTACTTTTGTAAGTGGCATCATACAAGCCATGATAGAATATGATGTAGATAAGGCTTTGCAAACGATAGAAACAATTATTAAGGAAGGTAAAGATATCAATCAGTTTGTATGGGAAATGATTAAATATGTAAAAGATATTTTGGTATACCAAGCAACGAAGAAATTAGAAATTTACAATGAAGAAGAACTAAAACAGATAAAAGTAATAGCAGAATCGGTAAGCAAAGATAAATTGGTGGATTTAGTGTATCAATTATCTGAATTAGAAAATAACATAAAAGCAACAACACAAAAGACCATTATGTTTGAGGCAGGAATTATTAAGTTGTGTAGCGAGCAAGCAGAAGTAAGTGGAAAACTAGAAGAAAGAGTAGAAAAAATTGAAACCTATTTAAAATCTGGAAAGGCAATAGGGGCAGCACCAGTAATGATGCAAAGTGTAAATCGAGTAACTACCAATCCAATGCAAGCAAAACCAGCACAGGTTTTCAATCAGAGTTCTGCTACAATTCCTACACCAAAAAGCAAAACAAGTAATGTAACAAAGAAATTTTCTAAAAATTCAGAAGAATATTGGCCACAAATTATGGATGATTTAAGGCAAAATGGAAAAATTGTTTTATATACGAATTTAAAGGGAAGTAAGGCCAAAGAACTTAATGATATGACAGTAGGAATTGAGTTTCCAAATGGGATTAATTCATTTGGAAAAGCAGTATTAGAAAAACAAGAAAATGTAAGAGAGATTTCTAATTTGGTTTCTATGGCTTGTGGCAAAGAAATGCAAATTAAATATTTAACACAAACAGTAGGGCAAAGTCATCCCATAACAAAAGAAGAAAATTTGCAGAATTTTGCTAATGAGTCAGATATACCATTTAATATAATTGAATAAAAGAAAGGAGAATAAAAATGAGTAAAAGAGGTGGATTCCCAGGAGGGATGGGAGGATTCGGAGGAATGAATCTAAATAATTTAATGAAGGAAGCTAAGAAAATGCAAGCAGATATGGAAAAATCACAAGCCGAACTTGCTTCTAAAGAGTTTGAAGCAACAGCTGGTGGAGGAGCCATTAGTGTAAAAGTATCAGGAGAAAAAACGTTAAAAGAAATAAAAATAAAACCAGAAGTAGTAGACGGAGAAGACGTAGAAATGCTTGAAGATTTAATCTTAACTTGTGTTAATGAAGCTTTAAGAAAAGTAGATAGTGAACAAGCAGCACAACTAGGTAAATATAATATACCAGGACTTATGTAGTTTCCCAATTTCCCCACTGGTTCCGGGTTTCTTTGGGGAAGTTTTTGGGGAACAATTTTAAAAGGAAGGTAGCAATAAAATGTCATTATATTCACCATCGATTGAAAAATTAATTGAAAGTTTTGAAAGATTACCAAGCATTGGGCATAAAACCGCCGCAAGGCTTGCTTTTTATATATTAAATAGTTCAGAGGAAGAGACAAATGAATTTATTTCTTCTATTGTAAATGCCAAGAAAAATCTAAAATATTGTAGTAAATGTTATAATATTTCCGATACAGACCCTTGTATTATCTGTGGAAATCCTAAAAGAGATGCTTCTATTATCTGTGTAGTAGAAGACGTAAGAGATATTATAGCCATGGAAAAAACACATGAATTTAAAGGCGTATATCATGTACTACATGGTTCGATTTCTCCTATGAACGGAGTAGGACCAGATGATATTAAAATAAAAGAATTATTAGCAAGGCTTATGGAAGGACAAGTAAAAGAGGTAATATTGGCTACTAATCCTAGAGTAGAAGGGGAAGCAACGGCTATGTATCTATCTAAACTGATTAAACCACTAGGGATTACTGTTACTAGAATTGCACATGGAATTCCTGTTGGAGGAGATTTGGAGTATACAGATGAAATTACCTTAACAAAGGCTTTGGAAGGTAGAAGAGAATTATAGGAATATAATAAGAAAAGAAGTACCAGATTTAAGGTACTTCTTTCAATAAAATATCACAAATGTCTTTTGTAGCATTGGGATGGCCAATTAGTAAAGTATTTTTTTTCATTTCATCTAATTTGTTAGTATCAGAAAATAGACTATGAAGTGTTTCAGTAATATTATCATTTTTTCGAAGCCAAATACCAACTTCTTTTTTTTCTAAAAATTCTGCGTTTTCTTCTTCTTGACCAGGAATTGGATTAATAATAATCATAGGTAAACCAGAAGCTAGGCTCTCAGACGTTGTCATGCCGCCAGGTTTTGAGACGACTAAATCCGAAATACTCATAAGTTCAGGTATTTGATTGGTAAAACTTAAAACCTTAACGCGATTATGAGCTTGGTTTTTTGTCACAATTTCTTCAAATTTCAATTTCATTTTTTCGTTTTTTCCGGCAATAGCAATGATTTGCATATCTTTAGAACATTGTATTAAGCAATCGAATATCTCAAAAGTTCTGGATTTCCCTAAGCCAAATTCGCCTCCACCAAAAAAAAGAATATTTTTCTTGCCATCTTCTAATTGATAATTTTTTAAAATTTTGTTTCTATCATATTTTTGTAAGAAACGATTAGATAAAGGAATACCAGTTACATAAATGTTTTCTTTAGCAATATCTTTAGAAATTAAATAATCTTTCATTTTATCATTAGCCACAAAAAAGTAATCGGTAAAATCTGAGCCAACTAGCCATTGGTCGTGAGGAGCAAAATCAGTCATAATAGTTGCAATTTTGGCCGTTATTTTTCCTTTTCTTTTTAAATAGGTACACATTTGGCTACTAAAAGGATGGGTTGAGATAATTAAGTCAGGCTTTTTTTCACGTAATAATTGTAATAATTTAATGGCCATAATTTTATTAGACCTTGTAGAAAGGTGAGCTAAAGGTCCTTTTTGGGAATCATTGTAGATTTTTCCCCAAACCCAAGGTGCTTTTTTGGCAGCTTCTCGATAAGCAGCAGTAGATACTTTTTCTACGGTTTTACTAACATATTTCATACAATCAATTAATTCTAAATTATTTTTTTCATAATGAGTATTCATAAATTCGTAAATTGATTTAGCAGCATTTAAGTGACCACCACCATAAGAGGCGTAAAAAATTAAAATATTTTTCATATTTTAAATTCTCCTTTATTTTTTTCCATTTTATCATAAAAAAAATAAAATTTCAAAAAATGGAATATTTTTTATGAATAAGATACAAAATAATAAAGTAAAGAAAAAAGAAAAGGGTGATTTTTTGAAAAAATTAATGAAAATAGTAAGTATCATGTTAATCCTTTTATTGATTATAGTATGTATTGTTTTAGAGAAAGATGACAGTTATGCAGCCTCATCGGGAGGAACTTCTGATATCCAGTTAATGGCAAGAGCGATTAATGGAGAAGCAAGAGGAGAACCTTATGAAGGACAAGTTGCGGTAGGAGCTGTTATTTTAAATCGAGTAAAAAGTTCTCAATTTCCCAATAGTATAGCTGGTGTTATTTATCAATCAGGAGCTTTTACGGCTGTAGCAGATGGACAGATTAATGCACCAATTAGTGAAGGTTCTACTGTATATAAAGCAGCAAGAGATGCTATGAACGGTTGGGACCCAACAGGTGGCTGTATTTATTACTTTAATCCAGCAACAGCAACCAATAAATGGATTTGGTCAAGACCATTGGTCAAAACCATTGGAAAACATCGCTTTTGTAAATAATATCAAAATGTCCCCATTTAAACCCGGAACCAGTGGGGAAGTTAGGAGAGTTAATGATGAATAAATTGCAAGATTGGAAAGAAAGATTAAAAAAAGGGCATATGCTTAGTGTAATTGTCGTATTATTAATTGCGGTAATTGCTTTAGGTATTATTCTTTATACGAAACAACGAGAATATAGACAAGCTTCCGAAAATAGTTATAATATGGCTTTTTATGAATTGGTAGACTATGTGGAAAATGTGGAAACCTATTTAGCAAAATCTCTGATTTCTTCAACTTCTGAACACGGAGCAGAGACTTTGACAAATTTGTGGCGAGAGGCAAATCTTGCTCAAAGTTATTTAGCAAGGTTACCAATTGAAAGTCAAGAGTTAGAAAATACAGAAAAATTCTTAAATCAGGTTAGTGATTATAGTTATTCCTTGTCAAGAAAAAATATTTATAATGAGAATTTGTCAGAAGAAGATTTAAAAAATTTAAAAGATTTACACTCTTATAGTGTGGAATTAGAAAATACATTAAATCAATTATCAGAAGATTTAAATACTGGTAGATTTTCTTGGGGGGAATTGACCAAAAAGGGAACCATAGCTTTTGCCCAACAGGTGGATAATATTTCAAAAGAGAGTTTTAGCAATTTAGAAGAGAATTTTCATCAATATGCAGGTCTAATTTATGATGGTGCTTTTTCTGAACATTTAACAGGTCAAGAGAAAAAAGGACTTACAGGAGATGATATTGAAGAAGAACAGGCAAAGCAAATAGCAGAAGATTTTGTAGGTAAAGACAAAATCAAGGAAATTTCTAATTTAGGTTTTTCAGAAAATGCTACGATTCCTGTTTATGATTTTTCGATTACTAGTCATGACAACGTAACAAGTAATATATCAATTAGCAAAAAAGGTGGTCATATTGTTTATATCAATACCAATAGAGAAGTGAATTCAGAAATTATTTCGCAAGAAGAAGCGGATAGTAAGGGAAAAGAGTTTTTGGCATCCAAAGGTTTTAACGATATGAAAGAGACGTATTATTTGAAACAAGAGGGAATTGTTACGATTAATTATGCCGCAACACAAGAAGGGATAGTTATGTATCCAGATTTAATAAAAGTAAAAGTAGCTTTAGATAATGGAGAAATATTAGGGATGGAGACAACAGGATATCTAAATAATCATACCAATAGAAATATTGCTAATATTAAGATTGACAAGGAAGAGGCTAAAAAGTCTTTAAATAAAGATTTACAGATTGAAAGTGAAGGGTTAGCGGTAATTCCAACAGAGTGGAAAAGTGAAATTTTATGTTATGAATTTAAGGGAAAAGTGGAAGATAGAGAATTTTTAGTATATATAAATGCAGAAAATGGTAGAGAAGAAGATATTTTAATAATTACCAATACACCAAATGGAACACTAACCATGTAAAATCAAAAGGACTGCTAACTAACAGTCCTTTAATGTCTTTTATAAGTATCTTTGGATAATAGTTGTTTATCTACAATTTGCCCATCACGTTTTAAGATTTTATAAGCTTCTGAGTAGATAGCCGTAGCAGTTCTTCCTGTCTCATAAGAAGAAATTTGAACTTCTACATCATCTTCTTGTCTCATACCAAAAATTTGAAACTTAGCTATTCCACCGGAAACAGAACAAACTAATTTAATCGGATAATTTCGATTATTTTTAAATTGAAAATCAAGGGCACCATATACAACAGTTGCATCCCTACTTGCTGTTACATAAGATGGTACAAATTGATGATTGGTTCTTTGGGTAATTTCTAAATTAGCATAAATAACAGCATTATACAAAGTAGAAGTAATTTGACAAATACCACCACCAAGACCATCTTCTACTCTACCTTCTACGTAAATGGGAGCTTCTTTATAACCAGCAGCAATGGTTCTAGCACCTACAACCTTATTATAGGAAAACGTTTCTCCTGGCATTAAAACCGTTCCATTTATTTTGTTAGCGGCAAGTATTAGATTAGTAGTCCTGTTTCGGTTGCTAGCAGCATATCTAGTAGAAAAGGTAGAAAGCATATCAGGGAAAGCTTCTGTACCTATCATATTAGTCGTAACATTAGGACGAATAATGTTTAAGGGTATTACGTATTCTTCCTTTTTTTCAGAAGCGATGATAGCTTTTACTTCTTCTAGTGGGATTTTAAAGTCTACACCATTTTCAGAAGGGTGAATTTCAAAAGGGTCTTTCGTGTAGTAAGCGTCAACAGGGTCTTTACGAATTTCATGATAAATTTGTTCTACCTTAATTTCATTTGGTTGTTCTGTTTTGACAGCAATTTCAATGGGGGTAGTTAAAGCGGAAAAAGTAGAAATTGAGTTCTTAATATTTTCTATGGTTTTTTCAGCGTCTACAACATTTCCTTCTTTGCCAGAGGTAATAATTAGTTCACTATTTTCTAGATAATAACTGCTTTGTACAACGGCATCTGGTAATTGAGAAGAAAGGTCTTCTAAATTTTTGGTTAAAAGTTGTTTATTGCAAGTGATTTTGGGTTCTATATTTACACTTCCAAACATCATGGATAATACTTGTAAATTATTTTCAAAGATATTACCTTCTCTTCCAACTTGAAGAGCAGCATTAGTAGCTGATTTTGTTTCAAAAGAAATATCCATTTGAGAAAGTGATATGGTACTTTCAAAATCCCCATGTTTTAGTGTAATTTCCTCAGGAAGTTTCGTTTTTAAATAATTATCTAATTGATACTTAGCATCTGAAGGACTTAAGCCCGATACGTCTATTTCTTTAATATGTACACCAGCTATGATATTAGTATTAAATGCATTGTATATAGTAAACATGGTAAAAACTGTTAATAGAATACTAATGAAGATGATAACTAATAGAGTGAAGATAGACAATACGTCTGTGTTCTTCTTTATGACAGGCACGAAAGCAGAAATTGGATTTTCTTTTTTTGAATTTTGCTCTATCGTATCTGTATTTATATTTTCGGCTTCAGTCGGCGTTTTAACAGCTTGAGTTTTGGTTTCTATTAAGTTAGTTTCAGGTTTTTTAATAAGGGTTTCATCCTCTTTTTCTAAAAGTTGATTCTTATTGCTCATTTTTATTCTCCTTGTAAAACGTAATCTAATTAATTATATCATATTTTGATTAAAAAAATACAAAAAGCGCAAAAAATGTCAAAATAAAATTGAAAAAATGGTTCATACTATAATTATAAAACTTAAAATTAAGTTTTATGATAAAAATCTTTATGATTTATGTGTGGGAGGATGTTATGTCTAGAAATAGTAAATTAATATCTGAAAATTTAAGAGAAGAAATAGCAAAAGAATTAGGTGTTTATGACCAAGTAAAACAAGATGGTGGAAGCTGGGCAAATGTTTCATCTAAACAATGTGGTAATATTGTTACAAAGGCTATTGAGATAGCTAACAGAAGTGTAGAAAATAAATAGTTATTTCGAATCAAAAGACAGTAAGTTTTTAACCTACTGTCTTTTAATATTTCTAATCACTATGAACTTTTTTGAAAAGCGGAAATTTATATTATCCTATAAATATTTATTGATATACAGGAATAAAAAATTCCATAAGTTGCAAAAAATAGAAAATAGGCATATAATTTAGCAAAAGAAAAATGAGGTGCCAAAATGAGGAATTTGATTGTAAAAGAAATATTAGAAGTAACCAAAGGGGAATTAATACAAGGAGACTTAAAGCAAGTATGTAAAAATTTTTCAAAAGATACAAGAACGATCCAAAAAGGAGATACTTATTTAGCCATCAAAGGAGAAAAATTTAATGGTAATTTGTTCTGGAAGCAAGCATTAGAAAATGGTGCAGATTGTGTGATTGTATCAGAAATACAAGATAACGAAGAAGAATTAAAGAAATATAAAGGAAAAACCATTATTAAGGTAAAAGACACGTTAGAGGCTTTATATGAAATGGCAAAATTAAAAAGAAGTTTTTACAAAATTCCTGTGATAGCTATTACAGGAAGTGTAGGAAAAACAAGTACCAAGGATATGGTTGCCAATGTCATATCCCAAAAATACAAAACGCTAAAAACCATAGGTAATAATAATAATAATATTGGTCTGCCTTTTACAATTTTAACATTACAAGAGGAAGAGGCTATGGTATTAGAAATGGGGATGAACCATTTTGGAGAAATTCGATTATTAACGAATATAGCAAAACCTGATATTTGTGTTATTACCAATATAGGAACTTCTCATATTGGAAATTTAGGTTCTAGAGAAAATATATTGAAGGCTAAATTAGAAATTTTAGAAGGAAATGAAAAAGCAACAGTTGTTGTTAATAATGATAATGATTTATTACATAAATGGCAGGAAGAAAATCAGAATAAAAAAACAATTATTACTTACGGAATACAAGAACATAGTGATAGAAATACCAAAGAAATTAATTTGAAAAGTGATAGTAGTGATTTTGTATGTGAACTGGAAAATAAAAAAGTAAACATAACTGTGCCAGTAGGTGGAGAACATTTTGTGTTAAATGCTTTATGTGCTATTAGTGTAGGAAGAGCCTTAGAAATTGAGCCAGAAAAAATAGTAAGAGGGATTGAAACCTTTGAATTAACGAAAAAGAGGATGGATATAACAGAACTAGCCAATGGAATTAAAATTATTAATGATGCTTATAATGCAAGTTTAGAGTCTATGCAAGCAAGCCTTAAATATTTATCGGAATTTAAGAACAATCGAAAAATAGCGGTATTGGGAGATATGCTAGAATTAGGAGATTATACCAAAGAACTTCATGAAAAAGTAGGAGAAGAGGTAGTAAAAAATGAAATTGATATTTTACTATGTGCAGGAGAAAAGGCAAAATACATAGAAGAACAAGCGAAAAGGATGGGAATGAAAGAAGAAAACGTCTATTGGTTTGAGAAGAAAGAAGAAATCTTACAAAAAATAAAAGAAATGGCTAAAGAAAATGATATTATTTTGCTAAAAGCTTCGAATGGCATGAAGTTTTTTGAAATAGCAGAAGAATTACAAAAAGGTTTTTAAGAAAGGATTAGATAGTATGAAAAAAGAAAAATTAGGTGTTATTTTTGGTGGTAGGTCAACAGAAAATGAGGTATCTGTACTATCGGCAAAATCGATTTTAAATAATTTAGACCGTAAGAATTATGAGATATTTCCAATTTATATTGGAAAAGATGGCGTTTGGTATCAATATGATGAAGAGGAAGAAAAAGAAAAGGAGAAAATCGAAAATATTATAGAATATTTGCAAAAGTTAGATATTCTTTTTCCTGTATTACATGGATTATATGGAGAAGATGGAACCATACAGGGATTCTTTGAATTGTTAGAGAAACCCTATGTAGGTTGCGGGGTATTAGCTTCTAGTGTGGGGATGGATAAGGTTTATACGAAAATTGTATTTGACAGAGCAGGATTAAAACAAGCAAAATACGAGTATATTAAGAAATATAAAGAAGATTATATTTATGTAGATAAACAATTTCAAGAGGAAGTATTGAAATTAGATGAGATAGTAGAAAAAATAATGAAAAGTCTAAAATTTCCAATGTTTGTTAAGCCTTCTAATTCAGGTTCTAGTGTGGGAATAAATAAGGTGAAAAATAAGAAAGAATTAAAAACAGCCATTGAATATGCCGCAAAATTTGACAATAAAATTCTGGTAGAGGAAGGAATTGAAGGAAGAGAAGTAGAGTGTGCGGTACTTGGGAAAGAAGAGGTAAGTGCTTCTTGTGTAGGAGAAGTAAAGTCAGCAGAAGAGTTTTATAGTTATGATGCGAAATATAAAAATGAAGCATCAAGAACAGAAATTCCAGCCAATATTCCAGAAGAAATAGCCAATGAAATTAGAAAACAAGCCATAAGAGCCTTTAAAGCAATTGACGCAAAAGGTTTAGCAAGAGTAGATTTTTTTATTGAAAAAGATACGAATCAAATTATAATAAATGAAATTAATACCTTACCAGGCTTTACCAATATTAGTATGTATCCTAAATTATGGGAGGCAAGTGGAATTGGTTACCAAGAATTATTAAGTCAATTAATCAAGCAAAAATAAATCTTAGAAAAATCCATAAAACTATGGATTTTTTTTCTATTTGTGGTATAATAAATTCACCTGATTTTTGGGGAGGATGTTAAAAATGGTATTCAAAAATTATTATAAAATATTAAATTTAGAAACGACTCATGTTTCTATTGAAGAAATAAAGGTTGCTTATCGACAAGCTGCTAAGAAATATCATCCAGATTTAAATGTAGGAGATAAATTAGCAGAGGAAAAAATAAAAGATATTAATGAAGCTTATAGAACTTTATCTGTTCCAGCACAAAAAAGAAAGTATGATAGAATTTGGAATTCTCGTTTTGGAAAAACAGAAAAAGCCTTTTTAGGAAAAGGGGAGAAAGCGAGTATTATCAATATGTTTATAGGAAATGCTGGAGAAGGAGAGGGAAAGCAAAGTAATATAACAAAAGGAATTACCAAAGGAGAAAATATCGAAACAGAGATAGGAATTGGTATACAAGAAGCTTTTTATGGAAAAGAGAAAATGATATCACTAAGAACCGCAGAAGGAAAAATAAGAAATATCATGCTTACGATTCCACAAGGTATTAAAAATGGGGAAAAGCTTCGATTAATAGGACAAGGCAAGCAAGGAGAAAATGGAGGGAAGAACGGAGATTTATTAATAAAGATTAATATTGAAGATAGCAAACCATTTAGACTAAAAGGAAGTGACCTATATACGGATTTATTATTAACGCCATGGGAAGCAGCTTTAGGGGCTAAAGCCAAAGTGAATTCAATTGATGAGGAAACCAAGATTTATATACCACAAGGGATACAAAGTGGAGAAAGAATTAAAATTCCTGGCAAAGGATATAAAGATAGTAGTGGTATAAGAGGAGATTTAATAGCAGAAATTAAAATAGTTGTACCAAAAAATTTAACAGAACAAGAAAGAAAAATGTTTGAAAAATTAAATGAAATATCAAAATTTAATCCAAGAAGCGAACAAATACTATGATTTACATAAAAAAATATTGACAAAATGCCTAAAATTCGCTATAATTAATTATAGTGTTGTGACAAAAGAAGAACTATGGATTAAGAAACATAGAAATGGGGGAGAAAAATGGATACGTTAGAAGGAAAAAGCTTTAGTATCACAGATCCACAAGGAGTAAACACAGTAATCTATCAAATTAATAAAACAGAAAAAGAATTTTTAAAAGACTCACCAAAGTATACACTACAAAGATTAGATTTTATGGAAGAATTTCGAGGAGAAATGAAAAGGAAGACTTTTTTTGTTGACAATCCATCTAAAGATGAAGACCAATTAGTAATCTTGTCTTTTGGAACGGATAAGGTTGTGGTTAATATGGCGTTACTACAAGATGACGAAGTATCAATTTGTAAAAAGCCGGTACCACTTAAATTCGATAATTTATACCAAGAGGAAGAATACGAAGTAAAGGATTTTAAATATACACCGAATTTGAAAAGACCAATATGTATTATAGACCCAGAGACAACAGAAGAAATAAAGCCAACGCTTTATTTTGATGAAGAAACCAATGAAGTAAAAGGAAAATGTAAGTTAAAACCATATAAATCTTATTTTGCCTTTGAAATTAGAGACAAAAAAGAGAATTAAGGAGGATTGTGAAAATGAGTAAATTAAGAAGCGGGGATAATCCATGTCCATATGCTATAGCATCAATGAAAATGAAGGAAAATGGGAAAACCATACCACCAAAAGAAGATGAGTATGAAGTTGGAGTAGCGCCATTAGACGTAAGAAACAATGTTATGAAATTACCTAAAGTAGATAAATATTCTTTTAAAGAAATTGATGGAGAAGTATATAGAGTACATAATGAAAGTGGAAAGGTATATGGACCACCAATTACCAAAGCGCAATTTGAAGAGCTTAGGAGAGCACACGAAGAAACTTTTGGAAAAGATAAAGACGACGAAATGGAACACTAAAAGAATATCACAAAAGAGTAGGTGATTTTATGAATTACAAAATAGAAGGAGCAATCCGAAGAAATAGAAAGAATTTTATTATATTTGCCATACTATGGATATTTATAGCCATAGTATTTGTTTCGCCTTTTGCTTATAGTTCTTATGTAGCGGGACTAGAAGGGCAATTAAATTTAGAAGTGTTTTTTAAAACCTTTGGAGAATCGATAGGGAAACCATTGGAGACCTTTGGAAATGTATTTTCACAAGGAGCAAGTGGAAGTTATTTTTCAACTTTGTTAGTCGTAACGATATTTTATTCCTTATTTTTCTTTATTGGTTTTGTAAGAACAGCACCTAAAAATGAATATTCTGATATTGAACATGGCTCAAGTGATTGGAGCCAACGAGGAGAACAATATCAAATATTAAATCGAAATAAAGGAATTATATTAGCAGAAGATAATTACTTGCCAGTCGATAAAAGAGGAAATGTTAATGTTTTAGTAGTAGGACGGATCAGGATCTGGTAAATCAGCATCTTATTCTATCCCAAATGCTTATCAATGTCTAGGTTCTTATGTATTTACAGACCCTAAAGGAGAATTATATGACAGAACAGCAGGTTATTTAAAAGAACAAGGGTATGAAATAAAAGTATTAAATTTAGTAAGACCACAATATAGTGATGGGTACAATCCTTTAATGCATATATCTTCTGAATTAGACGTTGACGTTATTGCCAATACCGTAGTAAAAGGACAAAAATCGGAGAGTGGTTCACAAGACCCTTACTGGGATGATATGGCAGAAATGTTATTGAAGGCATTAATCTATTATTTAATTGCTACAAGACCAGAAGAAGAACAAAATTTAGCTAGTTGTGCAGAATTAGTTAGAGCAGCCAATAATAAAGGCGGAAGTAATCTATTAACCGAATTAATTAGCCAATTACCTTATGACCATCCAGCTAGGATGTACTATAAATCCATTGAAATTGCACCAGAAAAAACATATGGTTCTATCTTGAGTTCTTTGCAATCTAAATTAGGAAAATTCGATTCCAAAGAAATTGCGGAATTAACTTCAACAGATACCATAGATTTTGAGGAGATTGGAAACAAAAAGACAGCGGTATATGTTATATCATCTGATACCCATACGGCTTATGACTTTTTATTAACCATATTCTTTGCGCAAATGATACAACAATTATATGATCATGCTGATCAAAATGGCGGAGCCTTAAAAGAACAGACATTTTTTATCTTAGATGAGTTTGCTAACATTGGAAAAATACCAGATTTTGATAAAAAGATATCAACTTCAAGAAGTAGAAAGATATCCTTTAGTGTAATCTTGCAAAATATAGACCAATTAGAAGCGGTCTATGAAAAATCCTATGAAACCATCATGGGTAACTGTGATACACACGTATTTTTAGGAAGTAACTCTTATAAAACTGTTGAGTATTTCTCGAAAGCCCTAGGGGAAAAGACGATTGAAAGAGATAGTGTATCGATTAACCGTGATAGACAAAACTGGAAAACAGGAAAGTCAGTATCAGACCAAGTTATGGCAAGAGCGTTAATGACACCAGATGAGCTTCGTAGGATGGATAATGATGATTGTATTATCTACGAAAAAGGAATTAAGCCAGTAAAAGCAAAGAAATTTTATTACTTCAAGCATCCGATGGCAAGAAAGATGGCGCCTTTAGAAATCAGTCATAATGACATTGGAGAAAAAGATAGAGGAGTATGGAGAAAATATAATCCTTATAACCCTTATGTAGAAGAAAAAGACAATAGTAAAGCAGTCGAAAATTTGAAAGTAGAGTCATTAGATGATTTATTTGAAGATGAATTGTTACCAAAAAAAGAAGAAAAAGTAACAAGCAAAGTTCCAGAGATGGAAATAGCAGAAAACAATAGCAAATCAGAGCCTGCGAGTAAAAAATCAGCACCAATTTTAGACTTAAATGATTTTAAGGAAGAAGAAGCACCAATGTTGCCACAAGATGATGATATGTATGATTTACAAAAAGAATTGGAAGCCAAATTTGATGAATTATTTGGGCCACTTGATTAAAATAAGGTCAACAAAATTGCCAAGAGGGAAGAAGCCATTTTGGCAATATTTTTTTGTTCTTGTAGGAACAGTAAAGATAAAAAAATTATGTAAAATTGTTGACAATGCTCTTTGCTTTTGATAAGATACCAATAATGAATATTATTTTTTGTATAGGAAACACTAATGAAAAGGCTAAAAGAAACAAAAGAAAGGAAGGAAAATATGGGAAGAGAAAGTTTTTTAAGAAAAAGTGAAAATGCTAATAAAGGTATCACTTTAGTTGCTTTAATTATTACAATTATTATTTTATTAATTTTGGCCGGAGTAACCATATTAACGCTAACAGGAGAAAATGGAATTTTAGGAAAATCAAAAACAGCAAAAGAAGAAACAGATGAAAAAGCAGCCACAGAAATAATGAATTTGAAAATAACTAATGCACAAATAAAGAGTTATTCAGAAGAACAACAAATGCCTAATTTACAATATTTAGCTAATCGATTATGTGAAGATAATGATATACAATATGTAGAACTAACTACACAAGGTAAGAAGCAAGCAAATACACATGAAACAATTTTACCATATATTAATGTTCCAGAAAGAAGTTCTATTTTTACAAAATTAAAAGAATATCCCTATGAATTTGAAATAGATGGAAAATTAAGATTAGCTTCTATTAATGGAATTCAAGTGGCTGAAAAAGATTATACAATTACGATAACAGAAGAAGAATTAAATGCTAAGATTGAAGCTAAAGTAAATGAAAAAATAAATGTAATTTTAGATGCTAAAGTAGATGAAAGAATCAATGAAAAACTTTCTTTTTACCAAAAATTAAGGTCTGATGAGTATGAAGAAGTTGCTTTTATTCAGGATTCTTTATATACTGCACCATGTGATGGATATTATTGTTGTCGTATTGATAATCAACAGAATACTTCTGCTTATAATAGTTTCATATTTCATTATACTAAATCTGGAACCTTAATATCAACTAGTCCAAGTCCTGGCTATAATTGGGGAACTGCTGGT
Organism: uncultured Clostridium sp.; assembly: GCA_947574235.1. Classification (GTDB taxonomy): domain Bacteria; phylum Bacillota; class Clostridia; order TANB77; family CAG-508; genus CAG-269. Next base: position 19,238 of record CANPIU010000007.1, on the reverse strand, counting down.
TGTGAAATTTATATGAAAAAAGGTGAATATCTTAGGTTTAAAAAAGAAAATTCTATCATTACAAGTAGTAAATTTTTTTATGCTGAAGGTTGCAAGCCAGATACAAATTAACTATAAAAACTAATAAATATTGAATAATAAGCGTATATAGCAGATTCAAAGTCAAAGAAAATATAAAAAGGAAAATTGAAATGCTTAGTATGAATTTTCCATATAAATAAAAGAATTTATGGTGAGCCACCATGATAATGTTTTAATAAATTCAGTTGTATAGCAAGACAATAGCAACTACTATTTTTCAATAGTAGTTGCTTCTTTAACTTTAAGGGTAAAAACCGTGGTTTGTTATCAAGATAATGAAATAGATATAGAAAGACCATAAAAGGCGAAAAAACTTTCGTAAGACTCTTGATAAAAATACTAAAATATAGTAAAATAACTACTAGAAAAGAGAAAAGGAGTCGATTATGAAATTTGTACATATAGCAGATATGCACTTTGACAGTCCATTTGTAAATTTGGCAGACAAAAATATTTTAGGAGATTTACGAAGGATGCAACAACGAAAAGCTTTCAAAAAGGTAATTGAATATTGTAAAGAGAACGAGGTAGAGTATTTATTTATTTCTGGGGATTTATATGAGGATAAATATGTGAAATTATCAACTATAGAATATATCAATCAATTATTTAAAGAAATTCCTGAAGTACAAGTAGTAATAGCGCCAGGAAATCATGACCCTTATATTAAGAATTCGTATTATAATAAATTTGACTGGAACAAAAATGTAAAAATATTTAAGTCTAAAATTGAGAAAATCGAAAATAGGGAAATCGTTATTCATGGTTATGGATTTGATGACTTTTATTGTACAAATTGTGGAATAGAGCAATATGAAATAGAAGATACCAATAAAATTAATATTTTAGTTATGCATGGAACGTTAGACGGAGCATCTATTGAAGAAAAACAGTATAATTCTATAACAAGAAAAATGTTAGAAGAAAAGAAATTTGATTATGTGGCCATGGGGCATATTCATAAAACCGAGTGTAATACTAATATAGCTTATCCTGGATCAACCATCTCTCTTGGTTTTGATGAATTAGGTGAGCATGGGATGCTAGTAGGAGAAATCGAAAAAAATAATTTACAATTAAAATTTATTCCACTAGATGAAGAAGAATTTAAGGAAATAGAACTAGAGGTAAATGATATTCTTTCAAAAGAAGAATTAATTGAAAAAATAAATCAATTAGAAATAAAAAACAATGAATATAGCAAAATTATATTGAAGGGAAATAGGAATTTTGAGATTAATCCATACGACATTATGAGATATGTAGAAAATGAAAGAATTATTAAAATAAAAAATCACACAAAAATAGCGTATGATTTAGAAAAAATGGTAAATGAAAATACGTTAAAGGGATTATTTGTGAAGGAATTACTTGAAAAATTAAAGCAGGAAACGACCGAAGAAGGAAAAGAAATTATAGAAAAGGCAATTGAAATAGGTTTAGACGCCTTAGAATAAAAAAAGGAGGATAAAAATTGAAAATAAATCAATTAAAAATAAATGCTTATGGAAAAATAAAAGAAAAAGAAATTAATTTAGAAAATAATATTAATATTATTTATGGAGAAAATGAAGCTGGGAAATCAACAATATTAAATTTTATGATAAATTCTTTTTATGGAATTTCCAAAAACAAAAATGGAAAAAATATATCTGATTTTGATAAATATACACCTTGGATAGGAGAAGAGTTTTCTGGGAAATTAGAATATGAATTAGAAAATCAAGAAAAATTTGAGATATTTAGAGATTTTAAGAAAAAAAATCCCAAAATATTTAATAGTGAAATGGAGGATATTTCAAAACAATTTAATATCGATAAAAATAAAGGAAATGAATTTTTTTATGAACAAACAAATGTAGATGAAGCATTATTTTTATCAACGGTATTAATTCGTCAACAAGAAGTAAAATTAGAAAAGCAAGACCAAAATATTTTGATACAAAAGGTTGCAAATTTAGTCGGAACAGGAGAAGATAATGTATCTTATAAGAGAGCAAAAGATAGATTAAATAGACGTCTATTAGAAGAAATCGGGACAGAAAGAACTAGGGAAAAGCCAATTAATGTAGTTGTCAAAGAAATAGAAAAATTAGAGCAAGAAAGAGAAGAGGTAGAAAAAAGCGTAGACATAAAGTGTAAAATAGAAGAAAAGAAAAATAGTTTAGCAAAGGAACTTGAACAATTGGAAATAGAAAGTGAAAAACTAAAAGAAGAGAAGTTAAAACAAGAAAATGAAAAAATGGAGAACGAAAAAAATAATTTAGAAATAAATTATAAAAATAATTTGAAAAATGAAAATAGTGAAAAGATAAAAAAAATAGAAGACAAGATAGAAGAAATAAAATTAAAAAATAAAACTCTATTAGAAAAAAACAAAGAAATAAATTCAAATAAAAATAAAATTAATAAAAAAATATTAATTATTTTTTTAGGAATTATTATAATCAATATTTTTCAATTTATTTTTATTCAAAATAAATATTTTAATTATATTTTTCTTCTTACAGTACCAATGGTTATAATTTATTCTTTATTTTTTAAAAAAATAAAGAATAATAACGAGAAGATGAATTATGAAAATTTGGAAAAAATAAATACAGAAATAAAACAATTAAATTTTGAGATGGATTTATTAAGAAAAAATAATAAAAAACTAGAAGAAGAAATAAATATTAAAAAAATAGAAAAAAATAATAAAAATAATTTAGAAAAAATAAATTTAGAAATACAAACTATAGAAAATGAAATAAACAGAAAAAAATTTGAATTACATTCGTTACAATTAGATTACAAAAATATAGAACCAAGATTAGAAAAATTATCTAACATAGAAGAAAACCTAGTTAACCATAAAGAACAAATGGTAAGCTTGAAGAAATTAGAAAAAAGTATGAAGCTAGCACTAGAGATTTTAGACACTTCTTATGACAAAATGAAGAATACAGTAACCCCTAAGTTTACAGACAAATTATCAGAAACCATTGGAACAATAACAGAAGGAAAATACAGAAGAGTTAGACTAAATGATGAAACAGGACTAATAGTAGAATTAGAAAGTGGAAATTACATACCAGCAGATAGATTAAGTATTGGAACCATTGACCAATTATATCTTTCTTTAAGACTTGCAATGGTAGAAGAGTTATCAGAGGAAAAGATGCCAATTATTTTTGATGAAGCTTTTGCTTACTATGATAAAAAAAGATTAAAAAATATTTTAGAATATATGGCAAAAAGATTTAAAACGCATCAAATTATCATTTTTACTTGTACCAATCGAGAAGAACAAATTTTAAAAGAATTAAATTTGGAATTTAATGTAATCCATTTATAAAGAGTAGAAAATAGTCTAAAAAACTTGCAAAATGCGGTTTAAAAGGCTATTTTTTAAAGGTAGTCTATTGAATATATTAAGAAAGTGTAGTATAATACCAAAAGCAAAATCAAAATGAAGGAGAAAAAATATGTTTGAAAAGTTAGAAGCCGTAGAGAAGAGATATGAAGAATTAACAAAGTTAATTGCAGACCCAGAAGTAATAGCCAATCAAGCAGAGTGGCAAAAATTAATGAAAGAGCATGCTAGCATAGAAGATATTGTGTTGAAATTCAGAGAATATAAAAAAGTAAAGAAGGGTATGGAAGAAGCCGAGGAATTAATGCAAGACCTAGAGATGAAAGAATTAGCAGAAACAGAATATTATGAAGCAAAAGAAAATTTACCAAAAATAGAAGAAGAACTAAAAATATTATTAATTCCCAAAGACCCAGATGATGAAAAAAATATTATGTGTGAAATAAGAGCTGGAGCAGGTGGAGAAGAGGCAGCTTTATTTGCAGGAACTTTATTCAGGATGTACACTATGTATGCTGAAAAAAGACATTGGAAATTAGAAGTGTTAAATGAAAATGAAACTGGTTTAGGTGGCTATAAAGAAGTTTCTTTTATGATTACGGGAAAAGGTGTTTATAGTAGATTGAAATTTGAAAGTGGTGTTCATAGAGTGCAAAGAGTACCAGACACAGAAAGTAGTGGAAGAATTCATACTTCGACAGCAACGGTTGCCGTGTTACCAGTAGTAGAAGACGTGGAAATTGAAATTAACCCAGCAGATATTAAGATGGAGGTATTCAGGGCTTCAGGGGCAGGTGGACAACATATTAATAAAACTTCATCTGCCGTAAGATTAATTCACGAGCCATCAGGAATTGTCGTGGAGTGTCAAACCGAAAGGTCACAGTTTCAAAATAAAGATAATGCTATGAAAATGTTAAGAACAAAATTATATGAAATTGAAAAGGAAAAGCAAGATAGTGAGATAACAAATGCCAGAAGGACACAAGTTGGCTCAGGGGATAGAAGTGAAAAGATAAGAACTTATAATTATCCACAAGGAAGAATTACAGACCATAGAATAGGCATGAGTATTTACCAAATGGAAAACTTCTTAAATGGTGATATTGATGAAATGATAGATAATTTAATTGCAGCTGATAGAGCAGAGAGGTTAAAAGGAGAAGAATAATATTGAACTAAAAAATCCTAATATTCAAAATTTTTGATTACTAGGATTTTTTATTTATTCTTTCGTAAGTTCTCTAACATATTTTAACATAGGGATGCAGTCTACCAAAATAAAAACGCCAATAAGAATACCAATTATATTTAATCGTAATATATAGAGAATTCCAAGAATAATACCAATAATAGGTCCTGCTATCTTTCTTCGTTTTGTAAAGTGATAGAATAAATACAAAAGAACTATAAATCCAATACATAATCCTGCTTGAAGGATATTTTGCTTAGCAATACTATTTAGTAGAACGATACTAAATAAACAAGCTAAAATACTACAAAAAATTTTAGTTCCTTTTACTTTTTTTTCATATTCTTCCTCTGTCATCTTAACACCTCCTTGAAAAGTTTCTTTAGTAATACTATTAAATGATAGGAAAAATGTAAAGTAGATATAACTTAAGTTTAAACAATTTACCTTAATTTTTGAATAATGTAATAGAAGATATAATAAACTAAAATAGAAAAGGAGAAATCTAAATGGAAGATATTATTAAAACAACTATTTTAGGCTTATTTTTTGGTACATTTGGAACAACATTAGGTGGCATCCTAGGTGTCATTATTAAAAGGCACTCGAATAAATTTTTAAGTTTTATTTTAGCATTTGCTTCAGGTTTAATGATGGCAGTTATCTGCTTTGATTTAATACCAGAAGCATTAGGGATAAGCGGAATTATAAGTGTAGTAATAGGAATTATTGCAGGAATTATAGCTATGATTTTTTGTGATCTAGTAGTAGAAAAGAAATTTAGTAACCATAAGGTATTAAAAAATGAAGGCAATAACCTATTAAAGACAGGAATTATTGTATCTATAGGACTTGCTATTCATAATTTTCCAGAAGGATTAGCTATTCGGGTCAGGTTTTGAGGCTTCCATGAAGTTGGGATTAAGTTTGGCGTTAGCAATTTGTTTGCATGATATACCAGAAGGAATATCTATGGCAGTTCCCATGAAAAATGGAGGGATGAAAATCTCAAAAGTGATTTTTTATGTTGTATTATCTGGTATTACAACAGGAATTGGTGCTTTTTTTGGTGCTATTGTAGGCTCCATATCAGAACAGGTAATAGCTATATGCCTAAGCTTTGCGGCACGGAGCCATGTTATATATTGTATCAGGAGAATTGATACCAGAAGCAAATCACTTATACCATGGAAGGATGACAGCTTTAGGAAATATGATAGGTTTTTTAATCGGAATTTTTGCAACAGGAATTTGATATAAATATATTGACATAATTTTTATCTATAAATACAATAAAAATAAGTAGAAATTGATATATTAAAAATAGGCAAATGAAAGGTAGAAAAGACGATGGAAAAAGAAAAAGGAATTACATTAGTTGTTTTAGTGGTTACAATTGTTGTCTTATTGATTTTGGCTAGTGTAACTATTTTGACAGTAACAGGAGAAAAGGGTATTTTAAAGAAAAGTAGCAAAGCAAAAGAAGAAAATGACAGGCAGACAGCGACTGAGATGATAACTTTGAAAATAACTAATGCACAAATACAAAGTTACAAGGATGAACAAAAAATGCCAGATTTACAATATCTAGCCAATAGACTTTGTGAAGATAGTGATATGGAATATGTAAAAATCAAAGATAAAAAGGTAGCATCTTTGGAGAATAAGTTTTTATTGCCTCCTATTAAAATAGAAACAGGAGAAGATACTATTTTGACAAAATTAAATGATTATCCCTACGAGTTTGAAATAAATGGAAAATTAAGATTATCTTCTATTGATGGTGTAAAAGTTGAAGACATTTCAAGAGATATGGAAATAGAAGAAATAAAAACTATTATGAATTCTTATCAAGCCGAATTGCAAGAGTTAAAAAATACAATACAAACTATGCAGAATAGTAAGAAAACAACATTAATAAGAAAGGATTGGGGAAAATCAACTCTCAATGTTAATGCTAGTTGGCGTACCTTAGAAAAAGTATCACTTTCAGGATATGGAAAAGGGAAAGCAATTATTTCCTATTCAGTTTCATCGGAAGTAGAAAGAACAACAAGATTGTCTGCAATGATTAATGATGGTTCGACGCTAGGGCAGGATGACAGTTTTAGCAATGTAAGCCTAGACTATATGAAATGTTCTACTAGTGCAACTGTTGCCTATGATGAAAATACCAAAATAAATTTTAGTTTATTTTCTGACTTATCTATCTATCCTTATTATACTTATTCAATCTTGTTAATACCAGATTAAACATAATAGCGTATGTATCACAAATGCATAGGCTATTTTTAATATAGTAGGAAAGTCTACTAGAAGAAGAGCTTTTTTACTATATAAGTAAGTGTAGTCTAATTTTAGAAAGTTATTAAATAAAAAAAGAAAAACACTTGCTTTTTAAAAATAGATATAGTAAAATACAAACAGACATTTGAACAAACAAAAAATAAAAATAAACATAATACAAAAAGGAAGGAAGAAAAAATGCAAGAAATATTAAAAGGATTAAACGATAAACAATATGAAGCAGTAGTGAATACCGAGGGACCATGTCTTGTAATTGCAGGAGCTGGAAGTGGAAAGACAAAAGTATTAACTCACAAAATAGCGTATTTGATAGGAGAAAAGGGAATAAAGCCATGGGACATTATAGCTATTACGTTTACCAATAAAGCTGCTAATGAAATGAAAGAAAGAATAACAAATCTAGTAGGAGATGCGGCAAGAGACATATGGATGGGAACTTTCCATTCAATCTGTGTACGAATTTTACGAAAATTTATTGACCGAATTGGGTTCGATAGTTCTTTTATTATATTTGATACAACAGACCAAAGAACTTTAATAAAAAATTGTATAAAGGATTTAAACATTGATGATAAATTATTTACCGATAGAAGTGTATTATCTGAAATTAGTAATGCTAAAAACGAAATGTTAGAGCCAGATTTATATACAGTTAGAGCCAATGGAGAATTTAGAAAAGAAAAAATAGCCACAATTTATGAATTATACCAAAAAAGGCTAAAAGAAAATAATGCCATTGATTTTGATGATATCATAAATTATACCATAAAAATTATGATGGAAAATCCAGACATATTAGAATATTATGCAAACAAATTTCGCTATGTATTAGTAGATGAATACCAAGATACCAATAAAGCACAATTTACCTTAATTACTTTATTTGCCTCAAAAAATGGTAACATAACAGTAGTTGGAGATAATGACCAAGGAATTTATAGTTTTAGAGGAGCAGATATTTCCAATATATTGAATTTTGAGAAGGATTTTCCAGGAACCAAGATTATTAAGTTGGAGCAAAACTATCGTTGTACGCAAAATATTTTAAAAGCAGCTAATAGTGTTATTAAAAATAATGAGGAAAAATATAAAAAAGAATTATGGACACAAAATGACGAAGGAAATTTACCTCATGTTTATCAAGCTGATAATGAATATGATGAAGGTGCGTATATTGTAGAACAAATAGAGCATTTAAAAAGAGAAGAATATTACAAATATTCAGACTTTACTATTTTGTATCGAATGAATACACAATCTAGAGCCATTGAAGATATTTTAAGAAGAGAGAATATTCCTTATAAAATCATTGGTGGTTTAAAGTTCTATGAAAGAAAAGAAATAAAAGATATTATTGCTTATTTAAGATTAATTCAAAATAGTAATGACAACTTAAGTTTGAAAAGAATTATTAATGAACCCAAAAGAGGAATTGGAAAAACTAGCTTAGATAAAGTAGAGCAGATTGCAAACACAGATGGAATTTCTATGTATGAGGTAATTAAAAAAGCAGACACTTATGGTTTAAATAGGGTATTTTTAAATTCCAGAGAATTTGTAAATAGCCTAGAAGAATTAAAGGCTAAAAAAGATGACATAACGATATCAGAATTAATTAAGTTAACATTAAAGAAATCGGGTTATACCAAAGCATTAGAACTAGAAAATACCATTGAAGCAGAAAACAGAATTGCCAACTTAGAGGAATTCTTGACTGTTGCCATAGAATTTGAAGAAGAAAGTGCAGAAAATTCACTGAGCGAATTTTTAGAAGGAATTACTTTGTCAAGTGATTTAGACACAATGGAAGAAGAAGCAGAAATGGTAACCTTAATGACGCTTCATAGTGCAAAGGGACTTGAATTTCCTGTAGTATTCCTAGTTGGTATGGAGGAAGGAATTTTTCCTGGTAATCAATCTATGATGGAGCCAAAAGAACTAGAAGAAGAAAGACGTTTATGTTATGTAGGAATTACCAGAGCAAAAGAAAATTTATTTATGACTTGTAGTAAACAACGTACGATATTTGGTTCCACAAGCTATAATCCAGTATCAAGATTTTTACAAGAAATACCAGAAGAATTATTAGAAGGATATGCTGAAAGTTTTGGGTCGACTTCTAACAAACAAACGATGTTTCAAGATTCTTCTTATCGTTGGACGTATGGAAGTAAAAATAATGGTAACATAAAGACATATAAGGTAAACGAAAAAGAACCAATTATGGCAGCCAAGAGTAATTCTAATTTTGCTTTTAGAACAGCTGAGAATTTTTTAAATAATTTGGGTAAAAAAGTGCAAAATAAAAAGGAAGTTGATTTATCACAATATGAGGCAGGAGTGCGAGTATTTCACAAAAAATTTGGAGAAGGTACCATCAATATAGTAGAACCGGAAGGAGAAGATTTGAAAGTAGACATAAGCTTTGATAAGGTAGGGCATAAGAGATTAATGGCAAGATTTGCTAATTTAGAAATAATTGAATAAAAAGAGAAGGCATCTTGAAAAGGATGTTTTTCTTTTTTTATGTATTAAATTTTAAAAAGTGGAAAGAATATTAAAGAATTAAAAGGAAAGGAAGGATAAAAATGGCAGACTTAAATCAAATGGAATTACAACATTTAAGACATTTAATAGGGGCACATGAAACGGCCTATCAAAAATTAAATACTTACTCTTCACAAGCTGTTGACCCACAAATTAAACAGTTATTTTCAAAATCAGCACAAGATGTGTTAAATACCAAACAAAAATTAATGACATTTTTAAATAATTAAGAAGGAGGAAAGAAGATGGACGAAAAAACAATGGTTAATGACATATTAGGAAGTGTAAAAGCAGACTTAACAGCTTATCAAACTGCCATATCAGAAGCAGAAAATATGCAATTAAGGCAAACTTTTCAACAAATTAGAAATAATGATGAAAGCTTTCAATATGAATTATTTAAAATAGCACAAACCAAAGGTTATTATGTTCCGGCACAAAAAGCAACAACAACAGAAATTGGAACAGTAAAAACAGAGTTACAACAATAAAAAAAGTGGGATTTTGGGGACGTTCCTTAAAATCCCTTTTTAAAAAATGAAATTAGGAGATAAATGAAAAAAAAGAGAGATAAATAGATAAAAGGAAAAGAAAATGATACGAATTCAAGAGGCAATCTCTTTGCAAAAAAACAAATATTACAATATCATTACAAAAGAAAATCTAACTAGGGAAAATTAGTAAAGATACAAAGGAGATGGCTAGTAAACATGTTTAAAAAAGTAATGATACATACCAAGATAAGTATTAAGTTTATCGTTCTTTTTATGATTTCAACCTTCTTAATAATAGGAGCAATTGCTTTTCTATATAAGCCAACTTATAGTGTTTATATTAATAATGAGCCAATAGGTTATACGGAAAAAAAAGCAGAATTGCAACATAAAATAAATGATTACATAGAAAATGGGGAAGAAGAAAACGGAAGCATTGCCTTTGTTCAGGTAGAAAATCTCCCAGAATATAAATTATGTTTATTGAAAAAAGATATTGTTGCTAATGATGAGGAGATATTTGACAAAGTAAAAGAGCAAGGTATTACCTACTATCGTTATTATGCCATTGCCGACAATGGAGAAGAAAAAGTTTACGTTTCTAGTTTTGAAGAAGCTGAACATGTAGTAAATGGTTTAAGAGAAAAAAATAGTTCAAATTTAGAAAAGATTGCTATTGTAGAAAAATATGAAGAAACCATGCAAGATTTAGTAACTTCGGAAGAAGCCGTATCGAAATTATATACAGCACCATTAAAAACAATAAACGTTGCTAAAAAAGGAAATACAGGAAGTGTGAATACTTCATTAACAACCTCAGGAGGAAAAGCCAATATTGGAATATCGTTAATTAGACCAATATCAGGTGTCATAACTTCAAGATTTGGGGTAAGAAGTAATATCAGGAAATCTTCTCATACAGGTCTAGATATTGCAGCTTCGACAGGAACACCAATCGGAGCAGCGGCATCAGGAACAGTAACATTTTCAGGAAGAAAAGGTTCTTTTGGAAATATGATAGTAATTACTCATGGTAATGGTGTACAAACTTATTATGCTCATTGTAGTAGTTTATATGTATCTGCTGGAACCCAAGTCTCACAAGGACAAACCATAGCAACTGTTGGTTCAACAGGAAATTCAACAGGACCACACTTACATTTGGAAGTAAGAGTAAATGGTGTAGCATACAATCCACAAAATTATGTATATTAATAAGATGACATAAAAAATCGTTTCTAGAAAGAAACGATTTTTTTGTAACATTTTGTAACTCTTCTCCAATATTCCAAATGTCCCCAATGAAACCCGGAACCGATGGGGAACTTTTGGAAGAACTTAATTAAAAAAACGAGTTCCTATATCAATGGCATTTTTCTTAATTACTATTTTTCCATGCTCTAATAGTTTGGCTTCAAAATGTTCTGAACAAGAAAGAAGTTTACCAAATTCAGATAATGTGGAATAGAATAATTTTAAGTTATCATCTTTGGTATTAATATTTTTTAGTACTAAATAATAAGAATTTTTCCAAGTAAATAAAGCAATACTTTTAGCTAATTTAGCACTATCTACTTTATGTAAAGAATTAAGATTAATACAAAAATCACAAAACGCATCAAAGGTTTCAAACTGACAAATAGCATGGTTTGCGGTCTTGTTAAAAGTCTTTCTTTTTACCACTAATTTTTTCTTTGGATTTGTTGTATTGGTATCTGGAAAATATCTTGTTATGGTAAGAACAAAAATATCTTCTAAAGAAGAAAAAGCTTCAATTAATAATTTACAACCATCTGTATTGAAGTTAACCTCCTTTTCTGCTTGTTTTAAGATATTAGAAAAAATTTCTTGTGTTTCCATTGCTTTAGACATAAGGTTATGTAAATTTATATCGCTAGAATTTCCTAGTTCATCTGAATTAATGATAACACGAATTTTATTTTCAGTAAGTTTTTCAATTTTCATAAAGATAACTTCCTCCTTAACTTCTATTAATTATATTATACTACTTCTACTATTATATTGAAAGCCACAATTTTTGGTAATTAAAATCTAACAAATTCTTTCAATTTACTTGAAAAAATTGTTAATTCAAGTTATAATACCAAAAGAAAAATAAAAATGCAATAGCCTTAATAGAAAAAAAGAATAAATGGAGGTACTTAGAAATGGCAACCAAAGAAAAAAATATATGGATATTATTAATTTTTATCTTATCAGGACTAGTAGTAGGGGGACTATTAGGAGAGTTAGCATCAAAAGTAAATTGGCTTTGGTGGTTATCTTATAGCCAAAGTTTTGGATTGGAAAATCCTGTAATATTAGATTTAAGTGTGATAAAAATTACATTTGCTTTAATGTTTAAAATTAGTATATCCAGTATTATAGGGATGGTATTAGCCATATTTATTTATAAAAAAGTGTAATCGAGGGGTAATTTAGAACAAAGAAAGGATTGGTACTTTTGCCAATAAAAATGAAAGAATTACCAGAATTAGAAAGGCCATACGAAAAATTAGAGTGGTATGGAGAAGAAAGACTGTCAGAAGCAGAGTTATTAGCGATTATTATTAAAACAGGAACGAAAAATGAAACTTCAGTACAGGTAGCACAAAAGATATTAAATTTAAATGAGACAGAGATAGATGGCATTAATTTTTTGCGAAATGTAACCATGGAAGAATTGATGAAGATTAATGGGATTGGAAGAGTAAAGGCAATTCAATTAAAAGCAGTAGGGGAATTAGCGAGTCGTATGATGAAACCGACTACTAAGAAGAGAATTGTCATCAAAGAACCTTCCGATTTGGCTAAAATTATGTTAGAAGAACTAAGATTTCAAACAAAAGAAATTGCTAAAGTTGTCATACTAAACAATAAAAATGAGATAATAAAAATAAAAGATATTGCAATGGGAGGAGTTAATTTTGCAAGTATCGAGGCCAAGGACATTTTAGAAATACCAGTTAAGATGGCGGCTCCCAAAATGATATTAGTGCACAATCATCCAACAGGAGATGCTTCGCCAAGTAAGCAAGATATTGTTTTTACCAATCGATTGTATGATGCAGCTGATTTGATGGGAATACTATTGATGGACCATTTAGTGATTGGAAATAAAGCTTATACCAGTATTTTTTCAACAATAGCACAAATGGCAGAAAATGAGAAGAATAAAAATAAGAAGGGAAGATAGGAAAATGAAATTTTTTGCATGGGGGTCAAAGGATATAGGAATTGACTTAGGAACGGCTAATATTTTAGTAACGTTAAAAGGAAAAGGTATTGTGTTGAAAGAACCGTCTGTTGTAGCAATTGACAGAAAGACAGGAAGTATTAAAGCAACCGGAAATGAAGCCAAAGAGATGCTTCGGAAGAACGCCAGAACAAATTAAAGCGGTAAGACCATTGAAAGATGGGGTTATTGCCGATTTTACAGCAACCCAATTAATGCTTAAGAATTTAATTGAAAAAGTAGGAAGAAGATATAACGTAGGAAGACCAAGAGTAGTGGTTGGGGTACCATCTGGTATTACAGAAGTAGAAGAAAGAGCCGTAGAAGAGTCTGTTATACAAGCAGGTGCCAAAGAAGTATATCTAATTGAAGAACCAATGGCAGCTGCGATTGGAGCAGGCTTAGATGTAGGAGAACCAAGTGGAAATATTGTGGTAGACATTGGAGGAGGAACTACTGAGGTAGCTGTAATTTCTTTAGGGGGCGTGGTAGTAAGTCACTCTTTACGTGTCGCAGGAGATGAATTAGACCAAGATATTGTAAATTATATTAAACACGAGATGAATTTAGCTATTGGTGAAACTACTGCTGAGCAAATTAAGATGAAAATTGGTTGTGCTATGCCACTTATGACAGATACCCCGATGGAAATAAGAGGAAGAGATTTAAGTACGGGGTTACCTAGAAATATTGTTGTAACCTCAACACAAATACAAGAAGCGATTCAAGAATCAGTAGGAAAGATTGTTGAGATTGTAAAGGTAACCTTAGAAAAAACACCACCAGAATTAGCATCTGATGTTATGGAAAAAGGAATTGTACTTGCTGGTGGAGGTGCTATGATTCAAAATCTAGACAAGCTACTTAGCAAAGAAACAGGGATGCCTGTTTATATTGCAGAACAGCCATTAGATTGTGTCGTAAGAGGAACCGGTAAAACTTTGGAAGATTTAGAAAGACTCAAAACGGTTTTAATCAATAGCAGAAGGAGAAAATAAATGTATAAAAGTAAAAAAGCAGGGATGATAGGAATTATCATAACCATTGTTATTTTGATATTAATTGTTATTTTTTCAAATGGGGAATCTGGGAATTCCTTTTTTGAAAATGCAGCAAGTAATTTAGTTATGCCAATTCAAAATGGTTTGACGTATTTGAAAAATAAAATAGGTGGTAATCATACCTTTTTTACCGATATTAATAATCTGCAAGATGAAAACAAACAATTAAAAGAAAAAAATAGTGAATTAGAGCAATCCCTAAGGGAATTAGAGAACATAAAAACACAAAACGAAACCTTAAAAGAGTATTTGAATTTAACAGAAAAATATGGAGAATACAAAACAATCCCTGGTTATGTTATCAATAAAGATATTAGTAATTATGCCAAAACAATAGTGATTAATTTAGGTAAAAATGATGGCGTAGAAGAAAATATGACAGTGATTGGAGACCAAGGATTAGTAGGACATGTTATTTCTGTGACAGCGACAACAGCAAAAGTGCAAACCATTATTGATACAGCAAGTTCTGTTAGTTGCTCTATGAGCACAACAAAAGATAGCATTGTGTGTAAAGGAACGTTAGAGGATAAGTCATCACTAAGAGCTATGTATATTCCAACCGAGGCAAATATTATTCAGGGGGATAGCATTGAAACTTCTGGTTTAGGTGGAATTTATCCCAAAGGAATTCATATTGGAACGGTTAAAAAGGTTACGAATACTCAAAATATGACCGACCGATATGCTTTAGTAGAAACAGCCGTTGATTTCGATAAGTTAGATACGGTATTAGTGATTACTAATCAATAGAATAAAGGAGGAGAACCAATTGAAAAAAACAATCATTAATGTTAGTTTAATTGTAACAGCGTTATTCATTTATTTTTTACAAGCTAATTTTTTTAGTTGGTTCAATATTGCTGGTATTATGCCAAATCTCTTTGTTTTACTGATATTATTTATTGGCTTGTTTGGTACCCAAACGATGGGGACGATTTATGGCTTAATTGTAGGACTTATATTAGATTTCTTGCTAGGGACTAAAATTGGAATTTATAGTGCTACACTAGGTTTGATTGGTTTTTTAGCAGCTATTTTTGATAAGAATTTTTCAAAGGATAGCAGGATGACCATTATGGTTATGGGAGTAGGTGCGACAATTATCTTTGAGAGTTTAACCTATTTGCTAAAATATGTTTTTGCTGCTAATCAAGTAGAGTTATTGAATTTTATTAAAATTTTAGCAATAGAAGTTATTTTTAACTTAATTTTAACCATTATTTTTTATCCTCTGTTACAGAAATGTGGTTATTATATCGAAAATGAATATAAAGGAAATAAGATTTTAACAAGATATTTTTAATAAGAAGGTGAGAATTTGATAAAACGACATAAAACTAAGAAAAAAGTAAATGTGAATTTAAGATTTAATGTATTGACTATTTTAATTTATATCGTTGGGATTATTTTAATTGTCAAATTGTTTAGCCTTCAAATTGTACATGGTGCAGAATATAGAGAACAATCCAATACCCGTCTAACAAGAGAAAGTACACTAGAAGCTGCTAGAGGGGCTATTTTAGATAAAACAGGAACCCCATTAGTTACTTCTAAGATGGCATTTTCCTTAGAAATGTATAAAAGTAAAGTGGATACCGATAGTTTAAATACTTCTATTTTAAATATGATACAAGTATTAGAAAAATATGAGTGTTCTTATTCTGATACGTTTCCAATTAAATTAGACCCTTTTGAATATACCATAGAAAATGAAGCTTTGATTAATTGGAAAAAAGCCAATAACTTAGCAGAAGATTTGACAGCAGAACAAGCTTTTTACAAATTTAAAGATAAATATAAAATTCAAAATACAGATATACAAGAAATTCGAAAAATAATTGCAATTCGTTATTTAATTGCACAAAATGGCTATAGTAGTACAAGAGCAGTAACCATTTCGGAAAATATACCAAGAGAAGCGGTAGCAGAGTTTAGTGAGGGTTCTGAAAAGTTTGCAGGTATCAATATTGTGGTAGAACCAGTTAGAGAATATACTTCTGGCAATCTAGCATCTCATATATTAGGTTATGCTTCTAGAATTAATGCAGAGGAATATGAAGCAAGGAAAGCAACTTACAGTCAAAATGATATTATTGGAAAAACAGGAATTGAATATGTATTTGAAGAATATTTAAAAGGAAAAAACGGAACGAAACAAATTGATATGGCAGTAGATGGAACAAAAACAGCAGAATATATAGCAAAAGAAGCTGTGGCAGGTTCTGATGTTGTACTTACCATTGATGCGAATCTACAGAAAATAGCGGAAGATGCGTTAGCAGCGAATATTCAAAAAATTGCAACAGGAGGTTTTGGAAAAGTATATGATGCAAGAGCCGGAGCTGTAGTTGTCATGAACGTAAATTCTGGAGAAGTGCTAGCCATGGCAAGTTATCCAGATTATACACCAGCCGATTTTGTGGGAGGAATTAGTAATGAAAATTGGGCAAAATACCGTGATAATACCTCGAAACCTTTAGTAAATAAAGCAACACAAAATTCTTATTCACCAGGTTCTACTTTTAAAATGGTAACAGCGATGGCAGGTCTAGAATCTGGCGTGATTAATTTAAATACCACCATTAATGATACGGGTGTGTATACTAGATATCGAGATTATCAACCACGTTGTTGGGTATATACCGATTATCATAGAGGTCATGGTTATTTGAACGTTTCAGGAGCGATTGAAAAATCATGCAACTACTTCTTCTACGAAACTTCTGATAGGATGGGAATTGATAATTTAGTAAGATATGCAAAATATTTTGGTTTAGGAAGAAAAACAGGAATTGAATTGCAAAGTGAAACAGCAGGAGCCTTAGCAAGTAAAGAAACTTGGGCGAATTTGCATCCAAATGAACCATGGGGACCTGGAAATACATTACAAGCAGCGATTGGTCAAAGTGATAATGAGTTTAGTCCATTGCAGATGGCAAGATATATCAGTATGCTTGCCAATGGAGGACATAAGCTAGACGTAAGTATTGTAAAAACTATTAGAAATGCAGATGGTTCTGAAACTTCAAAAGAAGAGATGAATCAATTTGTTAACAGAAAATTGGGATTAGAAGAAGATAATACAGAAGATTTAAATTTAAATCAAAATTATTTGAAAGCAGTTTTACAAGGTATGCAATCTGTTACGAGTGATACAGGTGGTACAGCCTATGTTAGATTTAAAGATTTTGACATTAGTGTTGGTGGAAAAACGGGTTCTGCCGAAGCACCGAATAATCAAGTACATGCTTGGTTTGTAGGGTTTGCACCATTTGAGAATCCAGAAATTGCAATTGTTGTTATGGTAGAAAATGGAGGACACGGAAATTATACAGCAGAAGTTGTAAGAGATATTATGCAAGAATATTTTGGTATGAATATACAAAATGTAGAAGAAGATATGAGTGCTATTCCGTATATTGAAATTATGAATTAGAAAAGTGAGGACGTAAAAATGAGAAATTGTGTTACGATAAATATGAAGAAAAATGAAATTATTATTAAGTTAAATGATGAAGCTGAGCAAACAGAAATTATAACAACTTTAACAAAAAAGTTAACAGAATTAAAGAAGCTTTACAAAGATGATAAAACACCGATTACCGTAACGGGAAAGATTTTGAAAAATAAAGAAATGGATGAAATCCAAGAACTGATTAAAAGCAAAATAGAGGTAGAAATTGATTTTGATATGCCAAAAAGTTTAGGATTGCATAGCATCAAAAAAGCTTTTGAAAAAGAAATTGCTGTATCAGAAACGAAATTCCATAGAGGTTCTTTGCGTTCAGGTCAAAAGATGGAGGCAGAAGGAAGTTTAGTTATTATCGGAGACGTAAATTCTGGTGCAGAAGTAATTGCTTCTGATAATATTATTGTGTTAGGTGCTCTAAGAGGCTTAGCACATGCAGGAGCCAAGGGAAATAAACAGGCTATTATTGCAGCTGGTTTAGTAGATACAGTACAAATTAGAATTGCTAATGTGGTAAAAGAAATTGATAGAGATGAAGAACCAATGCATAAACAAGCCTATATAAGTGTTGATAATGATGACATTATCATTGAATAAGCTAACTTAATAATAATAAAATTAGAGCGATGAACAGCATTTCATCTTGTACGCCTTCTTGATATAAGAAAAATAATAAACCAAGGATAATGATATCATCTAGATATAATTGGATACCTAAGATTTCGAAAATAGGTTCTTCAATATCGCTGAAGAACGGAGTTTTGAACTGGATAGGACCAAAAGAATAAGCTCTAGATGATTTTTCATTTTGTTTAGGAATAGAAGCTTCTACTTTAGATACTTCTTCGGGAGGAGCTTCTTTTAATGGTTTATTTCTATGTGGTAAGTAAGGTCCATAATATCGATAATAATTATTGTAAAAACTAGCCATTGTGAGGACTCTCCTTATTGTTATTCGTATCTTTGAATAAGTCAGCAATTTTAGCAACATTTAATAGATTGGCATATTGGTCTAATTTGCCTTTTTTTTCTTCTCGTAAGTAAGGTTTTAAAGAGTATAAAAGATTGGACCTAGGGTCATTAGAAGAATTTAATTTATCCATGACAGATTTCATTTTTAATATAGTATTCATATCAAGCTGACTAAAATCAAATCCATTGTTACTGGTATTATTGTTAGTATTAGAATTTGTTTGATTTTCTTTGTTTTGGGACATCATAGAAGAAAAATTTTGTATCATTTCAGGGGGAATTTGTGAGATTACGTCATTTAATTCTCCTTTATTCATCATATCCTTTAATTTATTCACTGTATTTTCATCGAAATTCATATTATTCAAATCAATCACCTCTCTTTCATTATATGAGAGAAAAGTAAAAAATTTACTATATTTTGAAATAAAAAATGGAGTAACAAAATTATGTAATCAAGTTGTCATATAAAAATAAAATTATTGTAAAAAAGTGAAAAGAAAAGTATCCGTAGAAGAGGGG
>CANPIU010000006.1 GCA_947574235.1 uncultured Clostridium sp. | reverse complement strand
AACCAAATAACCTTAACACCAAGTACAACAGCATGGACGAACGGAAATGTAACAGTAACAGCAAGTTATGGAGCAAACCTAACACAAAGTAAAACCCTAACATGTAGTGGAACGAACAGTACAGACTATACGGTAAATGGAACTAGTAATGTAGTAGTAAAAACTAATGGAAAAACAGTAACAGCGACAGCAACCGATATAGCGGGAAACAAAATTATTAAAACCTTAGCCGTAAATAATATAGATAAAGCATTACCAACGGTAAGTTTAAGTCCAAATGGAGGAAATAAATACACCATGCCAACAAGTGGAAACGCTACCATAAAAACAACCTTAACCGCAGCCGATACAGGAGGAAGTGGACTAAATACCTTGCAATATGCGTGGTCAACAAGTAATACAACCGAGCCAAGTAGTTGGACGAACTTTACAAGTGGAAATACAGTAAGTAAAACTGATTGTACGGCGACAAATTATTATTTATGGACAAAGGTAACAGACAAAGCAGGAAATAGAGCTAGTAATACTAAGGTGAGTTCAGCCTTTAGTGTCTATAGTTTAACTATTTCGGAGCCAAATAAGATGGAATATGAATCTAATGAATCTGTTGATTATTCAGGGATGAAAATTAAAAAATATAATAGTGTAAAAGGTGAAGAACTTATAAATGGAAGTTCCTATGTATCAAATTGTACAACCAATACTGATAATAGTAATGCTATTCGATATACAATAACAGTAAATTATCAAGGTCATCAATGGACAATTTATACCTATAAAAAAGCTTGGTATGGAGTAGTAGGAAAAGATTATTATTATTGGGAAAATCGTCAAAAGGTAGTAGGGGATAAAAATGATATATATTTTTTGGGCTCTGATGGTAAAGGATATAAAAATAGTTATTATTTCCAAGCGAATGGTGTTATGTATAGAGGTTGGCGAGAAGTTAATGGCAATTGGTTATATTATCTTCAAACAGAAGAAACTAATAATGATTCAGACCATTGTATAAATAATACTGATATTATAGCAAAAGGATATCCATCAGGAGCACTATTAAAGAATATTTGGGCATATATTAGAAATGGAAAGACAATAGATTGCTATTGGTATCACTTTGATAGTAATGGATATATGCAAACAGGATGGTTTTTAGAGAATGGTTCATGGTATTACTTAAAACCAGCAGGATTTAGTGGATGGAGTGGACCGACGGGAAGTATGCTAGTAAATACGTCAGCCAATATTAATGGAAAAGTTTATTACTTTAATAGTAGTGGAATATGCACAAATCCATAATAAGTGCAAGCAAACTAGTATGAGTTAGTATTAGTTTGCTTATTTTAATGGAAAAATTGTAGGAGATAAAAGGCAAAAAACAAGAAAAAACTGTTAACAAATCAAAAAGAATACCATAAAAGACATTTTTTACCATGAAACCATTGAAAAACAAACTAAAAAGGTGTATAATAGTAAGTGATTATGTACCAAAAATCAGTAACCATTGATTTATTGAAAAATAATTAATAAATTAGAAAAAAATTAGGTAGAGCAAAATGCCTGAGAAAGAGGGGAAAACCATGAAAAACAAGATTTTTAAAATTAGTATGATTTTAGTCATGATTTTAACAATGACCATGACAAACTTTCTTTTTGTGGGAAAAAATTTAATTAGTTATGCCATAGATGATATAACAACTAACCACAAAAATGTAGAATTTGCAGCGTATTTTAAAAACAAAGAAGGGAAGGAAGTAACTACATTAGAAAAATTGCAAGATGAGGAGGAAACCTTTTTATATTTACGTTTCAATGTAAAAAAAGAAGGATACTTCAATGGTGAAATAGCAATCGAAAATAGTAACTTTACCTTAAAAGAGACTGATAGTAATTATGTGAACAAAATTGAAAATAATACGATTTTATTCAATCAAATCAACGTAGGACAAGGAGAAGAAATCAAAATAAAAATTGAGCCTATGCAAGAAGAAAAACTTGAAATAGGCGTATTAAACATGGCAACTAAGGTAAAAGTAAATGGTATTTATAGAGATAGTACACAAAAAGATATTAAAATACAAGCAGTTAGAGAAGTAACCTTAAAATTAGCAGAAAACAATACAGAAGCTAATGTGAAAAATGAGGTTAGAGTTATTACCAATAAAATTATAGAAATAGAAGGACAAGAAAAAAGAATTCTTCAACTTGCTTATCACATGGGATTAGAAGAAAATAATTACCCAATGCAAGAAATAAAAGCAAAAATTACATTACCAACAAGTGAAGGAGACAAAATAGAAATCACACCAGTAGAATACTTAAATAACATGACAAGTAGTCATTATGATTATAAGGAGAACATGTTAGAAGTAACCCTAAAAAATGAAAAGGATGATCAAGGAAAGGTAATGTGGAAAACACAAGGGGAGGAAACTATCATTGTAACTTGCCTTTATGATAAAGACGTAGTAATAAACGAAGCAGAAATTTCTGCTGAAGAAACCGTAATTTTATACAATGAAAAACAATTAGAAGCAAAGAATAAAGTTACAGTAGGACAAGAAGAAGTAGATGCTATCCTAGAAATAGTATCTAAAAGCGAGGAAAACGTTATCTATAAAGGAAAATTAAAGGCTGGATTAGATAGACAATATCAAACAACAACACAAATAAAAGTAAATTTTGCAAAAGCAGTTTCTAATATTCAATTAACAGAAGGAAATAGCCAATACATTAGTAATGAACAGGAACAAAATGCTAATGTTACTTATGAACAAACTATTATTTCAAAAGAACAATTTGACCATATATTAGGAGAAAATGGAAGAATAAGCATTTATAATCAAGAAGGAGAAGTAATAGGAAATATTACCAAGGATTCTCAAAGAAATCAAGAGGGTAATTTTGTAATTTTTTATGAAGGAAAAAATGTATCACAAATTAGCATAGAAACAACGAAACCAGTAGCAGAAGGCATTTTAGAAATGCAACATGCAAAAGTAATTCATGGAAAAGAAGAACTTAATAAAGTAAAACAGGCAACCAGTTTAAAAGATACTATTATGATGGGTGAAGAAACAGTAGAAACAAGAATACCATTAGAAGAAGCAACCACCAAAGCTTCTTTAGAAGTTAACAAAGAAAACTTATCAACAGTAATAGACAATCATGTGGAAATGAAAGCAGTATTAGCGTCAAATAATGAAAAATATGATTTATATAAAAATCCAGAAATTGCAATTGAATTGCCAGAACAAGTAGAAAAAATAGAAATAAACAGTATGGAACTTTTATATGAGGATGAACTAAAAATTAGAGATTATAAAGTAGAAGGGAAAACAATAAAGGTAGCTTTAGAAGGAGAACAAACTGAGTACAAAGAAGATGCCATTGAGGGAGCCACTCTTTTGATGAATACAAACCTTGGAGTAGATAGAAAAGCAGCCACAAGGGATACCGAAATACAAATGGATTATACCAATGGAGAAGTAGGAACGACAAGAAAAGCCATTAAAATTGTAGCACCAACAGATATAACAACTATTTATAGTGTGCTAGAATTAGGAATAGAAATGTTAGGCCAGGAAGAAAATAAGCAAATATTTATCGAAAGAGGACAAGAAGAAAGACAATTACAAGCTAGTATAGAAGTGATTAATAATCAAGAAGAAGCCATTGAAAATGTTAGAATACTAGGACAATTCCCAACTAACCAAAAAGACAACAATATGGGGATTGAAATTCTAGAAGGAATTGTAATGGAACAACAAAATGTTCAAATATACTATTCAGAAAATGCTGAGGCAACAGATGAGTTAGACAATCCAGATAATGAGTGGGTTCCGGTGATAAATGATAAGAATAAAGTAAGCAAATTTTTAGTGATAATCAATCAATTAGAAAGTGGAGAAAGTGTACAAGGTAATTATACCTATAAAATACCAGCTAATTTAGATTATAACCAAACAGCTAAAACAGGATATCAAGTAAAATATACAGACATGAATACAAAAGTAGAAAATGAATTATCCTCTACTACTCTTGAAATGTTAACAGGTATTGGACCAAAAGTGGAAACAAGATTAATAGCAACAACAGGAGGAAAAGAAAACAATAACCCTGTTAGAAATGGGGAGGTAATACGTTATACAATTGAAGTGGCGAATACCGGAACAGAAGAAGTAAGCCAAGTAAAAGTAATAGGACAAGTACCAGAAGGAACTACTAGGGTAGAACCAGAGGAAGATTACGAATATACAGGAGCTTCTTATTATCAAGAGATAGAAAATAGAACATATGAAGCTATGATAGAAAATTTAAAAGTAGGAGAAGTTGTTAAGAAAGAATATGAGGTAAGAGTCAATTCTGGAATAGCAGAAGGAACCGTATTAAACAATAGGGCAGGAATAGAATATGCAGGAACCACCAAACAATCAGAAGAAATTAAAAAGGTAACTACCAAGGGAGATTTAAGAATTAGTGTAAAACGTGTAACAGATAGAAAAGTAGACTTATATCAAGCAGGTGCTGTAAGATATTTTGCAATCATAGAAAATATCTCAGGAAAGAAACAAGAAGATGTAAAAGTAGAAACTAATTTTTCAGATAACTTAGAAGTAGAGGTAGCAACTTTAATTACAGGTATGAAAAAAGGAATAGATGAAGAAGATAGTGAAGAGGATGTTCAGACTCAAGATTTAGAATTCAAAAAAGAAATGAACATAGGAGACTTAGAAGTAGGAGAAGTAAAGGTATTAAGCTATGATATGTTAATTCATGTAGCACAAAACAAGGAAAATCAAATTGACTTTTCTGTTGTGGTAAAAAAAGGACAAGAACAATATCAATCAAATCAATGGAAGGATAGTGTAGAGAATTTAGATATTCAAATGGAAATGACTGCTGATAAGAAAGAATATGTAAAAGCAGGAGAAACCATAAAATATAGTATTAATATTGAAAACAAAGTAGAGGCCAATACTATGGGACTTACCCTAAAAGATACTATCCCAACACAATTAACCGTAGAGCAAATTAAACAAGATGGAGAATTAGTAGAAGGATTAGAAGGAAACCAGATTGAATTACCAATTTATTTATCTGCTAAGGGAAAGACTACGATAGAAATAGAAGCAGTTGTGGATTATTCACAAGCAAGACAAAAAGCAGAAGCAATTACCAATCGAGCAGATATAGAATTGTATGGAGAAAAAGTAGCAACAACAGCAGAAATGACTCATATTATCCAAGCAAATGAAGATAATACGATAACAAATCCAGAAAATCCAGGACAAGATGATAATCAAAATAATAATGAGAATAAAGTAGATAATAATGATATAGCAAAAGGAAATAGAACCATTACAGGTGTTGCTTGGTATGATGAAAATGCCAATGGACAAAAGGAACAAGGAGAAAAGTTATTAAGTAATGTTAAAGTAAGATTATTCAATACACAAACCAATCATTTTGTCAAAGAGGAAAATGGACAAATACTAGAAGCGGTAACCAATGAAAATGGAATTTATGTATTAGATAAAATAGCCAATGGAAAATACATTGTAGTGTTTGATTATGATAATTCAAAATATGTTATCACAAAATATAGAGCCAATGGTGTAGCAGAAGCAGAAAATTCAAAGGCTGTTTTAAGTGAATTAGTAATCGAAAATGAAAGAAAGCAAATGGCTGCTACGGATATATTAGAAGTACAAGACAATCATATTTCTAATATCAACATAGGATTGGCACCATTAGAAGATTTTGACTTAGCCTTAAATAAATATGTAAGTAAGATTTTAATTCAAAATGCCAAAGGAACAACGGTTAGAGAATATGACAAGGAAACCATGGCAAAAGTAGAATTAGATGCGAAAACAATCAATGGTTCAACTGTTATTATTGAATACAAAATAGCGGTAACCAATCAAGGAGAAGTCGATGGATATGCTAAGAAAATAGCAGACTATGTAACTTCTGATTTGAAATTTAATTCAGAATTGAATAAAGACTGGTATCAAGTAGGAAATACCTTATATACAGAAAGTTTAGCTAACGAAAAAATCAAAGCAGGAGAAACTAAAACAGTTACTTTAACTTTAACAAAAGCTATGACAGAAAATAATACAGGCTTAATGCCAAATACAGCAGAAATCGTAGAAGATTACAACGAATTAGGGATTGCAGATACCAACTCAACACCAGGAAATAGAGTAAAAGAAGAAAATGACTTTGGATTAGCAGAAGTATTGTTAAGTATTAGAACAGGTGCTGTAATGTATACCACAATAGGCATTGTTATTGCTATAATACTTGTCGTAACAGTAGTTGTTATCATAAAGAAAAGAAATAAAGAAGAGAAAGAATAAAGAAGAGGGAAAGGAGGTAAAAATAGATGGAAAAAATAAAAAGAAGCCTTGTAGCTTTAATCATAGGAATTATAGCTATACTAGGAATTACCACAACAGTTAGTGCTTATTCTGTAGGACAAGATATAACGATAACTTTTAATGAATATAATTCAAATTCTAATATATATTGTGCAGAACATAACCAAGCTTTAAAAAAGAGCAATAACTACAAAATTATTTCGCATGTAAATATTGAAGGAAATAAGTCAACAGACTATTTAGGAAATACTAGAACCAGTTGGCATAATGCTAAATTAGCTTATATTTTAAATGCCGATAATGGAAGTACTAAAAATGGTCCAGTAGCCAATAGTGTATGGAATTATCTATATACATGGTTAAGTAATGTAGGACAATATCATGCAGGTTTATATGCTACTTTTTCGAATGGTGTACAAGGGACCTATTCATGGTTAGATACAGAATCTACGGAGTATGCGAATAACTATACTAATGTAGAAGAAGGGATTAAGGACAATACGAATAAAGCTAATATTAGAGTAGTAGCTTATGAAAGAGATGGAAAATCTTATATGAGAGTTGGTCCATTTAATTGGTCATTTGCTGGAAATATGGAAAATGTAACAGTTAATGATCAAAATGGAAATCCAATTAGCGGAATATCTTTTAGTAGTTTTCAAGGAAATAGCGAATATTGGTATAATGCCCATAACATTAAATCAGGTAAAGATTTTTATGTAACGATGCCAATGAGTACAGATATTACTAAAATTACTAGAATTACTGGACAAACAAAAGCAACTGTAAAAGGTGTTGATATTTGGTTTTTAAAAGATAAAACAAGTTCTAGACAAAACTTAATTATTAGAGAGCCATATGAAGCACCAAAGGAGATTACCACACCATTAGATTATGATATATCAACACAAGGGGATTTAAAAGTAATTAAAGTAAATAAAGATAATCAAGAAATAAAATTGCCGGGAGTAGGATTTTACATCCAACATAAAAATACTGGAAAATATGTGCATCAAGATGCCAATGGAAAAATATCCTATGTAGAAAAAACGGAAGCAACTGAATTTATAACCGATAGTAAAGGTGAAATCTTAATAAAGAATTTAATTGTAGGAACTTACGTAGCTTATGAAACGAAAAATCCGAACTATGGATATGAAATGATTGAAGAAGGAGTAGAACACGAAGTTATTGTTGATAAAACAGCAGAATTTGTAATTCCTAACAAACAAATCTATGTTAAATTATCTGGTTATGTATGGGTAGATAAACAAGATGGAAAAAAGAACGCTAGAAATGACCTATACAAAACAAGAGATGAAATTCAACCAGATAGCCAAGATATTCTATTTAATGGGGTAACAGTAAGATTAAAAGATAGAAAAACAGGAGAGGTAGTGCAAGAAACGGTTACTTCAAAATTAGATAGATATAAAGATTCTATCAACGATGGAAACGGTGAATATCTATTCATGGACGTTTTAATTGAAAAATTACAGGACTATTACATTGAATTTGAATATGATGGATTGACTTATACCAATGTAATACCACATGTAGACGTTAATACTGGTTCAAAAGCAGCAGAGAGTGAAGAAGAAAGAGATACCTTTAATAAGAACTTTAGTAAAGTAGAAGGAAGCTCAAGAGATACTGGGTATACTAGAGATGCCAATGGAAATCAAAAGCATATTTTAAATTATAATGTAAATGAAGAACCAGGAAAAGCTTTCTTAATTAATAACGGACAGTATAAAATAACAGCGAATACAGATGTACCTACTAACCCAGAATATAAAATTAGAAATCATTTTACCTGGGGGCAAGAAGAAGTACAATATATTAACTTAGGACTATATGAAAGAGAACAACCAGATATTGCTATTATGAAGGATTTAGAAAATGTAAGAGTAACAGTTAATGGTTATGAACATACTTATGTGTATGCACAAAGACATTTTAATGCTGGAGAATATGGAGATGGCTTTAATGTTGGTGTTAAATTTGGAAGCAAATATGGAAGTATGTCTTATACAAGAGCGATTTATAAAGCAGATTACGAATATAGAAATGATAAGGAACCAAGTAAAGAGTTAAAAGTATATTCAACTTACAGATTGACGATGAGGAATAAGAGTGATAATTTAGTAGCAAAAATTAATAGTTTGGTTGACTACTATGATGCTAGATATGAATTGATAGCAGTAGGAACTGAGTTGGATGAAAAAGGTAAATTGATAGGAAAAGAAATGTCAGGAAGAAAAGAAGATTATAATGAAAAGTATAAAAAAGTTATCCTTGAAAATAATACCGTAATTAATCCACAAAAAGAGAGTGTTATCTATGTAGAATTTGCGTTAAATAGAGAAGCGGTTTTAAATATCCTAAATGATAAAGCAAATTTGGATAATGCGGTAGAAATCAATTCTTACTCAATTTATCGTGATGATAAGATCTATGCAGGTATTGATAAAAACTCTAATCCAGGTAATAGTATACCAGGCGATAAAACAACTTATGAAGATGATACTGATTCAAGTCCTGATTTAAAACTAGAAGTAGCAGATGCTAGAGAAATGGGAGGAAAAGTATTCCTAGATGAAACTTCAGGAGAATTAATGACAGGTCAAATTCGCCAAGGTAGTGGAGAATATGAAACTGGAGAAAAAGGAATTGAAGGGGTAGAGATTACTCTTATCGAAACGACAGGAAGTGATAAAGTTTATACAACGAAAACAGATGGCAATGGAGATTTCTTGATTCAAGATTATATACCAGGTGATTATACACTAACCTATACTTGGGGAGACCAAACTTATACGGTACAAAATTATAAAGGAACTATCTATAAAGAACAAGAAAGACAAAGCAATAAAAATTGGTATAAGGAAAAAGTAGAGACAAGATTAAGTGATGCCATTGATAATTATAATCAAGAGCAAGAAGCACCAAAAGGTTCAAGACGACAAATCGATGATGAAATTATGAAGGTAACAAAAGATACAAGAAATAATGTAACAAGAACAAAGATGGACTCTACAACCCCTCTTATGGGAATTGGTGTAGAATATGAAACAACCTATACTGCTTCTATGGGAGATAGATATACGTATAAAATAAATAATATAGACTTTGGAATAGTAGAAAGAGCAAGACAAGAAATGGCTTTAACGAAACGTGTTAAAACATTAAAAGCAACTTTAGCAAATGGTCAAGTAATTGTAAACCTAGAAATTGATGAAAATGGAAATGTGACAGGAGATAAAAAAGGTATTACTTACATGAAACCAGACCCTAATATCACACCAAGCAATGGATTTATTAGATTAGAGCTTGACAATGAGTTATTACAAGGAACTATTATAGAAGTAAGATATGAGATTAAGGCAACGAATTTAAGTGAATTAGATTACTTGTCAGAAAACTATTACCAATATGGAATCATAGAGGGAGAAGTAGTAACGATAGAGCCAACTGGAATTATTGATTACTTAGATAAGGATTGGGCATTTGATGCAGATAAAAATCCACAATGGCAAATTAAGACGTTAGACGAAATTAAAGATTTAGTAGCTGAAATAGTATATAATAATCCGGAATCAACCATAGCAGAAAAGACTATTTTATATACAGAGAGTTTGAAAGGACAAAAATTAGAACCTACTAAATCAGCAGAAGTAATGTTAACGGTTTCTAAAATATTAACGACAACGGATGAGATTTCATTAGATAATGAAACAGAAATAACAGAACTAAATAAACCAAGTGGTTCAATACCACAATCTACACCAGGTAACTATGTACCAGGAACAGGCTCAACAGAAAATGATGATAATATGGCAGAAACAACCATTGTTACACCAGCAACTGGTGAAAACCAAAATTATATAATGCCAATTACAATAGGGGCGGTTGCACTTGTTATCTTAGCAACAGGAGTTGTTATCATTAAGAAAAGAGTAATAGAATAAGTCTAACATAGAAAACAAGTTAAGAGAACTCTTCGATTGAAGTTTAAGACTTTGAGGGAGGGTTCTTTTTTTGTTAAAATTTGTACAACAAAACTCTTAAAAAGTGCACAATGAAATTGCTAAAATTTGCACAATAGAATTAAAAAGCTACGTAACAAAGCACTAGAGAATAAAAAAATTACGAAATGTGATAAAGTTTGTAAAGTGAATTTAAAACAAGAGAAAAATGGACGAAATTTACATTGAAGAGTTCTTGCAAGAATAGTTTAGAAAACAAAGAGGAAACAATTGAACTTTAAGTACAAAGAAAAATGTGCCTATTTTTCCTTTTTTTAGAATATTACGAACTTTTATTAAAATGTAATAGAAATGTAAAGAAAGGTCGGTAAATGTCTAAAATTGAGGAGCCCTAAGCTAAAAGATTGTAGTCAAAGGAAATTG
Source organism: uncultured Clostridium sp. (assembly GCA_947574235.1). Classification (GTDB taxonomy): domain Bacteria; phylum Bacillota; class Clostridia; order TANB77; family CAG-508; genus CAG-269. Next base: position 43,281 of record CANPIU010000006.1, on the reverse strand, counting down.
GAAAAATTAATCATTTACAAATAAATTGAGACGTGGTAGAGTTAAAATAGAAATATGTAATAGGAGGTACACATAATGAAGGTACACGTAATTAGAAAAAGTAATATTTGTATTTCAATTTTAGTTCTATTTTTTAGTGTAATGATAGCAAGTTGTATCATGTCAGCTATTAGTTTTAATGCAGAAGATAATGGGATTTTAATAAAAGCGGAACTAGAAAAATATATAAATTATAGTTTAACAGAAGAGAAGAAGGAATCTTTAGTACAATATGGTTTAAATGTTAAAATGGAAAAGGAAACAGAGGCTATTAAAGATAGCGAGATAAATGTCCAATTACAACAAATAGATAATCAATATCCAAAACAGGTAAAGGTATTAACAAAAAGAGGGGAAATAGAAACAAGTTATGATATGACAACAGGAGATTTGATTTTAAAGCAAGCTATTAAGCAAGACGAGAGTAATTATCACATTATTTGTTATTACGATACCTATACAGAAGAAACACTAGAAAGAGATGTTACCCTTAAAGTAGAAGCAACGGCAGTAATAGGAGAAAAGGATGATATTACTATTGAAGCAGAAGAGACATTTGAAAACAAAGTTACAGAAGAAGTAGGAAAATTAATCTCAATTAATTATCAAACAGAGGAAATCTATAATGGAGGTATTAAATCTAACAAAATTAATAAAACGCAATATAATACACCTTACCATGAAAAAGAAGATATTATAATTAGTCAAAAAGATTTTCTGGAAAATATTGAGATGGTAGAAAAAAGTACATTTGCAAAGAGTCAAATTAGTCCTATCTATAAAGCTACAAAAATAGACAAAGAGAGTTTGGTAAAAGTCTTAGGAGAAGATGGAAAACTTGAATTATTCGATAAAGAAGGAAATATAATTGCAACTTTGGATAAAGACAATAATGAAATAAATTATGAACAAGAGTTAGAAACAATTATAGTTAGAACAAGTAGTATTCAAGCAGAGGGAATTTTAAGCTTAGAACATACGAAGGAAATAAAGGCAACTATGATTGACTTAGAAGAGATAGAGATAAAGACAATTAATCAGATAGTAGGTCAAGAAGGAATGATTGAAAATGTAGTTGGGATAAAAGAAGCACAAACGAAGGTGTCATTAAATCATACCAACTCAAAATGGACAAATGAACAACAAAATGAAGTAACTTTCAATATATCATTGAGTGCAAAAGACAAAAATGAAAATTTGTTTAAAAATCCGAGTGTTAAAATAGAACTTCCTAATCAAGTGGAAAAAGTTATTCTCCAAAATAGTGGAATATTTTATGGAAATGGATTGGAATTACAAAATACGTATGTTGAAACAGGAACAAATGGTAAGTTAGCAATTGTTGCTGATTTAGTAGGAACACAGACAGAATATCAGGAGAATTTTTTAGATTTAACGACAGATATTAAAATACAAGCAACTGTTATTTTGAAAAAGGATATTCAAACAGCACAGGAAAATATCAAGTTATTCTATACCAACCAATATACAGCAGATGAAAGTATAGAAACAGGAGAAAGAGAATATTTAATCCAATTAGAAAGTTATCAAGAGGAGTTAGCAGCAGAAATAGAAGATAGCTATGAAATGGCAAAAGTATTTAATGCTAATACAGAAGGTTTAAAAGTAGAAGTAATGCCAGTAAAAGGAGATTCCACAATTGCAGATGGTGATGTTCTTTATGAGGGAGAGTACATTAAATATAATGTTAAAGTAACCAATACTTCAAATCAACCGATAGAACAAATAAAGATAGTTGGAAATGTACCAGATGGTACTACTTATGCAGAATTAGAAGCAGATTATTATAATTTTTGTGGAGAATATAAATATAATCTGCAAGAAGAAGTAAAAAATATACCAATAGAAATAGGAACACTAAAACCAGGTGAAAGTAAAATCGGTTTTTACGAAGTACAAGTAAAAGATTTAGAAGAAACCGTAGAACAAAAGCAAATAACAACCAACATGGAAGCTAAAGTAGGAGAAATACCAGCAGGAAATTACAAAATAGAAAATACAGTGAAAAAAGCAAAATACAAAATATTTCTTAAATCCTATCTTTATACAAAAAGAGATGAATGGTATTATTTTATTAATGTAACAAGCAAAGAAGAAGAAGCAGTAGAAGTATCTGTAAAGCTACCAAAACAACTAATACCACAATATTTCTATGGGGGACGAGAAGTAATAGAAGAATATGATGAAAATAATGCACCGAAAGATAACGTTTTTACCGTAAAAATTTCAACAAACCAACCAGATTTTTATTATATAAGAGGAGAAATTCCACCATCTAATATCATAGAAAAAACAGAAGATTCAAAAATAGAATTAACGGCAGTAGCTAGTATAATAGAAAGTGAAAACATTACTTATCAATCCAATGAAAATAGAATTTTATATGAATATGAAAATTTAGCAATTACCATGACATCACCTAATGAAGGAGAAGAAGTAAAAGAAGGAGAAGAAATTGATTACCATATTACCATTACTAATATAGGAAGAACAAATTTAAACTATAAAGAATACTGTTTTAATAAAATTAAACTAAAAGATATCTTACCACAAGAGGTAAAGCCAATTAGTGTTACTTATGATAACTGGGAAATGGAAGTTACACCAACTTATGCAGACGGTCCAGACGAAACCATATTAGAAGGAAGTCTTTATACAGGAAATTATAAAAAAACAGAGGCAGTTTTAGAAGATTTAGGGAATAGAAAAAATGATGAACAAGGTAATCCATTACCAGATGTAGAACTAGAATTTAATATTCCATACAAAGAAAGTGTAACCATTTTAGTAAAAGCACAAGCAAAGCCACTTCTTGAAAAAACGAAAATAGAAAATAGTGCAAAAGCAACAGGAAAGAATATTGAAGAAAAAACATCAAACATCATAACTCATACCATACTTCCTATCGATCATGAAATAGAAGAAAAGCCAGATCAGCCAGACCAACCAGATAATCCATCAAAACCGATTAATCCGGAGGATCCAGAAGAAACATACAGTATATCTGGAGTAGCATGGATGGATAAAAACGAAGATGGACAAAGACAAGAAGGAGAACAACTTTTAAGTGATATTCCCGTTCTATTAGTAAATATGAAAGAAGCAACTGTGGTAAAAGAAAACATTAGAACTGGTGCGAATGGAAGTTATCGTTTTACAGATTTAAAACAAGGAAATTATTTGGTACTATTCCAATATGACCAAAATCGTTATCATATAACACAATATCAAAAAAATGGAATATCACAGTCATCTAATTCAGATGCTGTTGATAAACAATTAAAGATAAATGGAAAAACACAAACAGTAGGAATGATAGAAGTAAATAATTTACAAGCATCAAGATTTAATATGGATATTGGTTTAATAGAGAATAGAGTTTGTGATTTGAAATTAGATAAGTCAATTTCAAGGATTACAGTAAAAACCAACAGAGGAACTAAGCAATATACTTATCATAATGAAAAGTTAGCTAAAATAGAAATAAAAGCAAAAGAAATCGAAGGAGCAGTTGTTTTAATTGAATACAAAATGACCATAACTAATCAAGGAGAAATAGCAACAACAGTGGGAAAAGTAAAAGACATTTTACCAAAGGAATTAGTATTTGTAGAAGAAAATAATCCAAATTGGAAACAACAAGCCAATGGAGAAATAATCAATACCAATCTTTCTGATAGAAAACTAGAACCAGGGGAGAATGTAGAACTAACATTAATCGCCCAGAAAACAATGACAGCAGATGCAACAGGAACAATTAGCAATACAGCAGAAATAGAAGAAATAAAAAACACGTTAAAAATACAAGACAAAGATGAAACCAATAATAGTGCAAAAGCAGAAATAATTATATCAGTAAGTACAGGTATTATGATATATTTATCAATTAGTATGGCATTAGTGGGAATGGTAGGGATTGTCATATTAGTAGCTCACAAATATAACATAAAAAGCAAAAAGAAGATGTTCATTTTTGGTCTATGTATCATGTTTTTAGTAGCTAGTACCTATCAAACATCAATAGCTTGTACTAATCAAGCTCATTTAAACCTAAAAAGAGACCAAGGATATGCGGTAGAAAAACATATTGTTAATGCAGGACCTCAAATATTTACAATCAATACTCCTGAAGACGGAGACTGTCAAGACCATGGTTTTCAGGCGCATGGATATGGAGTAAACCCATCAGATAGATGTGAAAAAGGATATGGAGATAAATATAGATGGTATTATACAGCAGCTCCTGATGCCACTGATATAGTATCAACTGGTACAACAGAACCAGCAAATATCAATTTAAGAATTCATGAAAGGACTTTTATTACAAAAGTGGTTAATTCTCATACCATATTAGGACCATTTTTCTTCAGTAAAGAATATAATGATGTTGTTAATTATAGTTATCAAGTAAAAAATTGGAATAACCAAGAGATTACAACTGCTAGAACCTGTGATATAAATGGAAACAGTAAAGATTTAAGAGGAGATAGTGCAACTAATGAATTTTATTTAAGAATTCCGATGCAAGATTGTGAAAAAGGAATTGCTAGTGTAACAGTCAAGGCACACTATACAGGAGAACGAGTTGAATCTAGTAGATTAGTAGGCAAAATCATGTACTTTAGTGACGACTCAACATGTCAGGATGTACGAACAATAGCAAATAACTTTCCGATAAAAGACCTAGATGACACAAAAACACCAGTTATAGTAAAGGATGAAATAACATGGGCACCAAGAGGAGGATTTCCAATTAATATAGAAATTATCAAACAAGATGCAGACAATCAAGAACAAAAACTAGCAGGGGTACAAATACGAGTACAATGTCCAGCAATAGGATACAATCAAGTTCATACAACTGATCAAAATGGAAAAATTGTCATTGAAAACTTTCCAGCCAATGTAGACCATATCATAACCGAAATTGCCACACCACATTATGGATATTTCCCAGAGGCAACACAAACAGTAAAGGCAAGAGGAGGTACGTATCTAACAGTTAAATTAAACAATATTAAACACACAGGAAATATGCAAATTATGAAAAAAGACAAAGACAGTGGAAGATATTTAAGTGGAGTAGGCTTTAAAGTTAAAAATGATAAAAATGAATATATTATTGCAGTAGACCAACAGGGAAGTGAACAAAAGAAAGTAACAGGAGAAATTCTTTTAGGGAACTTACATTATACACAAAATGAAGAGGAAGCAACAGAATTCTTTACGAATGAAGAGGGATTAATCGGCATTTATAATATCATAACAGGAACCTATCAAGCAATTGAAACAACCATAGGAGAAAATAACCAAGGATATGAAATTGATGATGATTATATTTCATGGGAGACAGAAGAAGGAAAAGAAATAGGACAAGGAAAAGTAGCAACGATAACAGTTCAAAGACAACCATCTTATTATACAGAACAAGATAAAGAGACAGCAAGTAAACATACGAATATTTTAACCGTAAATAATAAGAGAAAATATGTAAGACTATCTGGAAATGTATGGGAAGATATACCATGGGAAGAAAAGTCAGGGCTAAAGAGCAATGAACACTTATTAAATAAGGATGAATATCCAAAAGATACGAATGATAAATTATTACAACATGTAACCGTAAAACTAAAAGACAAAAACGAAAATATAGTTGCTTTTAAAGATGATAAAGGAAATACTTATGAAGAAATAGAAACGGATGAAAAGGGACACTATGTTATGTGGGACGTATTGATTGACAAACTAGAGGAATACTATATTGAATTTACGTATAATGGGATGAAATATGAAAGTGTAGCAGCAAGTATTAACAAAGAAAAAGTAGGAAATAAAGCGATTGAGAAACAGAACAGAATTGACTACAATAACCAATATACAACCATTGTAAAAGACGGAAGAAAAGATGAAAAAGGAAAGGCTACTTATGATTTAAAATATGATACAACAAATTACACAAGTACAATTCATTATGGAGATACTCTAAAATATGGTTATCAGGGTCAAAAATATCCAATTAATGGAACTTATGAGAATTTCTTAATAAGAGCCAACACTAGAAATGCTTATGAAGGCTATCTAAATCTTATTCAAACCAAAGAAAGCATCCGAGAAAATGCAGTAGAGGAAATTGAAAATATCAATTTAGGAGTTAAAGAAAGATTAGAACCAGACTTAAGCTTAGTAAAGGATATTCATAATGTAAAAGTAAGTATCAACAAGGCAAACCATCTTTATAATTATGCAGACCGATACAATAAAAGATTGTATGGAGAGAACGGAACAGAAGGAGAAGATCCATTTTACATGGAACCACGTGTAAGATATGAATCAAAATATGGAAATATGTCTTATACAAGAGCCTTATATCCATCTGATGTTTATTACAATGGAGAAGATGGATTACGAGTGAAAGTAACCTACAAAATTGGAATTAAAAATAAAACAACCATAAGAAGTATTGTAAATGAAGTTAATGATTACTATGACAGTAAATTCTATCAAGATACGAATATAGTAATAGGAACTCAGTTAGATGAACAAGGAAATATTGTAGAAACAAGTAAATTAAACTTTGAAGTAGAGAAACAATCCGGTTATGATTTGTATTACAAACTACATATTAAAGATATTAATATGGATTTAAGACAAACAGCAAAAGGTTATATTTATGTAGAATTAGAAGTAAAACAAGACAAAATTATTGAAATTATAGAAGCTAATCAAGCAGGAAAAGACGTAAAATTAGATAACATTGCAGAAATTGCTTCTTACTCTTTAAAAGATGAAAAAGGAAATGCCTATGCTGGAATTGATAAAAACTCACAACCAGGAAGTGTGGATGTAAACAATCCAAAAACCTTTGAAGATGATACGGATAGAGCACCAGGACTAAAAATAATTCTACAAGAAAATAGAAAATTAGATGGTGTGGTATTTGAAGACGAAGTGCTAACAACCGATGGCTTTAAAGTAAATGAAGTAAACAGTGGAAAAATTCGCCAAGGAAATGGAATTTATGACCAGAACGAAAAGGGAATTGGCAAAGTAGAAGTACGATTAGTAACAGTAAAACCAGATGGTACAGAGGAGATAGCACAAATATGGAATACTTTGGCTAGAAAATGGGAAGCTGCTATAACTCAAACGAAAGAGGATGGTTCCTACTATTTTGAAGGATTTCTTCCAGAAAATTATAAAGTGCTATATATTTGGGGAGACCAGACTTACAGGGTACAAGATTACAAAGCAACTATCTATAAAGATGACCAGCATCAAGGTAACGAATGGTATAAACAAATTCAAACGAGATATTCGGATGCCAAAGATAATTACCAGACGAGAAAAGAAATTGATGACCAAGCAAGATTAGTAACCAATGCCAACCAAAAAGTAATTGAAGCTTATGCAGAAAATGGACAAATAGAGTTAAAGGATAATGGAGGAAAGCAAACTTTAAAGACGAAGATGGATTCTAGAACAGACTTATTTATTGTCAACTTAGAATACAAAAAAGAAGCAACCTATGGACCAGATGAGCATACCAATTACTTGAAAAATATAGACTTTGGAATTGTAGAAAGAGCAAAACAAACGTTAAAATTAAGCAAAGAAGTAGAAAGAGTAAAACTAGTACTTTCTAACGGAAATGTATTAGTGGATGCTAAAATTGGAGAAAATGGAGAAATTGATGACAAAGTAAAATATACAACCTATATTCCAAAATCAGGAGCAGCAAATGGACAGATAAAACTAGAAGTCGATAATGAAATCTTACAAAGTGCAAGATTAGAAGTCACCTATCGATTTAAAGTAGAAAATATAAGTGAACTAGATTATCTAAACAAAGATTACTATACGTATGGAAAAGGAAAAGGAGAAATCGACAAAGATTTAGTAGCATTAGATGCAAGTACGGTTATCGATTATTTAGATAATAATTTAGCTAAGGATTTAGGAGATAATGAGTGGATAGCTTATTCTATCCAAGACAAAAAGGATTTAATTGATACCTATGGTTTACTAGGAGAAGAACTAAGACAAACGTTAACACAAACCAATACGGTAGCCCACACAGATATATTATCACAAGATTTGCAACCAAAAGGAATTAGTGAAAAAGAAGGAACTTTAAAAGTATATAGGATGCTACCAAGTGTGTTACAAGAGGAAGATTCAACCATGGGAAATGATGCAGAGATTATTAAGATTGTTAAATCAGGAGGAGCAAGTGTAACAACAATACCAGGAAATTATGTTCCAAGCGAAGGTATTAAAGAAGTAGACGAAGCAAGCTCAGAAACGGTAACCATTGTACCACCTACTGGAGGAGGCATCAATGTCATAGCTTATACCTTGCTTGCAATTAGCTCATTAGGAATTCTAGTATCTGGAATTATTCTAATTAAAAAATTAGTATTAAAATAATCACTTAATAGGGTATATTTCCAATCTGGCAAAATGCCAGATTGGGGCCCCCTTTTTTAAGGGACGCAAAATGAGGAAACAAATAGGGACACGTCGATTATAGGTGTGACCTTATTTTGTTTTTAATAATTATGACAAAAAATGAGTGAAAATGTCATAAAAATGTAAAGAAAATATCATACAAGGAGAACCCCTAAGTAGAAAAAAGAGAAATGAAAAAGTGTACTTATTTACAAATAAAAGCTATCATGTTACAGTTTCAATAGGAAAAAACATATGTAGGAGGTACCATAAATGAAAAAACTTATTATACCCATATTATTTCTTACAATTTTAGGAACTTGCATCTTATCGTCTATCGGATTTGAAGAAATAGAAGAAGCAAAAAAACAGTTGGATTTAACGTATGAAACAGATGAAATTTATGATGGTTATATTAAACTGCAAAAAAATACAAGTTATCGAGAAGTAGAAAAACTTGAACTTGGGGAAAAAGAATTACAACAAAATCTAGAAGTTTTGGATGCTACTACTTTAATCAAGACAGAAAAAGATGAAGAAGGTAATGAAAATATTAATGATTTAGGAAATAACGGAAATCTTACTTATAAAGGAATTAAAATTTCAGGAGATAATCTAAAAGAAGTTTTAGGACAAGAAGGTAAGATTGAAGTTTTAGATAAAGAACAAAAATTGGTAGCAAGCATTGATAAAGAAACAGAATATCAAGAGGATGGAACAGTAACCATTTTTTATGAACAAGAATTAGAAGAAGTAATGGTAAAAACTAGTGCCATTGAACAAGAGGGAACTTTAACGATAGAACACATTAAAGAGATAAAACCAACGATTACAGATATTGAAAATACGAAAATTAAAACAACGAGTGAAGTTAAAGTAAGTAATAGAGAAGAAGTACTAACCAAGGAAAATGTAGTTACGATTGCAGAAGCAAAAACAAATGTCACAATGCAAGTTAATATGCTAGAGTGGACGAATCAACAACAAAATGAAATAACTTTCGATATATCCTTAAATGCTAATGAAATGAAGGACAAATTATTTAAAAACCCAACGATAAAGCTTGAGTTGCCAGATGAAGTAGAAAAAGTAATTATACAAAATACAGGATTATTCCATGAAAATGGATTAGCCTTGCAAGAAGTATCTACAAAGGTAAATGAAAGCGGAAAACAAGAAATCGTTGCCAATTTAATAGGTGAACAAACAGAGCATGAAGAAAATGAAATTGAAGTAACAACCGATATAAAGATATCAGCAATTGTAATTTTAAAAAAGGATATAGCTTCTAATGATGCAAAATTAAAATTACAGTATACTAATGAAAATACAGTAGATGGAAGCATAGAAGTTGGAAACGAAGAAATAGATATTCAAATTGAAACATACCAAGAAAGAATAGAAACTGTAATCCAAGAAGAAATAAAAAATTATCAATTAGCAGAAGCAACTCAAGAAACTAGAATACAAGGATTACAATTAGAAGTGGCACCGATTAAAGGAGAAAAAGCTATTTATAACGATGATATTCTTTATGAAGGAGAATATATTAAATTTAATATTAAAGTAACCAATACAACAAAAGAAACAATGGAAAATGTAACGGTAGTAGGAAATGTACCAGAAGGGACAACCTATGGAACATTAGTAACAGATTATCATAATCCTTCAGGAGAATATAAATATGATTTTTCGCCAGAGGTTAAAGAAGTTCCCATAGAAATTGGAACCTTGAAGCCAGGTCAAAGTATTACTGAATTTTACGAAGTACAAATAAATGATTTAGAGGAAGGAATAGAAGAAAAACAGATAACTACCAATATTCAAGCTAAGGTAGGAGAAGCAGAAGCGGGAAGCTTTACTTTAGTAAATAGTGTAAAACAAGCTAAATATAAAGTATTTCTTAGTTCGTGTATTTATACCGAAAAGCATGAATGGTATTATCCAATTAAGGTAGAAAGTGATGAAGATAAAGAAGTAGAAGTAATCGTAAAATTACCAAAACAGCTTGTACCTGAATATTTTTATGGAAATGATACTCACATAATAAGATATAATGAGACCAATACACCAGAAGATAACATTTTTAAAATAAAAGTACCTACCAATACAGAGGGATATTATATAATTGGTAAAATTCCTCCTTCTAGTATAATAGAACAAACAGAAGAATCTAAAGTAGAAATAATGGCAACAGCAAGTGTAACAGAAGATAATATTACGTATCAATCTAACGAAAATAGGATTGTGTATGAATACGAAAATGTCTCTATTTCAATGACTTCAGATAATGAAGGAGAAGAAGTAAAATATGACGAAGAAATTAATTATAACATTACCATAAAAAATATAGGAAGAGTCAATTTAAATTATCCAACTTATTCTTTTGTGAGAGTTAATTTAGAAGATATATTACCTGAAAATGTGAAACCAATTAGTGTTACTTATGATAATTGGGAGATGGAAACAGAATCAAATGAATATGATGACCCAACAGGAGAAATATTAGGGGGATATACTTATACAGGGAAATACAAAAAACTAGAACCAATTTTACAAGAACTAAGTACTAGTAGAGAAGATGAAAATGGAGATAAATTACCAGATTTACAATTAAATCTTACGATTCCTTATCAGGAAAGTGTAACGATATCAGTAAAAACTACAGCAAGAGCGGTTTATGAAAAAACAAAAGTAGAAAATAGTGCTACCGTGACAGGAAAAGATATTGCAACCAAAACTTCTAATATTATTACCCATACGATTCTTCCTTTGGGATATGACAATTCAGAAAGTCCAGAAAATCCAGACAATCCCAATAACCCAGACGACCCCAATAATCCAAATAAACCAGAAAATCCAGAAAATCCTAATAATCCAAATGATAATAAAACCTATAGTATATCTGGAGTAGCATGGTTGGATAAAAACGAAGATGGACAAAGACAAGAAGGAGAACAACTTTTAAGTGATATTCCCGTTCTATTAGTAAATATGAAAGAAGCAACTGTGGTAAAAGAAAACATTAGAACTGGTGCGAATGGAAGTTATCGTTTTACAGATTTAAAACAAGGAAATTATTTGGTACTATTCCAATATGACCAAAATCGTTATCATATAACACAATATCAAAAAAATGGAATATCACAGTCATCTAATTCAGATGCTGTTGATAAACAATTAAAGATAAATGGAAAAACACAAACAGTAGGAATGATAGAAGTAAATAATTTACAAGCATCAACGGCTAATATGGATATTGGTTTAATAGAGAATAAAGTTTGTGACTTGAAATTAGATAAGTCAATTTCAAAGATTACGGTAAAAACCAATAAGGGAACCAAACAATATACTTATCCTAATGAAAAATTAGCTAAAATAGAAATAAAGGCCAAAGAAATCGAAGGAGCAATTGTTTCGATTGAATACAAAATGACGATAACCAATCAAGGAGAAATAGCTGCAACCGTAGGACAAATAGTAGATGAGTTACCAGAGGATTTAATAGCTACTTCTAATCAAAATTGGTCGGCTAAGACAAAAAGACAACTAATAAATACAAGTCTTGCGAATCAAAGGCTAGCACCAGGAGAAAGTACAGAAGTAACTTTAATCGCAAGTAAAAAAATGACAGCGAATACGACAGGGACAGTTGTAAATACAGCTAGGATAGAATACATTAGTAATTCATCAGGAACAGAAGAAAAAGATAGTAGTAATAATCAATCAACAGCAGAAGTCATTATTTCTGTTAGTACAGGAGTTATTTATTATATATCTATTGGTATAATAGCGATGGTAACAATAGGAATAGCAATGTTCTTAATTTACAAAAAACGTACTTTGAAAATAAAGAAAATATTTCTCTTAATAGTTACTGCATTGATGTTAATAGTAACAACAAATGCTGAAGTTCAAGCCTATGATGCTTATTACACATGGGATGGAAAAGTAAATGGAGAGTTAGTGGATAGTAGTAGTGAATGGTTTACAGGAGGTCCAACGGGTAAAGGAGTCTGTAGAACTCCTGGTGCAGCAGCTCATGGATGTGATTCTAAATGTAAGGACAAGACTACACATTATCCGAGAGGGAGTGTAGAGTGGTTTGAAGACCGTGAAACATCGAGAAGTGCTCCAAGTATTACTTTAAAAAAAGAGAATACCGCAGTAGGAATGAAAATAATGGATGATAATGCCATATTTGGACCATTTAGTGTGACTTGTGATAAAAATGTTATTTATACTTATGAGATATACGATTTAAAAGGAAATGGAATTACAGGATATGCAACCTGTGATGAAAATGGAAATGCTAAGACAGTAAGAGGAAATAGCACTTTTTATATTAAAATTCCAAAGGAAAAATGTATAAATGGTGTTTCTAAAATAAAGGCGAAGGCATCTTACACAGGTACTTGTTATATATATACGAAGAGAGTAGGAGGAATCTTGTATTATCCTGAAGATAAGTGTCAAAACGTAGGAACATATGGAGAGGTTGATTTGGGAGCTGGGGATACAAAGGAAGAATCACAAACAGTTTATGCAGAAGTTGAGTGGACAGGACTTCCAGGTTCTATCGAAGTAATAAAAAGAGATGAAGACCAAGAAGACAAAAAATTACCAGGTGTACAATTGCGTTTGTATTCAGATGAAGTTAGATATGACCAAAGCATTACAACTAATGAAAATGGATATGCATTATTTGAGAATTTACCATCAGGCTATACTTATAATTTAGAAGAATTAATGACACCACATTATGGCTATTTACCTGAATTTGAATTACCAAAAAAGGTAACAGTAGGAACTTTAGTAATAATCGATGCAATTAATCCTAAGCATACAGGAAATATACAAATTATGAAAAAAGATAAAGACAGTGGAAAATATTTAAGTGGTGTAGGCTTTAAAGTTAAAAATGAAAATGACGAGTATATTATTGCAGTAGACCAACAGGGAAGTGAACAAAGTAAAGTAACAGGAGAAATTCTTTTAGATAATTTACATTACACACAAAATGAAGAGGAAGCAACAGAATTCTTTACCAACGAATATGGATTAATCGGCATTTATAATATCATAACTGGAACCTATAAAGTAATGGAAACAACCATAGGGGAAAATAACCAAGGTTATGAAATAGATGATGATTATATCTCATGGGAGACAGAAGAAGGAAAAGAAATAGGCCAAGGAAGAGTAGCAACGATAACGGTTGAAAGACAACTATCTAATTATACAGAGCCAGATGAAGAAAATACGGCAAGTAAACATACGAATATTTTAACCGTAAATAATAAAAGAAAATATATAAGATTATCTGGAAATGTATGGGAAGATATACCATGGCAAGAAAAATCAGAGCTAGAGAGCAATGAGCAGTTATTCAATACAGAGGAATATGAAAAAGATACGAATGATAAATTATTACAACATGTAACGGTAAAACTAAAAGACAAAAATGAAAATATAGTTCCTTTTAAGGATGATAAAGGAAATACTTATGAAGAAATAGAAACGGATGAAAAGGGACACTATGTTATGTGGGACGTATTGATTGACAAACTAGAGGAATACTATATTGAATTTACGTATAATGGGATGAAATATGAAAGTGTAGCAGCAAGTATTAACAAAGAAAAAGTAGGAAATAAAGCGATTGAGAAACAGAACAGAATTGACTACAATAACCAATATACAACCATTGTAAAAGACGGAAGAAAAGATGAAAAAGGAAAGGCTACTTATGATTTAAAATATGATACAACAAATTACACAAGTACAATTCATTATGGAGATACTCTAAAATATGGTTATCAGGGTCAAAAATATCCAATTAATGGAACTTATGAGAATTTCTTAATAAGAGCCAATACCAGAAATGCTTATGAAGGATATTTAAATCTTATTCAATCCAAAGAAAGTATCCGAGAAAATGCCATTGAGGAAATTCAAAACATTAATTTAGGCGTTAAAGAAAGAGAACAGCCAGACCTAAGCTTAATAAAAGACGTAGATAGTATTCAGGTTAATGTAAATGGAGATACTTATGTGTATCGATATGGAGACCGATTTAATGCAGCCTTATATAGCCAATATAGTAAAGAAAATCAAAGTGGATATGACATGAGTCCACAGGCAAGATATGAAAACAAATATGGAAGTATGTCTTATACAAGAGCAGTATATGCTTCTGATATTTACTATAATAATAAGCCAGAAAAAGAAGAAGGGAAAGAACTAAGTGTAAAAGTAACCTATAAAATTGGAGTGAAAAGCTCAGTCGATTCTCTAAAATCAATTGTTAACGAAATAGAAGACTATTATGATACCAAATATTTCAACATAGATGGGAAAATTCATATAGGAAAACAAGTTGATGAAAAGGGAGATATTATATTGAACGAATTGAGTTATACGAAGTTGGCTTCCGAAAATGCAGAATATTCTAAGATGAGAATTCATCAAACGAATTTAGAATTAGATGGTACCAAAGGAGAAGGTATTATTTATGTACAATTAGAAGTAAGACCTGAAAAGATAATAGAAATATTAAATACAGAAGTAACCATAAATAATTTTGCAGAAATTGCTTCTTATTCTATTAAGGATAAGCAAGATAAGACTTATGCTGGAATAGACAAAGATTCGCAACCAGGAAATTTGACAGTTGGAAAGCAAAGCACTTATGAAGATGATACCGATAAATCTCCAAGTATAGGTATTGTATTACAAGAAGAAAGAAAAATAGAAGGAAAAGTATTTATTGACAAAACAACAGGGGAATTAAAGTCAGGAGAAATTCGAGAAGGCGATGGTATTTATGATGAAAGACAAGAAGCCGGTGTAGATGGGGTAAAAGTAGAACTAATAAATCTAAGAACGGGAAGAGTAGATAGTGTATATCATTATGCCAAAGAAAAACAAGGACAAGCCAATAGAAAAGCAGAAGGAGAGTGGGTACCTGCAACCGATATTACTAAAAATAATGGTGAATATGAAATAAGAGGAATGTTACCAGATAACTATAAACTTGTTTTTACTTGGGGAGGACAAACTTACATAAAGGAAAATGGAGAGGAACAATTAATTCGCGTTCAAGATTATAAAGGAACTATCTACAAAGATAAAGATAGACAAAGGAACTTAGAGTGGTATAAAGCAAGAATTCCTAGATATTCGGATGCTATGGATGATTATAGTGCAAGAGAAAAAATTGATACACAAGCGAAGATAGTAACGAATAGAAATACAGAAGTCATTAAAAAATATCAAGCAAACCAAAGAATTGAAATAGATGACAATGGAAATACAGAAGCACTTATCACACAAATAAATTCCAATACACCTGATTTTAAGGTTAATATCGAATACAACGGAAGTCAAATAAATCACAGAGATGAATATGAATTAAATGCAGATGGAAAAGTAAAAATGGATGGGATTTATGTGGTAAAAAAAGAGGCACAAAAGAACTTATTGAAAAATGTAGACTTTGGAATTGTAGAAAGAGCAAGACAAACGTTAAAATTAAGCAAAGAAGTAGACAGAGTAAAACTAGTCCTTTCTAATGGAAATGTATTAGTGGATGCTAAAATTGGAGAAAATGGAGAAATTGATGACAAAGTAAAATATACAACCTATATTCCAAAATCAGGAGCAGCAGATGGACAGATAAAACTAGAAGTTGATAATGAAATCCTACAAAGTGCAAGATTAGAAATTCAATATCGATTTAAAGTAGAAAATATAAGTGAACTAGATTATCAAAACAAAGATTACTATACATATGGAAGAGGAAGTGGAGACGACGATGATAAAGAGTTAGTAGCACTAAATGCAAGGACTGTTATTGATTATTTGGATAATAATTTAGCTAAGGATTTAGGAGATAATGAGTGGATAGCCTATTCTATCCAAGACAAAAAGGATTTAATTGATACCTATGGATTACTAGGAGAAGAACTAAGGCAAACATTAACACAAACTAATACGGTAGCCCATACAGATATATTATCAGACGACTTACGACCAAAAGGGATTACTGAAAAAGAAGGAAATTTAAAAGTATATAGGATGCTACCAAGTATGCTGCAAGAGGAAGATTCAACTATGGGAAATGATGCAGAGATTATTAAGATTGTTAAATCAGGAGGAGCAAGTGTAACAACAATACCAGGAAATTATGTTCCAAGCGAAGGTATTAAAGAAGTAGACGAAGCAAGCTCAGAAACGGTAACCATTGTACCACCTACTGGAGGAGGCATCAATGTCATAGCTTATACCTTGCTTGCAATTAGCTCATTAGGAATTCTAGTATCTGGAATGATTCTAATTAAGAGATGGGTATTAAGATAGTGTGCAATAGGGACGTTTCCTTATGCACAAAAATGTGAAATTGGGACATATCTTGAAAATAAGATATGTCTTAATTTTTTTATTTATAGGTTTAAAATAGATATGTCTTAATTTTTTTATTTTTATTGCTTTTTTTGACAAACTGTAATAAAATAAAAAGCATAAAACAAAAAGAAAACAAGAAAAACAAAAAAATAGATAAAAAAATGTAAAAAACTTTTTTAGATTAGCAGACTAAAAAAGACAAAAACCACGAAGGACAAGTAGTAAAATAAGTACAGAATAAAACATAAGAGGTGGTAAGGATGTTTGAAAATGAAAATGTAATAGAAAAACAAAATAATAAAGTCAATGTTTTTTCTCATGTATTGGCTGCTAAAAATATAGTGATTTATCTTATTTCGTTCATGTTATCTATGGTAAACTTAGGAGGAGATTTTTCTATCTTTAGTATTAGTATGTTAGGAGCCTGTTTTGCATCTTCTGTACCAGCATTAGGAATTGTCGTAGCATCCCTAATTGGAAATATCATAAAATATGGAACAGGAGGAGCATTAGGCTATTTTTTAACAGCCTTAGTATTTGTCGTAACTTTATTTTTAGTAAAGCCTGTTTACAATGAAAAAGAAAGAAACGAAAAGATTAAGATTGGGAAACACTTATTTATTTCCATTTTAATCATACAAATTGTAAAATTAGCGATGGCAGGATTTACACTTTATGACGTGTTATCAAGTATTACCATTGCTATTATTGGACTGGTATTTTATAAAATATTTGTCAATTCAACCGTTGTTTTGCAAGAATTTTGGACAAGAAGAGCTTTTACCATTGAAGAATTAATTGGGGCAAGTTTGATTTTAGCCATTAGTGTGGGAGCTTTTGGAGATTTAAGCTTATTTGGTTTTGGGATACGAAATATTTTAAGTATTTTGATTGTCATGATATTAGGTTGGAAAAATGGTATTTTAGTAGGTACTACCACAGGGGTAACGATTGGTGTGACAATTGGTGTGATTACTGGTTCCGAGCCAATTATGATAGCAGCTTATGCTATTTCTGGTATGATGGCAGGTATTTTAAATCGATTTGGGAAAATTGGTGTAGTAGTAGGATTTGCTTTGGGAAATGTATTATTGGCTTATGTTTCTAATGGCTATACCGTAGAATTAATTCATTTCAAAGAAATCTTAATTGCTTTTATTGGACTGTTAGCCGTTCCAAAAAACTTAAAAATTGAATTAGAAGAATTTATGGGAAATACGAAACTGTTACCAGTAACACCAGATAGAGCGTTAAACCGAAGTAAAGAAGTAGCAGAAAATCTAAATCAAGTATCGCAGGCCATAGGCGAAATGGCAATAACTTATCAGCAAGCAGAGAAAGAATCTTATGATGCGAATAAACAAATTTTTATGACCGAATTATTAAGTAATTTAGAACCATATCAAGATAATATGTTATATGAAGACATGGCAAATACAGAAGGCAAAATTGTAGACGAGATATTTAAGTTTTTATTGGACAAGCAGGAAATGCAAAGAGAAGATTTGCTAGCTATTTTTGCCAAATGTAATAGTTATATTGTGGGCTTTGAGGATAAGGAAATTAGTCAACGTTTAGAGGAGAATATAGCACTTATTCTTCGTATGATAAATGTTTCTTATAAAGTAGCAAAAGCAGACTTTATTTGGAAAAAAAGAGTCGAAGAAAAGCAAAAGAACATGGGAAAACAACTAGATGGCGTGTCAAAGGCAATTAGCAAGATGGCAAAAAGTATGGAAGAAGAACTCGAAAAAGAAGGGGAATATGAAAGACAAAGAGCAGAAATCATAGAACTCTTAAAACAAAGAGCTATCCATGTGCAAGATATTGCCATTAAAAAACAAGGCAGATATTTCTTAGAAGTATACCAAGACGAAATCTTGGAAACGGCTAAAATTGAAAAGATAGAAGAGATAGCAACACAGGTATTAAAAGAGAAGATTGTTGTAAATGAAGAAGCAACCCTTGGCAAAAAATTAAATTTCCTATCAGCCGATAAGTATGTGATGGCAATTGGAACAGGAGAAACAACAAAAAGTAAGAGTGAGCTCTCTGGAGATAGTATTTTAAATGTTAGATTAAAAGATGGAAAGTATTTGGTGGCCATTAGTGATGGGATGGGAACTGGTAATAAAGCTAGACAGAGTAGTTCAGGGGCATTGAGGATGCTAGAAAATCTATTATTATCTGGTTTCGATAAAAATATTTCGTTAGAACTGATTAATACAGCTCTTATCAATCAAAATACAGAGGTATTTGCGACCCTAGATATAGCCATTATTGACTTATATGAAGGTAGCTTAGAACTAATTAAAAGTGGAGCATGTCCAACTTACATAAAGAATCATAAAAAGGTACAAATCATTAAATCCAATTCATTACCTACTGGTATGGTAGATGGTGGTCAAATTCAAACATTTGATAAAGATATCCAATCAGGTGATATCCTGCTTATGTGTTCCGATGGAATTTTAGATGCTAATATTGAATACAAGAATAAAGAATTATGGATTAAATATTTGCTAGAGGATATAGAAACGACAAACACAAAAAAGATTGCAGATTTAGTTTTAAATGAAGCAATTGATAATACGTTTGGTAATGTTAAGGATGATATGAGTGTTGTGGTCTGTAAATTTAAAGAAGGTGAAGCCTAGTGCTCACCTTCTATTTGTAACGGAATGCAGTTGTACCGAATCCAGTCTTTTATAACTTGCGGACTGAACTGAAATCCCTCTTCTAAAGAGACGGTAAAACCGCATTTGGGACAGCGTGTAGCTTTTAAGCCAACACGTATCCTTGGAAAGAATTCACAGCCACAACGTTCGTTATGGCATTTAGCCTTTCCCTTTTCCATGTTTACTACCTCCGTGTACTCCATTTGGAGTACTGAAATTATTGATTAAGTTACTCTTTTATTATAATACATTTACATAAAAAAAGCAAATTAGAAAAAAATAGGACAAATTATTGAAACAAGCTCTAAATTATGATATAGTAAAAAAGTCGAAAAGGAGGAAAAAATGAGTAGAGGAAGAAGATATGATGAACCAAAGTTAAACTTAAAAAAAGTATTTGCAGTCATATTAGCATTTGTAGCATTTATCATGTGTATATTTGTGATTAAAGGAATTCTAACCAAAGACAAAGAAGAAGGAAAAATAACAAGCAAAGACTATGCTGTTATTTTTCAAAATAATAAATGGGGCGTGATTGACTCCAAAGGAGAAATCGTGATAGACCCAAGTTATGAAGAAATGATAACGATTCCCAACAGCAAAAATGACGTATTTTTGTGTGTTTATAATGTGAATTATGAAACAGGAGAATATAAAACGAAAGTATTAAATAGTAAAAATCAAGAGATATTCATACAATATGAACAAATTGAGGCTATTGCTAATCAAGATGTAAGTCAAAATATGTGGTATGAAGAAAATGTGCTAAAAGTAAAAAAAGATGGGAAATATGGGTTGATGAATCTGACAGGAAAACAATTAACAGAGGTGCAATATGACCAAATTAGTGCTTTAGAAGCAATAAAAGGGGTATTGAAAGTAACGAAAGAAGGAAAAGTAGGAATTCTTGACAAAGAAGGAAAGGAAATTTTGCCAACGCAATCTTTGGAAATTACTAATTTAGGAAAAGAAAGCAAAGATGGATTTATCGTAAAAAATCAAGAAGGAAAATATGGCATTGTTAACTATGCCAATGAAGTTATCTTAGAAGCTAAATATGATGAAATTGCAAAAGTGTATGGCAATGATAGGTATGTTGTAAAACAAGCAGGAAAACAAGTATTAATAAAAAAAGATGGAACCGAAGTATTAAGTACAGGATATGATGAGATAAAACAAATTTTGAAAAATGTAGATAATGGAATTATCTACACCAAAGATGGAAAATATGGTGTTATGAAAACAACAGGAGAAGTAATTGTTGCTCCTGATTATGAAGAATTAAAAGAAGCGAAATCAGGACTATTGATTGCCAAACAAAATGGGAAATATGGAGTAATTGACTTACAAAAAGTAAGTAAAATAGAGCCAAGCTATTTATCCATTTGTTATAATGAAAAAGCAGATTTATATGTAGCAGAAAAAGAAGATTATACCAATGATATCATTGATAATACCTTTGCTGTGCGTCAAACAGGAATTCTAATGGATATCGATGATGAAAAAGGATATTTTGCCTTAAAGCAAGGAGAAGAAGAGAAATATTATAACTTCAAATTTGAAGAAAGAAATATGGTAGAAATAAAAACTTCTAATACTTTGTATAAAAGTAAAAAAGACGGTAAATATGGATTTATAGATAGAGATGGAAAAGTGGTAGTAGATTATCAATACGATGACGTTACAGAGCAAAACCAATATGGTTATGCAGGAATTAAGAAAGATGGATTATGGGGTGCGGTTGATAACAAAGGAAATGTTATACAAGAGCCAACTTATAACCTAGAAGAATATTTGAAAATTGATTTTATCGGGAGATGGCATTTAGGAAAAGATATTAATATGAATTATTATAACCAACTTTAAGAAAGGAAAAATAAATGGAACTAAAGACGAACTATCAATATACTTATTTTATTCATCCCTTTGTGATAAGGGATGGAAAATACCAAAGATATTTATTGAAATTGTTAAAAGACAAAAATTGTAATTTGAAGATTTTTCAGAAGGAAAAAGACTTAAAATTATATCGTTATTTTTTACCAAAAATAAGAGAATTTCTATTTTCTAGTTTTAGTTATGGGACTAGCAAAGTAAAAAAGCTAGAAGAATTACCAATAGAAACAAGAGCAGCATTGCTTGCTAAAAATTCATGTAATATCTTTGAATATACTTTGAAAAGAGATATGCAAGGAAAAATAGAAAAAAGTAATGGTATCTTTTTTACCATACAAAAAATAGATATTATATGTTTTTCAACTGGAATTTGTTTTTTAGCAATCAAAACAAATGTAGAAGAATATACTGACTTTAATAATGTACTAAATTTTAATTATAAATTTAAAGATATAAACAATGAAATGGCAAAATTAGAAAATTATGATAATATACGAATTCAAACCGATAGTTTTGCAGACACAAAAACCTTTCAAGAATTAATTTATAGTATTACAGGTTCTAATGCAGAAGCAGCAAGACTTAATATTGAAACAGAGAGATTTTTGACCTATTCCTATGCTTGTGTTAATCAAGATGCATGGAATAGTAACAATAGTTTTGAGGAAATAAAGTATCAGTTCATAAAGTATGCCAATATTCTTCCAGCTGATAGTAATAGAGACTTTGAATATGAAAAAATAGATACTTTTTCTAAATGGAAATATGCAAAACTTGGATTGACAAAATTGGGGATGACTTTATTTTCTTCTAGTAGTGATATGAGTAATTATACCATCTTACCAGAAGAATATGAAAATCAATATTTCTATACCTATATTTTTAATTTGTACAAAAAAATCTACTTAAAAAAGATAGCATTAGAAATGAAGGATAGCCTTAAAGTAAAAAAGGCTAGAAAGAAATTTGTAGAGTTTACTAAGAATTTATGGATACAAGAAATTACAGAAGAAGAAACAGGAAGTTTGTTAAATGAAAAGTTACATGAAGTGTTTGAATTAGATAAGTTGTATCATGAAGTGAAATATAAGTATGATATTTTATACAAAGAGTTAAATTTTGAAAAAGAAAGAAAAACAAACATTATTTTAGTTATCATATTAGGAATTTCACTGGTGTTAAATATCATAAACTTTATACAATTAATACCATAGTAAGAAAAAGTAACTTAGGGCCTTTTGGCACACATAGTTTTTTAGAGTTATTTGACTTTGTAATAAAGAAAGAGGAAGCAAAATGAAGATTTGTTGTGGGACAGATATGATTGAAATAGAACGAATAAAAAAGAGTATAGAAGATGAGACAATGGGAAAGGCTTTTGTAGAAAGGGTGTATACGTCAAAAGAGATTGCTTATTGTGAAAGTAAAAAAGCACAAAAGTATCAACATTATGCTGCTAGATTTGCGGCAAAAGAGGCTGCTTTTAAGGCAATTTCAGAACAGTTAGAAGATAAATATTCCATTAGTTGGAAAAGCATAGAAGTCATTAATGATAAGCAAGGTAGACCTAGTTTGAACTTGATAGGGATTACTTTAGAAAATATAGAGGATATGGATTTGAGTATATCACATTGCAAAGAATATGCCGTAGCAAATGTGACGTTGCTAAGAAAGTAGTTCCCCACTGGTTCCAGGTTTGATTGGAGAAATGGGAGGAAAAATGGAATTATTTGATAGTCATGCTCATTTAGATGATGAGAAGTTTGATGAAGATAGAGAAGTTTTAATCGAAGCAATAAAAAAAGCAGGTGTAACCAAATTAATATCAGCTGGCTATAGCTTAGAAGGTTCGAAAAAAGGAAAAGAACTAGCCGACAAGTATGATTTTATTTATACAACAGCTGGTGTTTCTCCTAATGATATTCCACAAACAGAAGAGGAATTGTGGATAATGCTAACGGAAATTGAGAAAATTGCTGAACAAAATGGAAAAGTAGTTGCCATTGGAGAAATTGGACTAGACTATTATTGGAACGAGGAAAATAAAGAATTACAAAAAATAGCGTTTTTGAAGCAGATAGAGATGGCTAACCGATTAGAACTTCCTATTGTAATTCATACAAGGGAAGCGGTTATGGATACTTTAGCCATATTGAAACAAAAGGAAGCATTAAAAAAGGGCGTATTTCATTGTTGTCCTTTAAATCGTGAGTTAGTAAAGGAAGCGTTAAAACTAGGATTTTACATATCTTTTGCGGGACCAATAACTTTTAAGAACGCTAAAAATGCTAATGAAATCATTGAAATGGTACCTAAGGATAGAATTTTAATTGAAACAGATAGTCCTTATTTATCTCCAGAGCCATTACGTGGTAGAAGAAATGATTCTAGAAATGTAAAATTTGTAGCACAAAAGGTTGCAGAGGTAAAAAGGGTAACGTTAGAAGAAATAGCACAAATTACCTATCAGAATGCAGAAAAGGTATTTTTTCAAAATAATAAAAAGACATATTAAGGTTTCAATAATATGTCTTTTTCTATTTGTTTCAAGATAGAATTAAATATAGCTTTTCTATTTGTAGAGGAAGTTTCAAAATAATTCAAATGATGGTCTTCTTGACAAAGCAGTTTGTTCTTTTTAGAGTATGAGATATATTCTGTACATTTTTCTAACATATAATCGTCACTTCGATTTGCAGACCAATCGTTAGGACTGTCATAATAACGAATATGATTTAATAATTCTTTAGGGGTAATCTCTGCTAAACCTAAAACACAAAGGAAAGTATTATCGTTTTGAAGATATTTTTGGTAATCTTCAATTGTAATATCACAGCTCTCTAACACATAAGCATAACGACTTCTAGGATAGCTTACATTTAAATTCAGATATTCAGAGATAAATTTCTTAAATAATTCGTGATGGATAGCTGTTTTAGATGATATATTTAGCTCAGGAAAAACTAAATGAAAAGCTTTTCTTAAGGTATCACCACGAAGAATTTGATAATGATATTTATTGGCTAATAAATTGGCTAAAGTTGACTTCCCTGCTCGAGGGGGTCCGATAATAATAATATTTTTCATATCTTCTACCTTCTTATTTTAGTTTTCTCAAAGCTTCAATTCTATCTTCGATACTAGGATGCGTAGACCACAAACTAGAGGATTTCTTTTTTCCTTCCTTAGTATTATTTTTAAAAGGATTAACAATATACATATTAGCAGTGGCACTGTTAGCGGCCTC
Organism: uncultured Clostridium sp.; assembly: GCA_947574235.1. Taxonomy (GTDB): domain Bacteria; phylum Bacillota; class Clostridia; order TANB77; family CAG-508; genus CAG-269. The sequence goes on along the minus strand of CANPIU010000006.1, from coordinate 18,546 downwards.
TAATTGATTATCATCGGCATCTAATTTTTGAAGGGCTGAAATTAGACCATCAGGATTACGAGTCAATTCAATTGCTGTGCTATCGGCTAAAAATTCTCTTTTCCTAGAAAGGGCTAATTGCATCAAAGAGCCAAAAATAGGAGATAGGATTAAAAAGATAAGACCAATTAGCATTAAAATACCATTTCCTTTGTTATCACTATCTCTATCTTTGTCAAGTCTACCCCAAAATAAAGCACGAGAGAAGATATCAGAAAGCATAACGATAAAGCCAACCATAACAGAGACAATACAACTAAGGCGAATATCGTAATTTTTGATATGACTTAATTCATGAGCAATAACACCTTCTAATTCGTAATAATCTAGTTTTTCAAGTAAGCCAGTCGTAACACAAATAACGGCATTTTCTGGATTTCTTCCTGTGGCGAAAGCATTTGGTTGGGGGTCTTCTGTGACATAAAGTCTGGGTTTTGTTGATAAGCCAGAAGTAACCATTAAAGCATCTAAAATATTGACAATTTTTAAATCTTCTTCTTTGGTTGCAGGTCTTGCTCGATTTAAGGATAAAACAATTTTATCACTGTAATAGTAAGAACCCCAAGCAGAAGCAATGGAAAAGGTAAGAGCAAATACAACGGAAAAGGCTCCTAAGTCTAAGGCATAACAAATGTAATATACAATTAATGTGATAACGAGAATAAAAATTCCAATGATAATGCCAGATTCTATTTTATTTTTCTTAATATTTTCAAACATTTTAAAATCCTTTCTTTTAATTAGTATTAGCAAAAGGTTGGAAACTCATAGAATATCCAACCTTTATCATTATGAATTTGAACCAAAGTCTACTTTTACATTTTTTCTAGCTTCATCACTTTCTGCTTTGAATAAGTCACGTGAAGTAAAGTGGAACATACCAGCGATAATGTTAGATGGAAATACTTGTAGTTTTGTATTATACATGGTTACAGTATCATTATAGAATTGTCTAGAAAAAGAAATTTTATTTTCGGTATTTCTTAATTCTTCAGACAAATCTGAAAAGTTTTGATTTGCTTTTAATTCTGGATAGTTTTCAGAAACTGCCATGATGGTTTTTAAAGCGGTTGATAATTGATTGTCTAGGTTGGCTTTTTCTGAAATGCTTTGCGTGTTAGCCCAAGAGGTTCTAAGTGCAGCTATCTTTTCGAAAGTTTCCTTTTCATGATTCATATAACCTTTAACAGTTTCTACAAAATTAGGGATTAAGTCAAATCTTCTTTGTAATTGTACGTCAATTTGGCTCCAAGCGTTGTCAACTTTTACTTTTGCTTGCACTAATCCATTATACATACCAATGATAGCAATAATAAGAACAACGATAATAGCCAAAATAACCAAAACGATTGTCATATCAATTCCTCCTTATTCCTTATTAAAATTTTTTACAAGATTATCATAACATATTTAGAAAATTTATACAAGAAAAAACTTAAAAATTTTAATAAGAGATAAAACAGGAAAAACACAGTCATACTTTGGGAAAATCAGCATATAATAAAATAAGTAGGTAAAGAAAAAAACGGACAAAATGCCGAAAAATAAGCAAAAAAACCAAAATTTGACAAAAGAAAATAAGCGTGATATACTCAAAACAGTTTCCAAAAGGAGGAATTAAAATTTATGAAAAAGCAAGAACAAGGGTCATTGTCAATCATGAAGATTATTGCCATCAGTATTATCTTAATTCTTATTTCAGGAATTGGTGTTATGGCAGTAAATACTAATTTAAGTGACATTAAAATTATGCTTCAAAATGGATATGAAATGACGGTCTTAACTTCTAAAACAAAAGTATCAGAAATTTTAGAAGAAAATAATATTATCTTAACCGAAAATCAAAAAACAATACCAGACTTAGACAGTGAAGTATCAGCAGGAGAAAGTATTAAAATTACCGATAAATCTTATCAAGAAGTGCAAATTGCGAAAATATCAGAAGAAGGTGTACAAACTTCTTTAAACCAATTATTAGAAAATTATGCACCCATTACTGAAAAAATCATAGTAGAGCAAGTAGTGATACCTTATGAAACCGTAACCAAAAATGCTACGGAAGGAACAGATACCACCAATCGTATCTTACAAGAAGGAAAAGACGGTGTTAAAGAAGTAACTTATAAAGTGAAATATCAAAATGAAGTCGAAGTCGAAAAAATTGTACTATCAGAAGTAGTTGTTAAAGAACCAGTAAGCAAAATTGTGCAAGTACAAAAAAAATCAACTTCAAGAAGTGCGACACTACCTAGAACAACAAGCAATGCAGGAACTTTTGCAGGAGGAACAACTTATAAAGTAACAGCTTACTGTCCATGTGCTAAATGTTGTGGAAAAGCAAGTGGAAGAACAGCATCAGGAACCAAAGCAACAGCAGGAAGAACAGTAGCAGCATCTAGTAAATTTGCTTTTGGAACCAAGCTAAATATTGGAGGAAATACCTATACAGTAGAAGATAGAGGTGGAGCGATTAACGGAAATCGAATTGACATTTTCGTAAATACCCATGCCGAAGCCTTACAATGGGGGGTTAGATATTTACCAGTAAATGTAGCAAATTAAAAAGAAAATAAAGAATAGCAAGTAGATATTAAAAGCTTGCTATTTTTTGAATTTAATAGTAGAATAAATAGTAAATTAAACACAATTTGAAAAACAATTTAAGGAAGGAAGCGGAAATGAAATTAATTTCATGGAATGTAAATGGAATACGAGCCTGTGTAAACAAAGGATTTAAGGAATTTTTTAAAGAGATACAAGCTGATATTTTTTGTATTCAAGAAACGAAATGCCAACCAGAGCAAATCGATTTAGCCTTTGATGGTTATACGAGTTATTGGAATAGTGCAGAGAAAAAGGGTTATTCAGGAACAGCCATTTTTACGAAGAAAAAGCCAGTTGCAGTAACCTATGGCATTGGAAAAGAAGAACATGACAAAGAAGGAAGAATTATCACACTAGAATTTCAGGATTTTTATCTAGTTAATAACTATACACCAAACTCAAAAAGAGAATTAGAGAGACTATCTTATAGGCAAACTTGGGAGGATGAAATTAGGAAATATCTAGTAAAGCTAAACAAAACAAAACCAGTCATCATGTGTGGAGACTTAAACGTAGCCCATCAAGAAATTGACTTAAAAAATCCCAAAACCAATCGAGGCAATGCAGGATTTACAGACGAAGAAAGAGAAAAAATGACACAACTATTAAAAGCAGGTTTCACAGACAGTTTTCGTTACTTATATCCAGAAAAAGAAGGAGCCTATAGCTGGTGGTCTTATATGGGGAGAGCCAGAGAAAAAAATGTAGGGTGGAGAATTGATTATTTTATCGTATCCAATGCAATTCAAAACCAGATAAAAGAAGCCAGTATCTATCCTGAAATCTTAGGAAGTGACCACTGTCCAGTTGGAATTTTATGGGAAAAGGAACTTTTTGGGACTGTCCCAAAAGAGGACAAAAAAGAGAAGATAGGAGTAAAGAAAAATGGATGAAATAAGAAATAAAGGGAAAAAGTGGCTATATTGGTTTTTACTTGGTGTTGCCATTATTGTGGTTTATAAGGCACTAGACAATTTTGGCGACGTGATGGGTGTTTTTGCTAAGTTTTTTGAGATTATAACACCATTTTTAGTGGGGATTTTTATTAGTTATTTGTTATATATGCCATGTAGGAAAATTGAGCAAGCTTACAAAAAATCAAAGGCGAAATGGATTACTAAAAAGGCTAGACCATTGGGAATTTTGACGGTATATCTTATTATTGTTTTATTGCTAGTGATATTAGTCAATTTTATTCTTCCTGTGGTGTTTGAAAGTGTAGTGGATTTGATTAATAATATACAACATTACTATGAAATGGCAATTGCTAATTATAATGAATTACCTGAAGATAATATTTTGAAAAGTGATATTGTAAATGATGCGATAAAAAATGTTCAGAATTTGGATATTAAACAATATTTTCAATTAGAAAAGATACTGGCTTATGTGATGAGTGCTATTGATGCGGTAACAGGAATTTTTGACATATTTGTAGCAGTCATTGTATCGGTTTATATATTGGCTGAAAGAGTGGAAATATTAGCAACGATAAAGAGACTGGCAGAGGCTATTTTTAAAGAAAAAACGTATAAGAATATTGGAAAGTATTTTAACAATTCAAACGAAATATTTTTTAAGTTTATTGCGAGTCAGTTTTTAGATGCTGTAATTGTAGGTGTTATGGTTACGATTGCTATGAGCATCATGGGAATTAAGTTTGCACCGTTGCTTGGTTTCTTGATAGGATTGTTTAATATGATACCATATATAGGTGCTATTATTGCGGTAGCCATTGCTGCTATTATAACCTTAATAACAGGAGGACTATCACAAGCTATTTGGATGTTAGTTGTAGTAATTATTCTGCAACAAATTGATGCGAATGTTATTAACCCTAAGATTATTGGTCAATCTTTGAAAATTAGTCCTTTGCTAGTCATTTTTGCTATTACCGTAGGAGGAGCTTATTTTGGTATTTTAGGTATGTTCTTGGCTGTTCCAGTGATTGCCGTAATTCGAATTTTAATAGAAGATTATATTGATTACAAGATAACGATGAAAAAAGTAGAAAGAAGGGAAGAGAAATGTTAAAAAAATATATACTAGTATTTATTATATCTATGATACCATTAATTGAATTAAGAGGCGCAATTCCAGTTGGGCTAAGTCAATTGTGGGGAGCAGAACTTCCAATTCTTCCTTTGTATATTGTTTGCATCATTGGAAATATGCTACCAGTACCAGCTATTTTTTTCTTTGCAAGAAAGGTTTTGGAGTGGGGTGCTGATAAAAAGATAATTGGAAAGTTCTTTACTTTTTGCTTAGAAAAAGGAGAAAAAGGTGGAAAGAAGTTACAAGAAAAAGCAGGTCGTGGACTTTATTTGGCCTTATTCCTTTTTGTAGGAATTCCTCTTCCTGGTACAGGTGCTTGGACGGGAACGTTAGCTGCTAGTTTTTTAGATATGGATTTTAAGAAAAGCACAATTGCGATTATGGCAGGTGTTGTGCTAGCAGGTATTATTATGGGACTAGCGTCAGCGGGAGTATTTGGTGCGATTGGTGCAGTATTTCACTAAGAATAAAGAAAAATGTCGAAAATTGCGACGAAAAATGATTGCAATTTTTGACATTTTATGGTTTAATAGAAATATGCAATTTGTTTTGGATATTGCATAAAATTAATTTTAGTTAACTATTTTTAAAAAACTTTAAATTTTAAGTTCAATATTAAAAATCGATAGAGAAATCCCAAAAAATAATCATTATTTTTCGCAAAATTTTTTCTTATTAAAATTTATATTACAGAAGTTTTAAAATCGATATTCAATTCAAAAAAAGCAAATAAATGTAAAATTTTACAAAAAAGTTCTTGCCAAAAACAAAGTTTTCTTGTAAAATGGAAAGGAGAAATATGGTAAAAGGAAAAATACCAGTTACAAATGATTACATATTTAAGAAAATATTTTCTAAAAAAGGAAATGAAAGTATTTTAAAAGACTTTCTCATTGCTATTTTAGAAATACCCATTGAAAAAGTAGAAGTACAAGCAGAGGTTAGTTTAGAAAAACAATTTGAGCAAAATAAGCTAGGTAGATTAGACATTTTGGCTATTTTAGATGATGATACAGTTGTCAACATTGAAATTCAAGTGTTAAACCCGAATAATTTTATTGAGAGGACTCTGTATTATTGGTCAGGGAACTATTATAATAATTTACTAGCAGGAGAAAACTACAAAAAAGTAAAAAAGACAATTGCGATTAACATTTTGGACTATGAGCAATTTGAAGAAGGGCCATTTCATGAAATTGCTAGACTAAGAAGAGATTATAAAAGTGAAATTTTGACAGATAAACTAGAAATCCATTTTATCCAAATACCAAAATTCAAAAAGGAAGAGAGAGGAATACAGACAAAACTAGAACAATGGATGCAGTTTATCAGTCAAGCCAATGCAAAGGGGGTAGAGTTGGCGATGAAGGAAAATAAAGAAATCAAAAAGGCTAATGACGAATACGAATATTTGACTGGAGAAGCCGCAGAAAGAAGACTTGCTTTCCTAAGAGATAAAGCAATTAGAGATGAGAAAAGCATGATAGAAGGTGCAAGAGAACAAGCAATAAAAGAGGGAAGAGAAAAAGGCCGAGAAGAGGGTCGAAGAGAGGGGCGAAAAGAGGGACGTGAAGAAGGAAGAGAAGAAGGAAGAGAAGAAGGCGAAAGAAAAAAGCAAATTGAGATTGCAAGAAAGTTGTTAGTTAAAAAGATGCCAATCGAACAAATTATAGAGATAACAGATTTAACAAGAGAAGAAGTAGAAAAAATGAAAGAAAAATAGATGTTAGTAAAAAACGAATGTATATTTTTAATACTAGTAGAAAAGTTATCCCATAAAGATAATTTTCCTACTAGATAATTATAGCTAGCCTAAAATTTACATTTGTTAGCAAACCTTAGACGTGACTTTTAAAGAACCCTTAAAAAAATCTGCTAAATCCTTGACAAGTGTAGGAAAAATATGGTAAAATAAAATATAATTTTTTGTTTCAAATTGTTAAAAATTAAAAGAAGAGGAATCAAACTGGGTTGCCTCTAAGGAAAAACCGAATTGAAGAGAGCAGACAAATCGGAAGCCTTAGATAAAGGAACTTAAAGTAAGAGAAGGACTTTTTTTAATTCTATAAATTTATCATCTGCTTTTAATAATTTTAAGGAGTGATTTTTTTGAAAATCAAAGAAGTAAATTACGAGAAGGCCTCTCGCAAGGATTTCGCAAAAGTTGGTGACTATATCGAAATGCCAAACCTAATCAAAGTACAAAAAGATTCCTATGACTGGTTTGTAGAAGAAGGATTAGGAGAAGTATTAAAAGATATTTCACCAATTGAAGACTACTCAGGAAACTTAGTTCTTGAATTTTTCGATTATTACATGGAAGACAAAACCAAATATTCAGTAGAAGAAGCCAAGGAAAGAGATGCAACTTACTCTACTAGATTACACGTAAAAGTTAGACTAATCAACCGTGAAACAGGTGAAATCAAAGAGCAAGAAATCTACTTAGGAGACTTTCCATTAATGACAAACAGTGGAACTTTTGTTATCAATGGAGCAGAGAGAGTTGTTGTCAGCCAATTAGTACGTTCACCAGGATGCTATTATGGAGAAGAATTTGATACTAAAACGGGAAAAAGGACGTATAACTCTACGGTAATGCCACTTCGTGGAGCATGGTTAGAATATGAAACCGATGGAAACGACATTTTTTATGTACGTGTTGACAGAACAAGAAAAGTGCCAGTAACTACACTTTTAAGAGCGATTGGTGTTATTTCAGATGACCAAATAAGAGAACTATTTGGTGATGAAGAAATGATAACAGCAACCATTGCTAAAGATACCATTAAAGACCAAGACGAAGCGTTAATCGAGATTTATAAAAAACTAAGACCAGGAGAACTTCCAACCGTTGATGCGGCTAGAAACTTATTTAATGGGCTATTCTATGATAATAAGAGATATGATTTAGCCAAAGTAGGAAGATATAAATTCAACCAAAAATTAGGATTAGCAGGAAGAATTAAAGATAAAGTTTCAGCTAGTGATATCGTAGACAGCCAAACAGGGGAAGTATTCGTACAAGCTGGCGAAATGATTTCAGAAGAAACGGCAGAAGCCATCCAAAATGCAGGAATTAATATCGTGGATATCCTAGTTGGAGACAGAAAAGTGAGAATTATCGGAAACAGTACCGTAAATATCCATAAAGTATTGCCAACAGTGGATTTGAGTAAATTGCATTTCAAAGAATTAGTGAATTATAATGTACTTAAAAATATTATGGACAATACTGAAGAAAAAGATTTGGTAAAAGCAATCGAAGAAAGGATGGACGAATTAGTACCAAAAACTATTACAACAGAAGACATGATTGCGTCTATCAACTTCTTATTAAACCTATCACATGGGGTAGGAAAAGTAGATGATATTGACCATTTAGCCAACCGTAGAATTCGCCAAGTAGGAGAATTATTACAAAATCAATTTAGAATTGGTTTAACAAGATTAGAAAGAGTCGTTCGTGAGAGGATGACAATTCAAGACTTAGACGTTGTAACACCACAAACATTGATTAACACCAAGCCTATTACTTCATCGATTCGTGAGTTCTTTGGAAGTTCACAATTATCACAATTCATGGACCAAACGAACCCATTATCAGAACTGACTCATAAAAGAAGAATATCAGCTTTAGGACCAGGTGGATTAACCAGAGAAAGAGCAGGCTTTGAGGTGCGTGACGTTCACTATACTCACTATGGTAGATTATGTCCGATAGAGTCACCAGAAGGACCAAATATCGGATTGATTTCAGCGCTTTCTTCTTTTGCAAGCATCAATGAATATGGCTTTATCGAAACGCCATATCGTAAGGTCGACCCAGAAACACATAAATTAACTGATATTGTAGAATATATGAGTGCAGACGTAGAAGACAATTATATTATTGCTCAAAGCTCAGAACCAGTGGATAAAAATGGAAAGTTTGTAAATGAAAGAATTAGAGTTAGGTTTAAAAATGAAGTAATCGAGGTTGACCGTGATAAGGTTCAATATGTAGACGTTTCACCAAAACAATTAGTATCTATTGCAGCAGCCATGATACCTTTCTTAGAGCATGACGATGCAAAAAGAGCGCTAATGGGTGCCAACATGCAACGTCAAGCCGTACCATTAATGATTACCGAAAGTCCAATTGTAGGAACTGGAATTGAATACAGAGCAGCCAAAGACTCAGGAATTCTAGTGCTAGCAGAAGAAGATGGTGTAATAGAAAAAGTAACAGGGGATAGTATTACTGTAAAATATGATAGCAAAAAGACAATTACCCATAAACTACGTAAATTTAAAAGAACCAATGGTGGAACTTGTATCAACCAAAAACCAATTGTAAAAGTGGGAGAAAGAGTAAAAGCAGGAGATGCCATAGCCGATGGACCATCAACTTCTAAGGGAGAAATGGCACTTGGTAAAAACGTATTAGTCGCTTTCTCAACTTGGGAAGGTTACAACTACGAAGATGCTATTCTAATCAATGAAAAATTGGTAAAAGAAGACGTATTTACCTCTATCCACATTGAAGAATATGATTGTGAGTGTCGTGATACCAAATTAGGAGCCGAAGAAATTACACGTGATATTCCAAACATTGGAGATGATTCCTTAAAAGATTTAGATGAAAATGGAATTATCAGAATTGGTGCAGAAGTAAGACCAGGAGATATCTTAGTTGGAAAAGTTACACCAAAAGGAGAAACTGAATTAACAGCCGAAGAAAGGTTACTAAGAGCTATCTTTGGAGAAAAGGCAAGAGAAGTAAGAGATACGTCTTTGCGAGTACCACATGGAGAAGCAGGAACGATTGTAGACGTTAAAATCTTTACCAGAGATAATTCAGATGAGTTAGGACCAGGTGTAAACCAAATTATTCGATGCTATATCGCAACCAAAAGAAAAATCTCAGTGGGAGATAAAATGGCAGGACGTCATGGTAATAAGGGGGTTATCTCAAGAGTATTACCAGAAGAAGATATGCCATTTATGCCAGATGGTACCCCAATTGATATATTACTAAACCCATTAGGTGTGCCTTCTCGTATGAACTTAGGTCAAGTATTAGAGGTACATTTAGGAGGAGCAGCAAAAGCTTTAGGATGGAAAATTGCAACACCAGTATTTGATGGAGCAACGCAAGATGACGTAGAGGAATTATTGAAAGAAGCAGGCATGAGCCAAGATGGAAAAACCGTTCTTTATGATGGAAGAACAGGAGACCCATTTGACAAGCCAATTACAGTTGGAGTCATGTATATGTTAAAACTTCATCACTTAGTAGACGACAAAATCCATGCTCGTTCAACAGGGCCATACTCATTAGTAACACAACAACCATTAGGAGGTAAAGCACAATTTGGTGGTCAACGTTTTGGAGAGATGGAAGTTTGGGCGCTAGAAGCTTATGGTGCAGCCTACACCTTACAAGAAATGTTGACAGTTAAATCAGATGACATTGTGGGAAGAGTAAAAACTTATGAAGCAATTGTAAAAGGCGAAAATGTACCAGAACCAGGCGTTCCAGAAAGCTTTAAAGTGCTTGTTAAAGAACTACAATCTTTAGGACTAGACGTTCGTCTATATTCAGAGGACAATCAAGAACTTGAATTGAAAGAGAATATCGAAGAGGGAATTGAATACGACCCTACGAGAGAAAGAAAGTTATTGTCAGAAGATGAGATTATTGAAGATGGCGATTTGGATGGTTATAGCGAAGAGATGGAAGAGGATATGCTTTTAGAAGATACTTCTGATGAAGTGGAAGAAGATAGTGATGAACTATTTGAAGAGTTAGGCGATGAAGATGATGAGTTGCTTTTTGACAATGACTTGGCAAATGATAACTTAGATAATGATGAGAATATCATAGAATAAGGGGAAAGTCCTATGGAAAATAATTTAGAAAAACAAGAAGCGATTACTCAGATAAAGAAATTAACAGAACCAATATTTAAAAAATATGGTGTTGAAAAAGCATATGTTTTTGGTTCTTATGCTAGAGGAGACTATAATGAAGAAAGTGATATTGATATTATTATAGTGGCTAAAAATATAAGAAGTTTGTTAGTAATAGGAGCTATTTTAGAAGCTTTGAAACAAGTTCTGCAAAGAGAAGTGGACTTAATTGAAGAAGAGTGTTTTGAAGAGGATGACATAGAAGATTGGGAACAAGAATTTTATGATAATATTAAAAAAGAAAGAGTGATAATATATGGATAATAGAGATATCACGATATTGAAACATATGTTAAGATATTGCAATGAAATTGAAAAGACCATATGTCGTTTTGGAGATAACATAGAAAATTTCAAAAAAGACAATGACTATAAAGATTCTCTTTCTATGAAAATATTTCAAATTGGAGAATTAGCCAATCATTTAACAGATGAATATTTAGAAGATACAAAAAATGAAATGAATTGGAATGCGATAAGAGGTATGAGAAATCGATTTGCACATGGTTATGGAAAAATGGATTCGACAAAAATATTCTATACCGCATTGGAAGATATACCTGTAATCAAAAAGTTTATTGAAGAACAATTGTAATTTTAATATAATTTAATAAATAAATTTCAAAAAGATAAGAAGCGACCCGAAGGAATTGTTCGAGCGGTGGAGAGACTTTGGAATCTGTTTTGAAATTAAACCTTAATACCATTGGAAGATGTGTCCCTTTTGCTACACCAAAATGTGCAAAAGGAAACGTCCCCAATAGGACATGGGAGGAAAAAGAGTGGACGAATTAGATATTTTTAATAAGTTAAAAATAGGTGTGGCATCTGATGAAAAAGTAAGAGAGTGGTCAAAGGGTGAGGTTAAGAAACCGGAAACGATTAATTATAGAACACTAAAACCAGAAAAGGATGGTTTGTTTTGTGAGAAAATATTTGGACCAACAAAAGACTGGGAATGTCACTGTGGTAAGTATAAAAGAGTGAGATATAAAGGAATTGTATGTGACCGTTGTGGGGTTGAAGTAACGAAAGCTAAGGTTAGACGTGAAAGGATGGGACACATAGAACTAGCAGCACCAGTAGCACATATTTGGTACTTTAAGGGAATTCCTAGTAGAATTGCTTTAATGTTAGATATTTCACCAAGAAATTTAGAGAAAATTATTTATTTTGCTTCTTATGTGGTAATTGACAAAGGTACTTCTAATTTGGAAAAGTGCCAAGTATTAAATGAAAAAGAATATCACGAAGCAGAAGAACAATATGGTAGAGGTTCTTTTAAGGCTAAAATGGGAGCAGAGGCTTTAAAGGAATTATTGAAGCAAATTGACTTAGACGTGTTGTCAGCAGAAATTAGAAAAGAGTTAGAAACAGCTAGTGAGCAAAAAAGAGTAAAATTGGTTAAAAGATTAGATACGGTAGAAGCTTTTAGAATTTCTGGTAATCGTCCAGAGTGGATGATTATGCAAGTAGTACCGGTTATTCCACCAGAATTAAGACCAATGGTACAATTAGATGGTGGTAGATTTGCAACTTCTGATTTAAATGATTTATATAGAAGAGTTATCAATAGAAATAATCGTTTAAAACGATTGCTAGAATTAGGAGCACCAGAAATCATTGTTAGAAATGAAAAGAGGATGCTTCAAGAATCAGTGGATGCCTTGATTGATAATGGAAGAAGGGGAAGACCAGTAACGGGTGCTGGAAATAGACCATTAAAATCTTTATCCGATATGTTAAAGGGAAAACAAGGTCGTTTCCGTCAAAACTTACTAGGAAAACGTGTTGACTATTCTGGACGTTCTGTTATCGTAGTAGGACCAGAATTAAATATTTATCAATGTGGACTTCCAAAAGAAATGGCAGTTGAGTTGTTTAAACCATTTGTTATGAGAGAATTAGTAGGAAGAGGCATTGCCCAAAACATTAAAAATGCCAAAAGGATGGTAGAAAGACTAAGACCAGAAGTATGGGGAATTTTAGAGGAGGTTATTAAAGACCATCCCGTTATGTTAAACCGTGCTCCGACACTACATAGACTTGGAATTCAAAGCTTTGAGCCAGTATTAGTAGAAGGAAGAGCTATTAAACTTCACCCATTAGTTTGTGAGGCCTTCAATGCTGACTTCGACGGTGACCAAATGGCAGTGCATTTACCATTATCACCAGAAGCACAAGCAGAATCAAGATATTTAATGTTATCCACCAATAACTTGCTAAAACCACAAGATGGTAAGCCAGTTGCGGTACCTAGACTAGACATGATTTTAGGAGCGTATTATTTAACGATGGTTTTAGACGGCGAAAAGGGAGAAGGAAAATACTTCAAAGACCCAGAAGAAGCAATCATGGCTTTTGAAAATCACGAGGTGGGAATTCATGCTAAAATCTTTGTTAGAATTACCAAAGAAATTAAAGGCGAAATCAAAACCAAGAAAATTGAAACCAGTGTTGGTAGAATTATTTTCAATAAAGGAATTCCACAAGATTTAGGATTTATTGATAGAAAGAAAGACCCATTTCAATATGAAATTGATTTTCCAGTTATGAAAAAATCAATGGGAACCATTATTGAAAGTGTGATTAGAACCCATGGATTATCCGAATCAGCAGAAGTTATTGACTATATTAAAGCATTAGGCTTTAAATACTCAACCTTAGCAGGAATTACTTTCTCAATGGACGACGTACAAGTGCCAGCTAAGAAGAAAGATTTACTAAAAGAATCCGATAAAAAGGTTGAAACCATTAGAAAACAATATGCAAGAGGTTTAATTACTGATGAGGAAAGATATAATGCGGTTATTAATGTATGGGAAAATACAACAAAAGAAGTAAGTTCTGCGATGGAAGAGAACTTTGATGAATTAAACCCTATCTATATGATGGTTAAATCTGGAGCCCGTGGTAATATGAACCAATTAAGACAAATTGCAGGTATTCGTGGACTGATGGCAAGTACAACGGGTAAGGCAGTTGAAATTCCGATTAAGTCTTCTTTTGCCGAAGGCTTAGATGCCTTAGAATATTTCATTTCAGCCCATGGTGCTCGTAAAGGTCTTTCTGATACAGCGCTTAGAACAGCTGACTCAGGATATTTAACAAGAAGATTAGTAGACGTTTCTCAAGATATTATTGTAAGAGAGCATGATTGTGGAACCGAAGATGGAATTCTTGTTTATGATATTAAAGATGGAAATCAAATTATCGAAAAAATGCAAGAAAGGTTGCTTGGAAGATTTGCGATAGAAGACGTATTCCATCCAGAAACAAAGAAATTAATTGTTGATAAAGATACGATGATTACAGAAAGTATTGCAGAGGAGATTGTAGCGGCAGGTATTGAAAAACTAAAAGTACGTTCCGTATTAGGATGCCGTTCAAAACATGGAGTATGTCAAAAATGTTATGGTATGGGACTTGCAAGACGTGACTTAGTTTCTATTGGAGAAGCGATTGGTATTATTGCAGCACAATCAATTGGTGAGCCAGGTACACAGCTTACGATGAGAACGATCCACTCTGGTGGTGTTGCTGGTGTTGCCGATATTACACAAGGTCTTCCTAGAGTTGAGGAATTATTTGAAGCGAGAAAACCAAAGGGACTAGCAATTATTACTGAAATTGATGGTAAAGTAAAAATCAAGGAAACGAAAAAGAGAAAAGAAGTGGTAGTTACTTCAAAAGATGATTCAAAAACCTATACCATCCCATTTGGTTCTAAGATGAAGGTAAGAGATGGCGATTTAGTAGAAGCAGGAGAAGCTTTAATCGAAGGTTCTATTAATCCAAGTGAAATCTTAGAAATCAAAGGACCAGAAGGAGTATATGAATACCTGATTTCAGAAGTACAAAAAGTATACCGTAATCAAGGTGTTGATATCAACGATAAACATATTGAGGTAATTGGTAGACAAATGCTTAAGAAGGTCAGAGTGGAAGATAATGCTGATACCGATATGTTCCCAGGTTCGTTAATTGATATGTATGAATTTGAAGATAAAAATAAGGAAGTAATGGCAGAAGGAAAACGACCAGCAACTGGTAAGAGAGTGTTACTTGGTATTACCAAGGCTTCTCTTGCAACCGATAGCTTCTTATCAGCAGCTTCTTTCCAAGAAACAACAAGAGTTCTTACAGAAGCAGCCGTAAAAGGAAAGATAGATGACTTAGTGGGATTAAAAGAAAATGTTATCATTGGTAAGTTAATTCCAGCTGGTACAGGTATGCAAAAATATCAAAATATTCATATTAGTACAGAAAATGAACCAAAACGAGAAGAAGAAATAACAATGCCAGAAGAGATAGAAGAGACAGTAGTAGAAGAGGAAACAGTAGAATAATACAATAAATGCCATATAAGTCACAAAAAATCATGTATTGAATTGATTTTTTGGAACTTATATGGTATTATTTGTTTGGAGGAAGTGGTAATATGAAAAGAGAAATTGTAAAAGATTTAAAGAATTGGAAAAAATCTAAAAATAGAAAACCATTAATAGTACATGGAGCTAGACAGGTAGGAAAGACTTATATTATAAAGCAGTTTGGAAAAGAAAACTATGAAAATTTAATTTATGTAAATTTTGAAACCAATCAAGAGTTAAGTTCTCAAATTTCAGATAGTATAGATGCTAAGTATATCATAAACAAGTTAGAATTATTCTATGGCGAAAAAATATTACCAGAAAAAACGCTAATATTTTTTGATGAAATTCAAGTAAATGAAAGAGCACTTACGTCACTAAAGTATTTTTATGAAGATGCTCCAGAATATCATATCATAGCAGCAGGGTCGCTACTAGGAATTGCCATAAACAGAGAAAATTATTCTTTTCCCGTAGGAAAAGTTCAAATGATAAGTATGTACCCATTATCTTTCAAAGAATTTTTAATGGCAATCGGGAGAGAAAGTTTAATCGATGAGATTAAGAGCCATTTTGAAAGCAATGAAAGAATAGATAGTGATATTCATAATTTATGCTTGAAGTTATATAGAACTTATTTAGTAGTAGGAGGAATGCCAGAAGTAGTACAGACTTATTTAGAAGAAAAAAAAGTAATTGCGACCATTGATACACAAGCAGAAATATTATTATCCTATGAAAGAGATATGACAAAATATGCTGATAATAGCTTGTCGAATCGAATTATATCGGCTTTTGATTCTATACCTGTTCAACTTGCTAAAGAAAATCAAAAATTCCAATATAAAGTAATTTCAAAAGGGGGAACTTCATCTATATTTGGAGAAGCTATTTTGTGGCTAAAAAATAGTGGGATTGTGACACAAAGTTATAAAGTAAAAGCGGAGATGCCCTTAGAAATACACAAAGATTTGACAGCTTTTAAATTATATATGAGTGACGTTGGGTTATTTGTTAATAAAGCAAGATACCCACTATACTTAATAGATTTAAGCACCACACCAAGTATGATTTCAATGGGACCACTGACAGAACACTATGTTGCCAATGAATTGAAAGTAAAGGGATATGAAATTTATTATTGGGAATCAGAGGGAAAAGCAGAATTGGATTTTATGATTCAAAAAGATATGGATATTATACCAATTGAAGTAAAAACGAGTACGCACGCGAAATCAAGAAGTTTAGATTTATATAAAAAGAAATATCAACCCAAAGTTGCTATTCGAATTTCAGAAAAAAACTTTGGTTTTGAAAATAATATTAAATCCGTTCCTTTGTATGCGGTGTTTTGCATTTAAAGATACCTACAGTTTGCTTCTGAAAAACTTGACAAATAGCCTATTTGTGATTAAAATAGAAGAGAATAAATAGAAGGAGAAAATCTATTATGCAAAGAACCAGTCGAAAAGTTTTAGATACCTTAGTATCTAGAACCAAAATATATTTAGGCATTATATTTGTGCTATTAGTCTATATTGCCATCAAAAATACTTATATGATACTACCATGTATTTGTATTTTTACCCTTATTGTAATTTATAGTTATTATACCAACAACAAAAGGAAAAGTGAGATATCAGAAACTTTGCAGGACTTAAGCATTACCGTTGATTCAGCAGCCAAAACAAGTTTAATCAATGCACCATTTCCTTTAATCATACTAGAAACAGATGGCAATGTAGTTTGGAAAAGTTCAAAATTTGCTTCTGAATTTGCTAATATTGATATTAATACCTATATCAAGGAATTAAGTATAGACATTAAAGGAGAAATACAAAAAAGAGAAAAAACCAATAATCAAGACATTTTAAGACAAATGGAAATTGATAACAAGACTTACCGAATTGTTGGTAGATACGTAAAATCAAAGAAGAATAAAGCAGAGTATATGGTAATTCTCTATTTTATTGATGACACAGAAAACATTAAATTACAAAAAGAATACAAAGATTCTAAAACCTGTGTAGGAATTATCATGGTAGACAATTATGAAGAAACCATGCAAAGGCTAGAAAGTGAAGAAAAGCCACAAGTCATTGCCGAGATTGACAAATATATTTACGAGTGGACCGATAAAACAAAAGGTGTTTTAATCAAAACCGAAAAGGACAGATACATCTATTTCTTTGAACAAAGATATTTAGACAATGTAAAAGAAGATAAATTTAGTATTTTAGACAAAATCAAAGAAATTGATATGAAGGAAAAAGTACAATTTACCTTAAGTATTGCTGTTTCAAATGAGGGACCAACCGACAAAGAAAAATACAAATCAGCCCAAACCGCAATGGATATTGTTTTAGGACGTGGAGGAGACCAAGCCGTTATTCGAGAAAATGAGATTTACAAATTCTTTGGGGGAAGAGCACAGGAAGTAGAAAAAAGAACCAAAGTAAAAGCAAGAATTGTAGCCCAAGCATTAGAAAATCTAATGAAAGAATCCAAAAAAGTTATGATTATGGGACATACCAATCCAGATATGGACTGTGTGGGAGCAAGCTTAGGCGTTTATCGATTAGCCAAAACCTTAGAGAAAAATGCCTATATCGTAATCAATAACAAAGAAGCAGCTATTGAAGCATTTCAAAAGTCAATCGAAAAAGATGAAGAATATGAGGACGTTATTATCAATAAAGAGGTAGCCTTAGAAAATGTAGATGAGGATACTTTATTAGTCATTGTGGATACCCATAAAATGAACTATGTGGAATCAGAAGAATTAGTAGATAGGGCTAAGAAAATCGTAATCATAGACCATCATAGAAGAAGTGCAGATTATATTGAAAAAGCAACCCTAACTTTCCAAGAAGTATATGCTTCTTCTACGGCTGAATTAGTAACCGAAATTTTGCAATATGTAGAGCAAAAAGTACAATTAAAGACCATCGAAGCAGAAAGCTTGTATGCAGGAATTATGATGGATACGAAAAACTTTACCTTTAAAACAGGAGTTAGAACCTTTGAAGCAGCAGCCTATTTGAGAAAATGTGGTGTTGATATTATTCGTGTCAAAAAATGGTTCCAAAGTGATTTAGAAAGCTTCAATAAGATAGCAGAGATTGTAGGAAGGGCAGAAATTGTAAATAATACCATAGCCATTTCCATTTGCGAAGAAAAAGCCAAAGACGTCAATGTAACCTGTGCCAAGGCAGCAGATGAACTTCTTACCATTAGCGATATAACAGCCTCTTTTGTGCTTGGTCAACTAGGAGACAAAGTATGCATTAGTGGACGTTCGATTGGTGATATCAATGTACAAATGATATTAGAAAAATTAGGCGGTGGTGGTCATATAACCCTTGCTGGGGCACAAGTAGAAGGTATGACATTAGAAGAGACCAAACAAGAATTAATCAATCGAATTAACGAGTATTTTTCAGAAATGGAATAAGAAAAATCAAGATAGAATACTAGGGAAATAAACTTAGTATTCTTTTTTGTTGATTGCTGCAAAATT
>CANPIU010000005.1 GCA_947574235.1 uncultured Clostridium sp. | reverse complement strand
CACGGTCTCCAGTGCCACAAACTGGCGCGTTAACCAACTACGCTACATCCACCATAACTCGTGTATCTTTTCCCTTACGTACTTGGAACGAACACACTAATTATTTTACCCTATCTCTACCCCATTTGTCAACCATTTTCTTGGAAAAATATTTTTATTTTTAAAAGCGTCAAAAATATTCTATCTAATTAGACATTGTACTTGGGTCTAAGCCATATTGTTTATACATCCAAGTCATATAATCAAAAGGTTCTAATGTTTCTGGTAAGCCATAATCTACGCCAAATGTCTCTACTGTTAAAGAAGTAATCTTTGGCGGATTTACTGGTGTACTAACTTCTGAATTTCCACTTTCTGCTGCATCATCTGCTGCTTTTACTTCTGTCTCTTCGATTTTATGTACAATATCTAATCCTTCAACTACTTTACCAAAAGCAGTATAATAACCATTTAAAGAAGAATTCGCTTTTGTCATAATAAAAAATTGTGAACTTCCTGAATTATATGACTCTTCTGTTAATGTTGGAGAATAAGAAGTATAGTCGCTTCTTGCCATCCCTAAAATTCCTTCTTCAAATTTCAATTTATTTTTATTAACTCCATTGGAAATAAATTCACCTTTAATCGTATATTCTGTTTCGTCTCCATCATCTTTTAAGTCTTTTGTCGTTGCAGACCCTTGTCCATTTCCGTTTTTATCGCCACCTTGTATCATAAAGTCTTTTACAATTCTATGGAAAGTTAACCCATTATAAAATCCTCTATTAGCAAGTGTTGTAAAGTTTGCAACTGTTTCTGGTGCGAGCTCTGGATACAATTCCATTTTTATTGTCCCAAAATTCTCAACTTCCATCGTTGCAATTGGATTTTTTACCTCCATTGTTGCTTTTCTATAATAGCCATATCCTAATCCTAGTATAACTATTATAACCAAAATTAACGCAATTATCCATATTAATTTTTCTGTTTTCATTTTCTTCTCTCCTATCTTAATTTAATCTTAGAATACAAACTGGTCTTGCATCCTTTTTAATGATTGTTGAATCGTTCTTGCTCTTACCTCTCCAATTCCTTCTACGTCATCCAAGCTTTCTATATCAGCTGCTAAAATGTGTTGGAAAGATTTAAAAGCACCAATTAAGTTTTCTACTATATTGTTTGGCATCCTTGGAATTTTATTCAAAATACGGTATCCTTTTGTATAAACACCTACTTCGTCATAGTTGTCAAAGTTTTCGTAGCCTAGTAACCTTGCGATGATATTTTCATTGGATAAATCCTCATAAGTCAATTCTTCTAATTTTTCTAGTATCTTTTCTGGTGTCTGTTTTTTCTTAGTCGCTACCATATAATCTTTAATAATTAATAATTCTTCTTTTTCTAAGCCTCCTATTAATTCCTCTAATTGCATCCTTACTAGCCTTCCATCACTCCCCAACTCATAGATTTGTCGTTGGATTTCTTCTACAATTCTCATAACCATTTCTGCTCTTTGGATAGCTACTAATACATTTTCTAGTGTTACAATATCATTGAATTCATATTCATTTAATAGATTAAGTTTATTGTCAAATACTTTTTTGTATTTTTCTAAAGTCTGTATCGCTTGGTTTGCCTTATTTAGTACAACATCTGTATTTTCTAGCACATATCTATCATTTCCTTTAAATACAGTTATGATACTTCTTCTTTGTGAAATACTAATGACTAATTCTCCTGTTTGTTTCGCAGTTCTTTCTGCCGTTCTATGCCTTGTCCCAGTCTCTAATGTTAGAATTTCTCTAGCTGGTATCAATTGAGCATTGGCATATAAAATCTTCTTTAAGTCGCCACTTAGTACAATAGCTCCATCCATTTTGGCCAATTCATATAATTTAGCAGAAGTGTAGTCCTCATTAATCGTAAAGCCTCCATCTACTACTTCTTTTAAAATCTGATTATTGTCCGTTATCAATAACAAAGCACCTGTTTTTGCTCGTAAGATATTTTCTAGTCCATCTCTAATGGGTGTACCCGGAGCAATTAATTTTAGAATTTCTGTAATATTGTCCTCTTTTCCTTTTCTCAAAACGCTTCTCTCCTTTATCGCTTTTTATCCTAATGCCTTTTTCATTGCTTCGCTTACGTTCTTGACCCCTATTATATCTAATTTATACTTATCTTTCAAGTCTTTTTTATTACTTTCTGGAATTAAACAAGATTTAAAACCTAGTCTTTCTGCTTCCTTTAGTCTCTTTTCGATTAAATTAATTCTTCTAATCTCGCCTGTCAAGCCAACTTCTCCCATAATTACCATATCTTTTGGAATCGGACTATTTTTAAAACTAGACGCTGTTGCCATAATAATTCCTAAGTCAATCGATGGTTCATTTATCCTCAAGCCTCCTACTACGTTCATATAAACATCTTGCATACTTAGCATCAAGCCTGCCTTTTTCTCTAATACTGCAATTAATAAAGACAAACGGTTAAAGTCAATTCCATTGGCCGTTCTTTTGGCATAGCCAAAATTCGTTTGGGCTGTTAAAGCTTGTAATTCCACTAAAATAGGCCTTGTCCCTTCCATGCTAGAAACAATACAGGAACCTGACGGATTGTCTTCTCGCTCTGAAATGAGTACCTCGGATGGATTGGTAATTTCGCACATGCCTTCTTCTCTCATCTCGAACATACCAATTTCATTGGTAGAACCAAATCTATTTTTTACACCTCTTAAAATACGATACGAAAAATATCTTTCTCCTTCTAAGTATAAAACCGTATCTACCATATGCTCCAAAACTCTTGGTCCTGCAATATTTCCTTCTTTGGTCACATGCCCAATAATAATGGTAGTAATGGCTCTAGATTTACACACTCGCATCACTTGCGAAGTAATCTCTCGTACTTGGCTTACACTACCAGCCGCTGCTGACAACTCTTCTGAATACATCGTTTGAATGGAATCAATAATTACTAATTTAGGATTGATATCCATAATTGCTTGATTGACAATATCAATATCTGTCTCTCCTAAAAACAAAATATCTTCATTTTTAATATGTAATCTATCTGCTCTCATTTTAATCTGCTCTGCTGACTCTTCCCCAGAAACATACAAGACCTTTCCTTCCCCTTGCACCTTATCACAAATCTGAAGAATTAACGTAGACTTACCAATTCCTGGTTCTCCTCCGCAATAAAACCAAAGAACCCTTTACTAAGCCACCACCTAAAACATTATTCAATTCTCCAAAGCCAGTCGAAGTTCGAATCGTTTCCTTAGCCTCATAAGAACTTAAAGCTTGTGGCACATTACTCTTTAAACCCTTTGCCTTCAAACTACTATTTTTGCTCTCTACCACCTTTTGCTCAAAAAAGCTATTCCAACTATTGCAGGCTGGGCACTTCCCCAGCCACTTTGTTGACTCATTGCCGCATTCGTTACAAACAAAAATCGTTTTACTTTTCGCCATGTTCTTTTGGGACGTTTCCTTTTGCACATTTTTGTGCAAAAGGGACACATCTCTTCCCCCTCTCACTCTCTATTTCATCGCAACTTCT
Organism: uncultured Clostridium sp.; assembly: GCA_947574235.1. Classification (GTDB taxonomy): domain Bacteria; phylum Bacillota; class Clostridia; order TANB77; family CAG-508; genus CAG-269. Next base: position 51,217 of record CANPIU010000005.1, on the reverse strand, counting down.
ATCATCCTTTTGCTTAATCCTGTTAGTCTCGAAACTTGTGTTTTTGAAATTCCTTGAATTTCTTTTAACTTTTTTAAAGATTCCTTTCGTTTTGCTACGCTATATTGTATTATCTCTTGAATATTATCTATTTTAAGAATTTCTTCTATATATTTCCTAGCTTGTTCATCACTTAACTTTTCAATCATTTCATATTCAGCAAAATCTTTAATATCCTCCTGTCTTTCCTTGTATTTGTGAAATTGTATGAAATTACCTTGTACTTCTTGTTTATTCCTTCCAAATAATGTTACTATCTGCTTTTTATCAACCATTCCTTCCCTATCTTTTGCATACTCTTGATAACTACTCCATGGATATTCTTCCGTTTTAGAAATTCCACTTATACTCGGATTTTGATGGATATAACGACACAAGGTTTTCAAATAGCTTTCTGTTTCGACTGCTTTACTCAAAAATCTATTTTGAAATAAGTGACCAACTCTTTCATATTTCTTATTCCAATAAGAAGAATAGCTCACTGCTAAACTCTGCATCGCTATTGATAAGTTGTCTTTTTCATCATATATTATCAAATGAATATGATTTGGCATCAAACAATAAGCATAAATTTTATGTTCATATTTTTCTTTTATTTTACTAAGTTCTTGCATGAATTTAGCATAATCTTGTTTTTCTAAAAATATATCTTGTTTTGCATTTCCTCGAAGTATTACATGATATACTTTTGTACTACTTTTTTCTCTCGCTTTTCGGGGCATTATGCCACCTCTCTTTCTTTTCAATTTTTGCCCCTTTATTCTATTTATTACATTATAATCAAAAAAAGTATAGCACAATTTTGTTTCATTTGCTATACCTTTTTTAATAATTCACTAAAAATTTACAATTGCTTATACTTTCTCACTTTATCCATGCAAGATATGTCCCAATTGCACATTTTTGTGCAAAAGGAAACGTCCCGTTTGCACATTAGTTTTTGCTTCTAAAGGATACTTCTTGGAATAAGAAATCATGTACTTTTTCCCAAGTGATTTCTTGGTGTAAGAATTCGTTGATTTCGTCTTCTACTTTTTGTTGATATGGTGTTAATTCAACTTTTATTTCTTTGTTCCAATCTATATCTTGTAACCAGAACGCTTTAAATTTGTTCCAAAATCCAACTTTAGTTGGTAAGTTACTTCCTGCTTGTCTAATGGTTCCAGCATTTTCGTATCCCTGCTCATTATTTTCTATATTTTTTAGTTCAACGCCTCCAAATACACCTGATACATTGTTTGTTTCGCCTAAATCTGCCATTTCTATTTCCTCCTTCGTAATTTTAATACATTTTACTGTTTTATTTATACTATATTATTTTGAAATTAGCAAGCCATTTAAACGATTTTAATATTAAATGTTTGTTACGTACGTGTTACGGTTTTGTTACATTTTTACATTTCTGCTAATATATGGTCGTCCTCTACTTTAAGACAATGAGCCTTTACTACTTTATTTTCTAAGCTTTTGTTGCTCTTTATTTTAACTACGATATAGTTCTTAGTATGGCCTTGGTAAAGTCCTTCTTTTTCTTCTTCGCACAATACTTCTACTTCTTTTCCAAGATAACTTTCGTTGTATTCTCTTTCATTTTGATTGGATAGTTCTATTAATTTTTGACTTCTTTGTTCTTTTGTTTTTGGGTCTACTTGTTCTTTCATTTGGGCCGCTTTTGTTCCTTTTCTTGGAGAATATTTGAAGATATGCATTTTATAGAATTTGATTTCTTTTAAAAATTGATAGGTTTCTTCAAATTCTTCTTCACTTTCCCCTGGAAATCCTACAATAATATCGGTTGTTAATATGACGTCTGGATAAGCCTTTCTTAATCTTTCTACGATTTCTTTAAATTCTTGCAACGTATATCTTCGGTTCATCCTTCTTAAAGTTTCGTCACAACCACTTTGCAAAGATAGATGGAAGTGATGACATATTTTTTCTAATTTAATGAGTCTTTCTACAAACTTTTCTGTAATTAATAAAGGTTCTATCGAACCTAATCGAATTCTTTGAATTCCTTTTATTTGATTAATTTTTTCTAATAAGTCCATCAAACCATATTCTTCTTTAAAATCTTTTCCATAAGAAGCAATATGAATTCCTGTTATGACTACTTCTTGAATTCCTTTTTGGGCTATTTTTTCTATTTCAGCAATTACGTTTTCTGGCTTTCTACTTCTTACTCTGCCTCTCGCATAAGGAATAATGCAATACGAACAAAATCGGTCACAGCCGTCTTGTACTTTTATGACGGCTCGTGTTTTATCGGTATCAATAATTTCACCTAGTTCTACATAGTCCTTTTGATGCATAACATCGGTTATTTCTTTTATCTTTCCCTTTTCTTCTCTGTATTTTTCTACGATTTCTACTATTGAATCTTTCTCGTTATTTCCGGATTAGTAAATCAATTTCTTCTATTTTCTGGGCCTCTTCTTTGGCTACTTGTACATAACAACCACAAGCTACTACGACTGCTTTTGAATTTAATTCTTTGACTCGTCTTAACATTTGTCTTGATTTTCTATCTGCTACATTGGTTACGGTACAAGTATTCACTACATAGATATCTGCTTTTTGGTTATGTTCTACTATTTCATAACCTTTTTGCCTAAATTTTTGTATCATCGCATTAGTTTCATATTGATTTACCTTACAACCGCAAGGTAATAAAAGCTACTTTTTTCATTATTTTCCTTTTCCTTCTAAAGCATCTAAATTATCTAATGCTTTCCCTGTTCCAAGAGCCACACAAGACACGGTATCTTGTGCTATCATCACATTAATCCCTAGCTTTTCTTGTAATAGCTTATCTAGGCCATCTACTAGGCATCCGCCACCTGTCATATAAATCCCTTTGTCACTAATATCTGCTGCTAACTCTGGTGGTGTTTTTTCTAGTACAGAGTGAACCGCATCGACAATCATCATAGCTGGCTCAATTAGAGCCTCTAGCATTTCACTTGAACGTATGGTAACTGTTTTGGGAAGTCCTGTAATTAAGTCTCTTCCTCGAATATCCATTTCCGCATCTTGTATTTTAGGATATACACAACCAATATTTACTTTTAAATCTTCTGCTGTTCTTTCTCCAATCATGATATTATGCTTCTTTTTAATGTATTTTACAATGGCTTCATCTAACTTGTCACCTGCTACTTTTAGCGAAGTATTTACCACAGAACCTCCTAAAGAAATGACTGCTATATCTGTGGTTCCTCCCCCGATATCCACTACCATATTACCACATGGTTTAGAGATATCAATTCCTGCTCCAATCGCTGCTGCAATTGGTTCTTCAATTAAATAGACTCTTCTAGCACCAGCTTGTGAAGCAGCATCAATTACCGCCTTTTTTTCCACCTCGGTTACACGAGAAGGGATACATATCATAATTCTTGGAGCAAAAAGAAATTTCCCACAAACTTTGCTGATAAAGTGTTTTAACATTTTTTCTGTTACCGTGTAGTCAGAAATAACCCCATCGCGTAAAGGTCTTGTTGCTACGATATTTCCTGGTGTTCTTCCGAAGCATCCTTCTGGCTTCTTGTCCCACTGCTAACACTTCTCCTGTATTATTATCTACTGCCACAACAGATGGCTCTCTTAATACAATTCCTTTTCCTTTTACATAAGCAATGACAGTTGCTGTTCCTAAATCAATTCCAATATCTTGTCCTAGCCCAAATTTAAACATTTTTCTCTTCCCTTCTTGTTCTTATTTCTTTTTTGTTACAAAATCGTTACAATTATATTACAGACTTTGTAATTTATCAAGACTTTTCATTGAATTTTTTGATTTTTTGTATTATAATAATTTCAATATTAAGATAGGAGGTTTTTATGAAGCAGTTTCAATTGATTAGCAAAAATGAAAAGGATACCAAAAACTTTGCCAAAGCCTTAGCCAGTCATTTAGAAAAAAACGATACGATTATCCTTACTGGTGAATTAGGGTGTGGAAAAACAAAATTGGTAGAAGGTATTTTAAGTTATTTTGGCTTAGAGGATGAAATTTGTAGTCCTACCTTTACCATTGTCAATGAATATAGCAAAAACGATACGAAAATTTATCATTTTGACGTTTATCGTTTGAAAAATACGTCTGAATTTTATGAAATGGGTGGCGATGAATATTTAGGAAATGGCATTTGCCTGATTGAGTGGGGCGAATTAATTGAAGAAGCTCTGCCAGAAGTTTCTCTTCGTATTCAATTTGAAAAAGATACAGTTGATGAAAACACTCGAATTTTAAAAATAACTACAAATGTAGAAAAATGGGAGGTATATTTTGAAAATATTAAGTATTGATACCGCAAGCGATATTTGTGGAATTTCTATTTTAGAAGAAAATCGTCTAATTTGCCAATTCGATGAAAATACTGGAAAAACGCATTCTGAAAATTTAATGCCTATGCTTGAAAAAGCCATGAAGCAAGCTAACTTAAGCTTAAAAGATATGGATTTACTTGTGTGTGACAAAGGTCCTGGTTCTTTTACTGGTATTCGTATTGGAATTGCTACCGTAAAAGCATTTCATGATAGTCTTGGTATTCCTTGTACTGGTGTTAATTCCTTAGAAGCTTTTGCTTACTCAATTGAACAAGACGGGTTCATTGCAAGTATCATAGATTGTAAAAATAATAATTGCTATTTTGCCTTATACGAACGAAAAGATGCTGAATATTTCGAAGTCATTGCACCTACTGCCATTACCATAGAAGAAGCTTTGGATTTTTGTGAAGAAAAAATCTCTCGTAATTTTTCTATTACTTTTGTCGGCGATGGCATTAACACTTATCAAGAGTTAATTACCCAAAAATGGAACAAAAATATCACTTTAGCCGCTCCAAAACAAAATCAATTAAACTCTTACTATCTTGGACTAGCTGGCTATAACAAATTCAAGAAAAATGCTTTAGAAGAAGTACTGCCTTCTTATTTAAAAAAGCCACAGGCACAAAGACAGTTAGAAGAAAAATCTAAAAAGATTGAAATTGCTTCTATGACACAAGAAGATTTGGAGCAACTAGCAAGCTTACCTTTTTCTGATTTTGATGATTTTTGGACGTATTCTATTTTGCAAGATGAATTACAATCTGAGAATTCTTATTATTTGGTTGCTAAGTCAAATAGCGAAATAGTTGGATTTGCTGGCATTAAGTTTTTAGTTGATAAAGCTGATATTATGAATATTGCTGTCAAAAAGCCTTTTCGTAATCAAGGAATTGGTAGCCTATTATTAAAAAATTTAATGCAATTATCACAAGAAAAAAAACTAACCCCCATTTTCTTAGAGGTTATGGAAGAAAATTATCCTGCTATTCACTTATACAAAAAATTCGGTTTTAAACAAATAGGTATTCGAAAAAACTATTATCAAGGTAAAAATGGTTTAATAATGTCTTGTTAGTGTTCAATGGGGACGTTTCCTTTTGCACATTTTTGTGCAAAAAGAAACGTCCCCATTGAACCTTAATCATACCACTCTAATTCCCAATCGGCAAGAATTACAGTATCTCCTTCTTGTACACCCATTTCTTTTAGCTTTTGCTCAATTCCCATATTTTTTAACGTTTTTTGTAAATAATACATAGATTCATTATCTTCGATATTAATTCTTCCCATTAGTCGTTCAATGGCTCTTCCTGTTACCATGAAAACACCATTTTCTTCTTTGATGCTCCATTGGTCTTGTTTTTCTTCTAAGGTGTATATTCTTTTTTCTTCTATTTCCACTAATTCTTCTTTTGGCAAGGTTTTTAATGTTTTTTCTACATAGTCAATTAGTTCTTGGATGCCTTGCTTGGTAACTGCTGATATTGAATAGATTTCTACGTTTTCTTTTTTGGCTAGTTCTTCTACTTGTTTCATTAATGTTTCTTCTTGCATGATATCTACTTTATTGGCTACTATAATTTGCTTTCTTGTAGCTAATTTTTCACTATATTTTTTTAGTTCTTCGTTAATGGCATAGAAGTCTTCTACTGGATTTCTCCCTTCTTGTCCTGATACGTCTAAGAAATGTAATAATAGTCTTGTTCTTTCTACATGTCTTAAAAATTGTATTCCGAAGTCCTACCCCTTCACTTGCTCCTTCAATAATTCCTGGAATATCGGCTATGACAAAACCATCTCCATTTTTGGTTTTTACCACGCCTAAATTGGGCTCTAGTGTCGTAAAATGATAGTTTGCAATTTTAGGTTTGGCATCTGTTACTGCTTTTAAAAAGGTTGATTTTCCTACATTAGGAAATCCTAACAGCCCAACGTCTGCTAATAGTTTTAGTTCTAATATGATTTCTTTTTCTTCGCCTTTTTCTCCATCTTCTGAAAATTGTGGTGCTTGTCTTGTTGGTGTTTTAAAATGGGAATTTCCTCTTCCTCCACGCCCACCTTTTAAGATAAGTTCTGTTTGATTTGACTTAGACAAGTCAGCTACTACTTTCCCTGTTTCTACGTCCTTAATAACCGTTCCGATTGGAACCTTGATATATAAATCGTCTCCATATTTTCCATTGCAATTGCTTCCGCTTCCATTTTCTCCGTTTTTGGCTTTGAACTTTCTATTATAGCGAAAGTCAATTAAGGTGTTTTTATCTTTGTCAACTTGGAAATAGATATTACCGCCATTACCTCCGTCTCCTCCGTCTGGGCCTCCTGCTGCTACATATTTTTCTCTGCGAAAGGTCATAGCTCCATTTCCGCCATCTCCTGATTTAATTGTAATTTTTGTATAATCAATAAACATTTTTTCTTCTTCTCTTTCCCTTATTTTTATCTACATTAAGTCATTTTCTTCTCCTACAATTTCACCTTCACGTGTAAATTGTGGATTCATAATTAATAATAATTCCATTTGACCTGCAAAAACAAATTTTGTGCTAGGTGGTATTTCTACGATATTTCCTTTTTTCACTTTGTAAATCTCATCTTTGATTTTGAATTTTCCTTCCCCTGAAATAACATAGTAGATATGTGTAATTTTTGTATTCGTGCAATATTTATCATGCCCTTTATAAACATTTTCATACATTATCTCTATGTTTTCATTATTAAGCCCTACGATAATAGCCATCAAATCCGTTTCTCTTAATACTTGGTTCTTGTGGAATTTCTTTTACATACTCGTTCATAATCTACCTCTTTATTCTTCAAAATAATTTAACTTCATAGCTTGTTTTACTTTTTTCATCGTTTGTTTAGCTACTTCTTGTGCTCTTTTAGTTCCTTCCCTTAAGATGCTATCTACTTCTTCTGGGTGTGCCTCATAATAGGCTCTTTTTTCTCGAATTGGTCGTAATTCTTCTATGATATTTTTGGCTAACTGTTTTTTACAAGCTACACAGCCACGTTTTCCTGCTCTGCACTCCTGGCATACTACTTTTGTTTCTTCCTTACTACTAAATAAGTTGTGATAATAAGCAACCATACAAATATCTGGATTTCCTAAATCGTCTTTTTTAATTCGGTTTGGGTCTGTCACTGCACTCATTACTTTTTTGGTAATTTCTTCTTCATTATCTGATAGATAGATAGCATTGCCTAACGATTTTCCCATTTTTTCGTTTCCATCTAAGCCCTTAATTCTCTTTCCACTGGATAATACTGCTTCTGGCTCTACCAAAACCTCGCCATAGATGCTATTGAATTTTCTTACGATTTCTCTGCATTGCTCTATCAATGGCAATTGGTCTTCTCCTACTGGCACTATTTTTCCTTCAAAAGCTGTGATATCAGCTGCTTGGCTTACGGGATATCCTAAAAAGCCATAAGTTACACTTTCTCCAAAGATTTCTCTTTTTTGTGCTATTTCTGTTTTGACCGTTGGATTTCTTTCTAATCGAGCGATGGTTACTAAGTTAGAATAGAATACGGTTAACTCTGCTACTTCTGGTATCATAGATTGAATATAGATAGTCGTTTTACTTGGGTCTATTCCTACTGACAAGTAATCTATGGCTACTTCTCTTACATTTTTTCTTACTTTTTCTGGGTTGTTAAAGTTATCGGTTAGTGCCTGCACGTCTGCAATTAATATATATGGCTCATATTCTCCACTATTTTGCAATTCTACTCTTTTTTTTAATGAACCAAAATAGTGCCCAATATGTAATTTTCCTGTTGGCCTATCGCCTGTTAATATTCTTTTTCTCTCCATTTTGCTTTTCTCCTTTTCGATCTCTTTTTTCTATGGTTTCTATTTTACCACATTTTTTAATTTTTGTATAGAACTTAAATTAAGAAAAAGTTGATATAACTATATATCAACCTACTTTTTCTAATTTTTGCTCATCTTCTAATTTGCTAATTCTGTATTCGTGTCCTTTGACTTCTGTTTGTATTTTTCTTATGTCTAGCAATATTTCTTTTCGCTCCTCCTCTAATTTGATTAGTCTTTCCTCAAATTTGCTATCTCTTCTTTGTTGCTGAATTAAGATTTGTTGCAGTTCTTGTGCTATTTCTTTACTTTGTTTTGCAAATCGTACATCCATTTCACTAAGTAGCTCTTCACGTAGTTCTTTTTTCATGTCTTGCATTTCTTCTTGTAGCCCTTTCTTCATGTCCTGCATCTCTTCTTGTAATCCTTTTTTCATGTCTTGCATTTCTTCTTGTAATCCTTTTTTCATGTCCTGCATCTCTTCTTGTAACCCTTTTTTCATGTCTTGCATTTCTCCACGTAAATCTGTTTTTACCTGTTGCACTTCACTTTTTACGCCCTTAACCTCTTCTAGTATACTTGTTAATAATTGTTCCATCCTCTCACCTCCACTAAAGAGATTATATCCTAGCAAGAAAGCTTTGTCAACCCTATATGTAAAATTTTATTATAAAATCAAATGCTTATAGTAAATATTCTGATTATTCTATTTAATTTCTTCTTGCTTTTCTTCTTCTAACCTTATTTTTCTTATTTTCTCGCAAGCATGATTTATTCTAGCTATTTCTTCCTCATCGATTCCATTTATCGTTCCATTTTTGGCTCTATTTTGTCTTGTTCTAAGCCATAAATCTGTATAGGCTCTTGGGTCATTTTCTTCAATTTCTGTTAATATTTTTAAAATATCATAGATATCTTCTGTCCAATGCCTTAGAACATTTGGTATATACTTATTTTCTGTATCAGAATTAACATGAATTTCTCTACTTGTGTCTTTCCCCCACTCTTTTCTATTATATTCCACATATTCTTGTCTATAATTATGTTCTTCTTGCGTCATGCTTCCTTCTGGAAAGTGTGCATATTTCATTCTTTGTAGCACTGAATATTTCAATTCATTTTCCCCTAGAATTAGTTTTTTGGTTGCTCTTTCTCTTAAATTTCCTTCGTAATTTAAAGTTTCTGCTTGCCATTCTTGTTTCCTATTATTTATCCATCTTTCTTTTTGCTTGTCATCCCAATCATTTCTAAATTTTTCTTTTGCATTGTTAAACAACAATGGCCAGTTTGTATTAGTATTTTCTAATATGCTATATCGCCAATTAAGTCTTTCTTGAATTTCTCCTGTTTCTATTTCATCTTCGTTTCTTAATTGTTCTATTTTTTGATAAATCCTTGCTTCTAATTCTTCTTCCTTTTCTTCTCTTTTATAATTGTATATATTCGGTTTATTATTTAGTTCTATAAATCGATAATATTGTCTGTATAATGGTTTGATTTCTTGTATAAATTGCTTAATTACTTCCTCTTGTGTACCTTTTGGTTTATCTTGCCTATTCTGATAAGCAAAAAACATAATCCCTTCTAATGTTTTTTCTGGACTTTGGTCTCCATAAAAAAAATATCTTCTAAACGCCTCTTTATTTAAATACATAACAATTCAACTTCCTTTTCATTTTTCTATTTGTACCTTATTCTATTGTACCTCTTTTTTCTTCCTAAACACAATCAATTTACTAAAAAAATAATTAACAATAATTACCATCACTTGTGTCACAATTTTAGCAAAAATATCATTAATATGGAAGACTTTTACCATAAGAGCAAAAGTTCCAACATCACATAAAGCACCTGATGCAACACGTGCTAGGAAAAATGAAATCATTTCTGTAAAAAAGGCTTTGGCTGTATCTGTTTTACTTTCAAATACAAATAATTTATTGGTAATATACGCAAATAAAACAGAACAGAACCAGGATAGACCACTACTGATAATTTCATCTAAGCCCATTAGTCTAGCAAAGACAAAGTAAGATGCAAAATTAACAACCGTAGCCAATCCTCCAAATACTAAATAGTTAATGACTTCTTTATATTTCAGATATAATTCTTTTATTTCTTTTAAAATCTTATTCATATAATTCTCCCAAAGGTCTTTCTTCATTAATACGCTGAATAGCTTCTGCAAATAATGGTGCAATGGATAATACCGTTATATTGTCAATTCTTTTTTCTTCTGGTACGGGAACCGTGTTGGTTACTACCATTTCTTTGATGCCTGAATTCTTAATTCTTTCAATTGCTGGACCAGATAAAATCCCATGTGTACCACCTGCATAAATATTTTTAGCACCAAACTTTTGTAACACTTTTACGGTTTCCATCATAGAACCTGCGGTTGCAATTTCGTCATCAAAAATAATGGCATTTTTGTCTTTAACGTCTCCGATGATAGTTCCAGCAATGGCTCTATCGTCATTAGCATCTCTTCTTTTGTCTACTAAAGCAATTGGGCATCCGAAAAATTCGGAATATTTATAAGCTTTTTTAGAACTTCCGGCATCGGTTGCTACAATTACCATGTCTTCTAAGTTCTTCTCTTTGAAGTAATCTTCTAGCAAGTATTCTGCTGTTAATCTATCACAGTTTATATTAAAATATGCTTGTATCGCTGGATTATGCAAGTCACAAGTAATCACTCTTGTTGCACCAGCTGCTTCTAGCAATTGGGCCATTAGTTTAGCCGTAATTGGTATACGTGGTTGGTCTTTTTTATCTGACCTAGAATATGGATAATAAGGTATTACCACATTAATGTTTTTCGCTGATGCTCTTTTTACGGCATCAATTGTGATTAATAGTTCCATAATTCTTTCGTTTACTGGTGGTTCACAAGTTTGTACGACATATACGTCTTTTTGTCTTACGGTTTCTAATATTTGTACAAAGTTGTTATCATTAGAAAATTTTTGGTGTTTAATTTTCCCCATTTCAATTCCTAAACAATCACATATCTCCTTTGTAAATTCTTCTGCTGTTGGACAAGCAAATATTTTAATATTTTTCATTTTTAATTCCTCCCTATTTTTCTTCGATATTTATTTTTTGTTTAATAATATATTGTGGTCTTCCTTTCGTTTCGTCATAAATTCTTGCTATATATTCTCCTATCATCCATAAAGATACTAAAATCGTTCCACTAAAAAAAGTTACGGTAACCATTAGCGAAGTCCACCCTGCTGTTAGATTGTTCCATTTAAAAGCGAACGATAAAATGGCATAAAATAATATGATAATCGATAGCATAATCGACAATATTCCTAAACCACCTACTATTTTGAGTGGCTTAGTCGAAAAACTAATAATGCCATCTAATCCTAGTTTCAGCATCTTTTTCAATGGATATTTTGTTTTTCCTGCTACTCTTTCTTTTCTTTCGTATTCCAATTCCTTTTGTTCAAATCCTACCCAACTAAACAAACCTCTTAAAAATTTGTTATGTTCTGGTAATGCATTTATCACCTCCACTACTTTTCTATCAACTAACCTAAAGTCTCCTGTGTCTTTTGGAATTTCTACATCAGATAAAACATTTAAAGTATGATAAAATAATTTTGCTGTTAATAATTTGAATTTATCCTCTCCTTTTCTTGCTTTTCTTTTTCCATAAATGACTTCATTTCCTGCTTCCCACAATTTTAACATTTCTGGTATTAATTCTGGTGGGTCTTGCAAGTCTGCATCCATAATTACTACTGCATCTCCTGTTACATAGTTAAGTCCTGCTGTTACCGCACATTGATGACCAAAGTTTCGCGAAAAGGATATTACTTTTACTTGTTTATCTTGTTTGGCTATTCTTTCTAATTCTTCTTGTGTCTTATCTTTACTCCCGTCATTGACAAATATAATTTCATATTCGTATCCTTGTAATTTTTTTAAATTCTTCACCACACTTTCATAACATGTTTGTGCTACTGTTTCTTCGTAATACATAGGAATTACTAGCGATATTTTTTTCATTTCGTCTTCTCCTTTTTTATAAATGTACTATGATAATTTGTGATATGGTATAAATTTGTAAAACTAAGATGGAAATTGCCACAAATTTATTGATGCTCTCCTTTTTATAAGAAGATTTTATTTTTAAAGTACTTCCTAACAAAAGCATGATAAGTGGTAAAATTGGTAAAAAGTATCTTCCTTGAACACCTGCTATACTTTCATTTCCTATGGTACTCCATTGTACATATAAGCTTGTAAACACTAACGCTATGATAGCTAGCACGACTAGAGTAATCCATACTAATTGATACGTTTTAAATCTATTTTTTATTTCTTCATCTGTTACTGTTGCAAACAAGTAAATGGCTAATAAAGAATATGGAACAATAGAATACAACTGAACAAACTGACCCCAATCTAATTTAGCACCAAACAGCGTCATTAAGTATTCGCTTCCATTTAGATTTATCGTATATAGCACGGTTTGTATATATTGGATTGGATTTTGAAGTGCTAATAATACCTGTATTTTTGAATCTCCTTCTCTAAAATTGGATAAATAACCACTTGCTATTTTTAACCAAATAAGATTGACGATAACAGCTATTCCTGCAATCATACAAAAATCAATTATTTTGCTCTTATTCTTTTTATTTTTAAATTTTTCCTTTGGTAGGATTAATATTAATCCTACTAATGGTAAGTAGACAATTTTACACAAGGCAACAACGACAGACATTACCAGTAAAGTGATTTTTTCTTTTATTCCTATCTTTTCTTTTTTTCCAAATGCCAACTGTAAAATATAAGCAATATATAGAAAAGACATTGCCACTGTCATCGCATCCGGAGATAAGGAAGAAAATCCTTCTATGACAATTGGTATCATAGTTGGTACTAATAATAACTTTTTACCAAAAGGCATTATTTTTATCGCAAAATATAATAAGACCATAGCAACTATCATATTGGTTAATCTTCCGACATAAGTAATTAAGTAAGTATTATCGGTAAAAATTCTAGCCATAGCAATTCCTACTGCTTGCGGTATATAAGGAATACCAAAATAAACTGCTGCTGTTTGCGTATCTACTATTCCCTGATTTTCTTTTTCTAATGGAGTTGGATTTTTTAGCTTTTCTGCTACCTCTCGATATGTCATTTTAGTCCAATCTTTTGGGCAGACATTATTTACCGAATTTGGCATACTAGACCCCTGCACACCATCTTTAACTGGTGTCATTAATTTTCCTATTGATACTTCATAGGCTTTTACCCAATGATAATATTCATCGTGATTTTTAAAAGTTGGCATAGTCATGATGAAAAATAGACAAACAAAAGGTGCTATCATTAAAAATATGTTTTCTACTCTCAAATCTTTCTTTTTATAAATGATAAATGATATAACATAAACACCAAGTATCATAATCCCTAATACTGCTATAAAAATTGTTACTCTTATAGGACTCCTGTTAAATTCTTGAAAAATCAAAGAACTATTTCGTTGTTCTTCTCCATTTATGGATAGCTTATTTCCCTCAAACTGATTGTTATTTGTCATCTTCAAGGTATAAAATCTTTCTGCTTTTTCTAAATCCTTAAATTTAACGTAAATCGTATATTGCTTGCCTTTAGAATCTTTTTGTTTTTGAAATTTTAAAGTATATTCCGTCTTTTCTCTTACATAATTACGTGTAATTTCTTTTTCTTGGATAACTTTTCCTTCACTATCCTCTATCCCTACTAATACTTTTCCACCACAATTCATATCATCTTTATAGGGTTCAAAATCAAGTACAATTTTCTCTAGATTATTATCAAGTGCTTGAAAATTTTGTGTAATTTCTGTTCCTACTTCTACCTTTTCTACTACTCCTGTTGCTTCTTGCTTTTCACTTTTGGTATTAAATTTATTCTTAATTTCAGCTGTATAAGTAGCTAATAACATAATTAGAATAATCACTATGGTAATAATACTAAAAAATTTCCAATCTTTTTTTAGATTCATTTTCATCGTTATCCCCCTATTTTACATTTAATAATACAATTCCTACAATAATCAATACAATTCCACCTATTGCATAAGCATTGATATGTTCTTTGAAAATAAACACACCTGCTAAAATTACCAAAACTTGTGTAATTCCTGTAACAATAGGAAAGATATAACTCAAATCAAAATTTTTAATGATATAAAAAGTATAAATTAGAAAACTTCCTATATAAGCAATAAAGCCAAGCATTGCTTTTAGTCCCATAGCAAAATTAAATGTTCCATTTTGGATGGCTATGGTCACATTACTAGAACCTGACTTCACTAATACTAAGCCCCCTACTGATAAAATCAAATAAATAATAATACTAACTATCTTCATTTTCTTTCTTCTCCCTATCTTTTTCTAATTTCTCTACTCTTGCGGCTAGTATTGCATTTTCTTGTACTAACGTTGTTACTCTTTCAAACAATTTTGAAAAAGCGATACTAATATAAAAAATAATAACAATGATTAGAAATATATAGATTAAAAATAGTGCATTGGTCGGCTCTGCTACATGAATTAATTTAGCAATTCCTATTATGATATCTGGAAACATGGCACATAGCAAAGTAGTAAATCCAAAAAATAGCCACATTAAAGTATATTTATAGGATAATTTCTTTTTTTGTATCACGACTAATATAAAAGTACAAAATAATAAAGTGACGCCTATCAAGATAACTTGTAATACCCTATTCATACTTCTACCTCCCTATTTTTAAAAATACAGGATAACATAACAGCCAGTCCTACTTTAACGGCATAATAAATCGACTTAATTGGTGTAATAGAAGAAACTCCACTATCTCTTTGTTTCATTTTCATTGGTATTTCTACTATTTTAAAATTATTTTTGGCAATAAAGGCATTGGTTTCTGGCTCTGGATAGTCAACAGGATAATTTCTAGCAAATAAAGCAATAATCTTTTTTCCTGCGGCACGATATCCTGAAGTAGTATCTGTAATTTTTTTCTTAGTCAATAACTTAATAATTCCTGCATATAAGTTAATTCCCATCCTTCTAATCAAAGTTGATTGAAAACCTTCTTTTTCTAAAAACCTAGAACCAATTACAAAATCATTTCCTTCCTCTATTTTAGCTACTAATTGAGAAATGTATTGGGGGTCATGTTGACCATCTGCATCCATTTGAATTGCCACATCATAGTCATTTTCATAAGCATATCGATAACCTGTTTGTACGGCTCCTCCAATTCCTAAATTAACTGGTAAATTAAGCACATTAAAGTTATTTTTCCTGCATATTTCTAAAGTTCTATCTTTAGAGCAATCATTAACAATAACATAATCCGCTTCTGGACACTCTTTTTTCAAATTATGAATGGTTTCTACAATTGCTCCTTCTTCATTATAAGCTGGTATAATTACTAATGTTTTCATTTTTAATTTCTCCCTATTTTTCTTCGTTCATTTCTCTTTCTCCATTATATTCATTGACTAAATACAAGGGTCTATTTTTGGTTTCGTTAAATATTCTTCCAAGATACTCTCCTATAATTCCAAACAATAAAATTTGGATGCCTGAGAAAAATAAGATAAGTAGGATAATTGCCTGATAAGCCTGTATCGCTTCGTGTATTAAGATACTCTTGGCAATTACATAGACAAAATAGACAAATAACACCATAAAAGTTGGAATCGCAATAAAAGTAGATAGTCTTAGTGGAGAAGTCGTAAAAGAAGTAATGCCATCAATGGCTAAATCAGCTAATTTCATATAATTCCATTTTGTTGTTCCAGCTACTCTTGGGTCTCTATCATATAATACTTCTTTTTTCTTGTAACCAATCCAACTAAACATGCTTTTTGTATTTCTTTGAGACTCTCTTAGTTTTTTCAAAGCATTGACGCATCTTCTATCTAATAATCTAAAGTCTCCTGTATCTCTTTGAATTTCTACTTTAGTCAAATGTTGTAATACTTTATAATACATACTAGAAGTGAATTTCTTAAGCCATGTTTCTCCCTTTCTTGACTTTCTTTTAGCATATACGTCATCATATCCCTCTTCCCAATATTTTACCAATTCTGGCACTAATTCTGGTGGGTCTTGCAAATCAGCATCCATAAATATCACACAATCTCCTGTTGCATAATCTAGTCCTGCTATCATGGCTATTTCTTTTCCAAAATTTCGGGAAAAATCCACATAACATATTCGCTCATCTTCTTCTCTTAATTTTTTAATAATTTCAATCGTTTCGTCTTTACTTCCATCGTTGACAAAAAGAATTTCAAATTCATAATTTGTCATATCTTCCATTAATTTTTTCATTCTTTCGTATAATATTGGCAAAGCTTCTTCTTCATTATAAGCTGGGATGATTATACTAATTTTTTTCATTTTTACCAGTTCCTCTTTTCATTAATAACTAAAAAGATAGACATCTTTTCCGATTTCTTTTTCTTGATTTACGGTATAATTCTTAATTTTCAAATCGTCTAAATTATATAATATAGATTGATATACAATATCACTTAACCTTATTTCCACATTTTCATTTTCTTTGCAATGATTACTAAATGCCTCTAATCTTGTACTTACGTAATCAGTACTTGTTTTCATATTGCTAACTGACACTTTTAATACTAAGGCTGTATTCAAAGTTAGCAACAAAGTAAAGGCAATTCCTAATATCATCTTAATTTTATTGTCTGTATTTTTCAATAAGTAATATAAGACAAACATTGGTGTTGCATAGATAAAGGCTACATATCTTGCCCAATAGTTACCATCAAAAATTAATATTAATAACGCCATTGTGCCTAACAATAATAGATAGGGAATTAAAACATTATATTTTTTCTTTCTAATTAAATCAATGATAATGTATAATGTACCAATTGCTGTTAAGATAAATATTCCTCCAAATAATGGACCAAATCCACTCATCCTAATATCTGGTATACTATAATTTTCTACTTCTTCTTTGGTAAAGGTAAATGGTATTTTTAATTTTGGCAATACTGGATTGTCTCCTTTATAATGAGAAGCTGACACATTTTCTCCTTTGGAAAAAATGGAAATTAAAAAGGTTCTTAATCTACTTTTTTCGGCAAAGGACTTTGGTGCTTCTTTCGTTCCTATGTTTTCAACGGCTCCTTCTCCATACAATGGATACAAAGGATGTCCATTAAATATCATATTTTTAAAGTAAGAGGTATATCCTACAATAACTACTGATAGGATTACTACTACTACATAAAATATCGTTTGCAGTTTTAATTCTTTCAAAAAAGCTTCTTTGCCTTCTTTATACTTTTTATAAAGTAAGTAAAAATATCCTACAGCACAGAATATTGCCATAAAGGCAATTCCTGTAAGCTTAATATTAATGCCCCATATAATGGCACTTGCCATAATAAACAAAGTCTCTTTTTTATCGATTTTTACCGCATCATCACATTGTACTATCATACCATAAAAAATTAGATATAACATAAGTCCTAAACTAGCATCGATATAATAATTTCCCATTTGTACCAAAGTAATTGGGTTTACCACTAATAATAGGGCAATTGCAAAACTTGCTAGGATATTCACTTTTTTATGCTCTGCTAAGTAACTAACTAAAATTCCAAATACAATGTACATGAAAAGAACGGTATAGATTTTTCCACTCTCAATATTTCCTGTAAAGGCATAAATCACTGCTGCAAAAATTTCAGTTCCTTTGGTATAATGATCTGCCCACAAAGTATTCATATTCTTTTCGGCTGGGTCAAATACATTTCCTTTTTCTATGGTAAAATCTTTACTACTTTCATAAACTGGGTTCCACCCATTTTTCATACTACCAATTGCCAATTTATGATAGGTATTTCCGTCACTGGTAACGTCATATATATTGGAAAAAACTACTATACTCGTAATAAAAATCATCGTTGCTACGATTAAGCCACTAAGATTTATTTTCCAATCTTCTTTCTTATAAACTAACCAATAAACTCCAATCACTAATAAATAGATAATTGGCAAATGATAAGGTGTAACCGTAACTTTTACAAAAAATAAGCAAGCTGTTATTACTAAGATAGAAATTGTTAGCAATAATAAAAACATGGCTGATTTTTTAATCGTTCTTAATATTTTTTCTTTCATTTCTTAATTCTCCTATGTTTCTTCTAATTTAACCACTCTGGATTTTCCAAATACCAATCTATCGTCTTAATAATTCCATCTTCGAATTTAGTTTTTGGATACCAGCCTAGTTCCTTTTTTATTTTGCTTGGGTCAATGGCATATCGATAATCATGACCTTTTCTATCTGTCACATATTCAATTAAATCTTCTGTTTTCCCTAGTCTTTGCAAAATTAATTTAACAATATCGATATTCCTTTTTTCATTATGACCACCTATATTATATCTTTCTCCTGCTACTCCTTTATGAAACACTAAATCAATTGCTTCACAATGGTCTTCTACATATAGCCAATCTCTAATATTTAGGCCTTTACCATACACTGGTAACTTTTGGTCTTTTAAGGCTAATTGAATCATATGTGGGATTAATTTTTCATTATGTTGGTAGGGTCCATAGTTATTCGAACAATTCGTTACATTTATATTCATTTTGTAAGTTTCTTTATAGGCTAAGGCAATCAAGTCCGAACTAGCTTTTGAAGATGAATAAGGACTACTTGGTTTAATCGGCGATTTTTCCGTAAAATAGCCATCTTCTTTTAAAGAGCCATAAACCTCATCGGTTGAAATATGTACAAACTTATTTTCACTTCCTTCGCCCCATTTTTGTTTTGCTACTTCTAATAAAGTATGTGTACCTATTACGTTCGTTTGTGTAAAAATAAATGGATTTTTAATACTATTGTCTACATGTGATTCTGCAGCAAAATGAATAACTCCATTAACGTCATACTCGTCAAAAATTTCTTTCACTTTCTCATAATCACAAATATCTGCTTGTACAAAGGTAATCTTGTCTTGCACCTTTCTTAAATTATCTCTATTTCCTGCATAAGTTAATTTGTCTACTACAATTATGTTATATTCTGGATATTTATTGACAAAATATTCTACGAAATTAGCACCGATAAATCCTGCTGCTCCTGTAACGACTATATTTTTCATTTTTTCTCTATCTCCTCTTTAATAAATTTAGTAAATATCTTCCATAATCAACTTTTTTTAAATCATTTCCTATTTTTTCAAGTTGTTCATCTGTTATAAATCCCTGTCTCCATGCTATTTCTTCGATACAAGATATGTAAAAACCTTGTCTTTCTTGCACTGTCGCTACAAAATTACTCGCTTGTAGCATCCCAGAAGGAGTTCCTGTGTCAAGCCAAGCAAACCCTCTTCCCAACTGTAATACTTTTAATTGCTTCCTTCTTAAATATTCTCTATTAATATCGGTTATTTCTAATTCACCTCTATTAGAAGGTTTTAGTTGTTTTGCCATTTCTACTACCTGATTGTCATAAAAATATAAACCTGGAATTGCATAATTAGATTTTGGTTCTTTTGGTTTTTCTTCCAAAGATAATACATTTCCCTCTTTATCAAATTCCACAACGCCAAATTCTGTTGGGTTGTCAATTGGATAGGCAAAAACATAACCACCTTCTTGAAGTTCTACTGCTTTATTTAATATATTTTGAAAGGCTTGTCCAAAAAAGATATTATCTCCCAACACCAAACAGACATTATCCTCTCCAATAAATTCTTCTCCTAAAATAAAAGCTTCTCCTATTCCTGTTGCTTCTTCTTGTATTTTATATTCGATATGAATTCCTATTTTAGAGCCATCTCCTAGTAATTCTTCATATAACTTGATATCTCTTGGGGTTGATATAATTAATATCTCTCTTATCCCACTCATCAGTAATACTGATAATGGATAATAAATCATTGGTTTATCATAAATTGGTAATATTTGTTTGGAAACACTAATTGTCATTGGATATAGTCTCGTTCCTTTTCCGCCTGCTAATATAATTCCTTTCATACTTCTTTCTCTCTTTCCTTTTATTCTACATTTTCTGCTTTTAAAATAATATCTCCTAGTTCAAAATATTCCTTTAGTGCATCTTCTATCCACTCTATCCCTACCATAGGGGTAAATCCATATACCTCTTGTTTTGGTAACAATAGATAGAGTTCTTTTTCTGCCATACCTTTTTCTTGCTTTATTTTATATTCTTCAATTCTGGCTATATTTTGGTAATATATTTCTTTATTAATTTTGTAATTTTCAATCATTTCTTTGTAATTTAAACTTGCCATAACCAGTATTACCATCAGCATAATTGAAACTTCATGTTTGGTATTGATTTCTTGTTTGTTATTGAAAAACGTTTTGGCTGTAAAATAAGCTAATAATGCTACTATCCCAAAATTAAAATCATACATAGTAATTAAGAGTACTAATATCATGCCAACCTTTATTTCTTTTTGTGCTGATAAGTGTAACAAATAAGCAATCGCTACCCATAAAAATAGGATAGAAAAATAAGTTGTTCTAAATGGGCTAGATGGTGCCATAACCATTAAGCCTTGTACAATCAAACCTGAAACTAAAGTAGTTACTAATATCGGATTTTTGGTCTTTAATGAAATTAACAATGCTTCTATGACACTTGAAAGCATTACTATTGTTGTTATAGCATATGGAACTAACATTTCTAAGGTCAGTCCCCCTTCTTGTTTTACTTTCAATAAATTTTGAAATTTTATGGTATAACCTGCTAAAACTTCTGCATATGGTACTTTTAACACAATCGCTAAGTAAACAAATAAAAAAGCTATTTGTATCCCAGACATGACATAAGTTAGTATCTTTATTTTTCTATTTTTCTCTTGATTGAATAAAGAAAATCCTACCATTGCATTTAGTCCTAATGTCAATAATAGATAAAATGGTATTCCTGTAAAATGATAGGTTTCATAGTCAAAGATTAAACCATACACCTCTTCTACTCTAAACATTACCTTTTCTAGTAGGCTATAACTTGCAAATTCTGCTGACTGAATATTCATTCTCGCCATATTACCTGGTGCAAAATACAAAATAGCAAATCCAAGAATACCGATGATAGTTGTTACATAATAAAATTTAGATACTTTTTCTTTCTTAATAAACTTTTCCCAAACAATCAATATCATTGGTAATAAAATCGCAATCAATCCAACTTGTGGAGAAGTCCAACCAGCCAAAAAAGCTATCACTGGTAATACTATCTTATCATATTTTTTACTAATTTTTAAATGTATTCTTGTATACAAATAATAAAAATATAATAAAACTTCAAACGCTGTAAGTTGATAAGCTAAGGCTCCATCCAACCAATATAATACTTCTCTTGACACCCATATATTTAGCATAAATAAACATAGCCAAATAATGCTTGCTACAAAAGCTTTATTCTTTTTACTTTCCTGTGTAATCATTTTGGTAACCAATACTACTATTAAAATAACAATGGCACATTGAAATACTTTCCATACCTTAAGGTCAAATAATAGAAACAAAGTTGCATTTAGTGGGGTTAATCCTCCTCCCCAATTCCTATAACTATGTCCAAAATGCTCAAAAATCTCTTTTAGTCCACCTTTGCTTATAATTCCTAAGGAATAATCATCGGCATATAAAACAACCTGTTTCATTTGCCAAATAAAAGCAAGTGAACCAATTAGCATAACGGCGATATACAATTTGTTTTCTTTTAGATATTGTCCTATTCTTCTCATTTCTTCTTCTCCTTATTAAATCGAATAAATAACAATTCCTATTATTATTAGCACAATTCCATAAATCTGTTTCTTTTGTATCTTTTCCTTCAAAATAAAATAACTCAAAACAGGAATTAAGATATAACTTATGGTTTCTAATACTAACCCCATTGATAATTTTACTTCCTTATAAGCATACAGGGTTAGTAATGTTGAAATAAATAATAGTCCATACGATAAAATCACTTCTTTATTCATATATTCTGCTATTTTATTTTTTCTTTCGATATTAGCACTCTTTTTCAATAAAATTTGACTCATCGAAGCAACACAAACAGAAAAGATAAATACTGCTGTATATTTAATCATGGTTCTTTTCTCCTAACATAATAATTACAATTCCTACTATGATAATGGCTGACCCAATTAACATTTTTATTGTAATTTCTTCTTTGAAAATAATGGCTCCCCATATCATCCCCCAAATAACGACGGTTCCCTTGTTAGCATAAGCTACGGAAAGTGGCATTTTCTTTAATAGTTGTTGCCATATAATCGCATAAATTCCTAACATACACAAAGCCAGTCCATAAAATAGGATAATTTTTTGTATGGTCGGGTCATTTTGTGTCGCCATTTTAGAAAACAAAGAACTGATAGAATAGATTAGAAATACAGTTTCTAATAATACCATTGTTTTAATTTTCTGTTTCATCCTTTTTCGTTACCTTTCTTATTACATATTGAGGACTATTATTAATAGAAATATAAATTCTACTAATATATTCCCCTATTAAACCTAAGATAAAAGACAATGCTGCTCCTACCACTAATATGACAACCATGGTAGAAGACCATCCTAAGGGAACCGATGGATTTTTTATTTTGTTAATAACAATAGCTAGTGTGATAAGAATTGCACTTACGGTAAAGATAAAGGCAAAAACAATGGCTAATCTTAACGGTTTTCCTGAAAAACTAGTAAAACCATTTACCCATAAATGTAATAATTTTCTAAACGTATAATTCGATTTTCCTATTTTTCTTTCTCTATGATTTACCTCTACATTTTTTATTTTATTGGTCGTTCGTAATACTAGCCCTTCTAAATAAGGATATGGGTTGGTATATCTTAAGATTTCATCTTTAATATATTTCTTCATAGCAAAATAGCTAGAAATAAACAAGTCATTTGGTTTATTGATTAAAGAGTGAGCCATATAATCATTTACTTTACTACCAAAATTTCGAAAGCCACTATGCTTTTTATTCTTATATTTAGCATATACAACGTCTGTTTCCTCATCTAATGCCTCTACTAATTTCTTAGCTTCCTTAGGAGGTGTTTGCCCATCATCGTCTAAACAAACTATAATATCCCCTTTTGCTTGACTTAGCCCAGCAAAAATCGCACCATGTTGACCAAAATTTTTAGCCATGTCGATTGCTATTATATTTATATTCTTTTGTGCAAGTTCTTCTATTTTTGCTTCTGTATTATCTTTTGAAGAATCATTAATTAGTATGATTTCTGTTTCATAATCAGAAAAGTCTTGATGAATAGCCTCTTGCAATTCACCTATTGTATTTTCTATAAATAATTCTGAATTATAACACGGAATAATAAAAGATATTTTTTTCATCTTACCTTTCCTCCCCTTTATTGATAATTGCCATAAATATCACATCTTGATATTCACCATTGGGAAGTAAGATATCATCTTTGGCTGTTCCTTCATATTGAAAGCCTGCTTTTTCATAAGATTTAATAGCTGGTATATTCCCAGAAAAAACTCTTAAAAATACTTTGTGCAATTTTAATTCTTCAAAAGCATATTTTACTGTTAATTCCACACTTTTAGAGCCAATTCCTCTTCCACGTGCTAAATCTTCTCCAATAAAAATGCCAAATTCAGCCTTTTTATTTTTTTTGTCAATATCTCTTAAATAGGTAGAACCAACTTCCATACCTAGTTCGTCATCTTGAATAATAAATTGCTTTACTTGTCCCGTTAAAACTTTATCCTTAAACCACTTGTTGTGAATTTCAGCTGTCAAATCCTCTTGGATACAAAAATTCTTTTTTACATTTTTATTATTCTTCCATTTTACTATATTTTCTGTATCTTCTATTTTAATCTCTCTTAATGTAATTTTAGCCACTACTTCTTCCTCACTTTTTCTTTTACTCTAATATTTCTTTAATTTTGTTAACAACTTCTTCGTTTTCTTCTTTTGTCATATCTGCATATAAAGGTAATCTTAGTAATCTTCCTGCATATTCTTCGGTTACTGGTAAATCCCCTTCTTTACAACCTAAGGTTATTCCCATTGGCGATGTGTGTAGTGGAATATAATGGAACGTTGCTGCTATTTTATTTTGTTTTAACTTGTCCATTAATTCATTTCTTATTTTTTCTGTTGGAAGTACGATATAATACATATGAGCATTATGTTTAGCATAGGAAGGAATAAATGGTCTTATTAATTTCCCCTGTTTTTCTAAATCCTCTAAATTCTCATGATAATAATTCCATATTCTCATTCTTTTTTCCATAATTTCATCTGCTCTTGTTAATTGACCATATAAAAGTGCTGCTAAAATATCAGATGGTAAATAGGAAGAGCCTACTTTATGCCAGGTATATTTGTCTACATCTCCTCGAATAAATTGACTTCTATTGGTTCCTTTTTCTCTTATAATTTCTGCTTCTTCAAATTTTTTCTTGTCTTTTACGATAATTGCTCCACCTTCACCCATAACATAATTTTTTGTTTCATGAAAACTAAAGCATCCATAATCGCCTATTGTTCCTAATGGTTTATCTTTATAATACGCAAGTACTCCTTGTGCTGCATCTTCTACAACAAGTAAATTATGTTTTTTAGCAATTTCCATAATTTTATCCATATCACAAGATACTCCTGCATAATGTACGGGAAATATTGCTTTAGTCTTATTGGTTATTTTTTCTTCTATTAAGTTGGCATCTATGTTAAATGTCCTTTTATCAATATCAACAAATACAGGTTTTGCTCCTCTTAATAAAATAGCATCTGCTGTTGATACAAATGTATAGGATGGTAAAATTACCTCGTCTCCTTCTTTTAATTCTGCAAGAAGTGCGGCTAATTCTAGTGCATGTGTTCCTGAAATCGTTAATAAAAAATTACTAATATGGCAATTTTCTTTAAACCACTCATTACATTTTTTAGTAAAACTTCCATCCCCACATATCTTATTATTATTTTCTAAAGCTTCCATTATATTGTTTTTTTCTATGTCTGTTATTGACACCTTCGTAAACGGAATCATCCTTTTCCTCCTTATAATTCTTCTGCAAAACCTTTCTGTAATTTATTAAATATTAAGTATCCTACTACAATGGCAAGTAACATAGAAGCAATTAAAATCAATAACCCTCCTATATCTGGCATCGTTTGATTGTAAAATATGTCACGATAACCGGTTGATAATATAAGTC
The DNA here is from genome assembly GCA_947574235.1 of uncultured Clostridium sp. Classification (GTDB taxonomy): domain Bacteria; phylum Bacillota; class Clostridia; order TANB77; family CAG-508; genus CAG-269. The sequence goes on along the minus strand of CANPIU010000005.1, from coordinate 25,772 downwards.
ATTGGATTTACCTGTAAAATCCAAGCAAATCCTTCTGGTATGGTATCTGCTGCATACACAATTGGTGTTGCATAAAATAGTAATTGTAGAAAAATCCCTATGAAATGTTGCAAGTCTCTTATATAAACACATATACTAGATACAATAAAAGATATCGCAAGTAACAATAGGTATTGTGCTAAAAATACAATTGGGTATAACAATATATATTTGGTAATACCTAAGCCACTAAATAGCACAAAAGCAAGTATAATAATCGTTGAAATCAAGAAATTTACTGCTTCACTTGTTACTACGGAAATCGGTAATATTTCTCTTGGAAAATAAACTTTTTTTAGAATATTCCCATTTTCTATCATCGTAAAAGATGACCTAGAAATTGCTGTGGTAAAAAAAGTCCAAGGAATTAAGCCACAACACAAAAAGATAACATAGTTTTCTTGTGTATTTCTTAAAATCAAAGGAAATACAATAGCATAAACTGCAATTTGTAGTAAGGGATTTAAGAAAGACCATAATACCCCTAAAAATGAATTCTTATATTTTCCTCTGATTTCTTTTTTGACATTTGTTTTTAATAATTCTCTATAATTGTATAAGTTCTTAAAAACTTTAAACATTGGTTATTCTCCTCTTTTTAGTATTCTTTTTATCGGTTCATATACATGCATTTTCGTAAGTAACACATAAAATGGGTGTTTTATTTTATAGGCTAACGTATTTTCATAATACAACATTTTATTTTCTTTTTTCTCTAACTTCCAGTCGATATCTACATTTTCCATATTGAAATTTCTAGCAAGCCACTCATATTCTACTTGTGCTCCGATAAAGTATCTTGTGATAAACTCTTTGGTTAAGTCTATATTGTTTTTCATATTTTTAGCATCTTCGATTTTTTGTGGATTTGGATGACTTACTATTTCACTCAATACTTTATCCATATTTTCTACCATATTATCAATGGTAAATCCATTTAAAACTCTTGGCCTTGCTTTCTTTTTATAGGTTTCTAAATGCTTCAAAATTTTGTTAATCCCTTCTACATATGGGATAATTTCTTCGTCTTTGTAATTGCAATCAAAAATATCTTCTTCCTCTTGCAAACAAGGAACAATCACACCTACTTCTTCGTTAATTAGTTCTTTTTGTCCTCCTACATCACAAGATACCACTGGTACACCCATCGCAAGTGACTCATAAGCAGTTAAGGCTAGTCCTTCTTTAATGGAACAATTGATTGTCATATCACTGATAGCATAGATTTTTTCCGTTTCCTTAACATTTCCTAAAAATATGACACTGTCCTGTATATTAAATCTTTTAGCTTCTTTTTGCATTTTTTCTAGTAATGGACCATCTCCTGCAACTACAAATAAACAATCTTGCCTTTGTTTTTTTAATTCTTTAATAATTCTTAACAATAAAAATGGTCTTTTTTGTTCTGCCATTCGACAAATATAACTAATAACATATTTTCCATTGGTATCAATTTTTAGTTCCTTTAAAATTTCTTCCTTATTAAATAACGCTGAATTATAGATTTGTTCATCTACCCCAATATAGATGGTTCCTACTTCTTTTGGGTCTCTTTTAAAATAGTCTACTAATATTTTTTCACTGTTGTTATTACATACATAAGTTTTGTCAATGACAGAGGCAATTCTACTAGAGTCTCTTGAAAATCCACCATTACGATTATACCACTCTTCCATATGCACATAGTCCATAATAGGAATTTGTGGGTGTTTTACTTTTAAGTATGGCAGAGCACTATAACCAAAGGTACTATTGGTATTGAAAATGATATCAATTTGATTTTTTTCTATGATATAGTTGATAAAACTTATCCAATGCTTCCTGTCTAAAAATGTAGTTAAATCATAGACCGTTGCCTGTTCTTCAAATTCTTGTCGCCAATCATTTGGATTTGGTTCTGTTGAAATAATGGTAAATTCATATTTTTCTTTGTTACTTCTCTTAATAATATCTAAATTAAATTTATCGGCTCCTCCCATTGTCATCCATGGAATAATTAATAAAATACTAGTTTTTTCCTTTTTTATTTTTTTAGGTACAACAATCGCTTCATTTTCGTCTTTAATATATTCCCAATTATAATCTTCTTTTGGATATTGAATACCTCGTTTTATTTCGTAATTAATTCCTTTTTTATAATCGGTACTCATCCCTTCCGTTATTTTTTTGACATAAGCCATTGCTTTTTCTTTGTTATCTTCATTGGATTGTTGTAATTCACTTTCTTCTTTGGCTTTTTTACGATACCAAAAACCATAGAAATTCATCCTAACAGGATACATCCCTAGTTTTATCATTTTTAGCCAAAGGCACCAATCTTCGTATACATTTTTTTCACGTATTTCAAAGCCATTTACTTCGAAAAATGCCTCTTTTCGTATCATCGCTGTCATAACCAAAAGGTTTTCTTCTATTTCTTTATTCGGATTATACCATTTCGTCCAAGTAAAGTTTTGCCCACCAAAATTAATGGTGTCTGTATAGGTCCAAGCCGCTTCTTTGTTGGTTTCTAGTGTCCAATAAGCACACTCTATGTAGGTTTCATTGATTAAATCATCCGAGTCTAAAAAAAGGATATATTTGCTTGACTCGCTTATTTTCTCTGCCCCGAAGTCTCTAGCTGCTGCCGGTCCTTCATTTTTCTTGTGATATACTTTGATTCTTTTATCGAATTCTTTTATTGTTTCTAATTTATCAATATCTTCTTGTTTCGTAGAACCATCATCTACTATAATCCACTCAAAATAAGGAAACGTTTGGTTTAACACACTATTTACCGTTGTATCAATATATTTGTTGGTATTGTAATAAGGTGTTATAATAGAAACAATTGGTTCTTTTTCTTCAAAGTTATGATTTTCTTTTCTTTCTCGTCCTGGAAATAAATTATAATTTACTTTCATTACTACAATCCTTTCTAACTAGTTGCTTTAATATATTCGTCTACTACTTCGTTTGTATTTCCATCCATTTTTATTTTTCCTTGGTAAAGCCAAATTGCTCTATCACACAAATTCTTTACAGAATTCATATTGTGGGTAACAAATACCATTGTTTTTCCTTGTTTTTTTAGTTCTAGCATTTTCTCAAAACATTTATTTTGGAAATGTTCATCTCCTACAGATAAGATTTCGTCAATTAATAAAATATCAGCATCTACATTAATGGCAACGGAAAAAGCTAGTCTCATATACATACCAGAAGAATAAGTTCTAACAGGATTATCGATAAAATCTCTTAATTCTGAAAATTCTATAATATCTTCTAATCTCTCATCAATTTCTTTTTTGGTTAACCCGAAAATAGAAGCATTAAAGTAAATGTTTTCTCTTCCAGAAAAGTCTGGATGAAAGCCTGCTCCTAGTTCTAGCAAAGAAGTTAATTTCCCTTCTGTTTCAATCTTTCCCTTGTTCGGATATATAATTTTCGTTAATAGCTTTAATAAAGTAGATTTTCCGCTTCCATTGGTTCCAATTAAAGCTACAACTTCTCCTTCTTTGATATTAAGATTAATTCCCTTTAATACTTCTCTTTTTTCTTTTCGATTTCTAGAAAAAAGAAACAGTAATTTTTCTTTCATGGTATTAGCCTTGTCCAAATATACGTTAAACGTTTTATATACATTATCCACTACTATTTTATAATCTTCCTTCGCTTCTTTCATTTTTGTCTTCTCCTTCGAACACATTATATCAATACTTCCTATAAAAATCAACCTTTTTTTCTTCTTATTTTATTGACAACCTCGGCAATTTTACTCGTATATTTCCATCTTCTACTATAATATATTTTTTGTAATTCTTCTGCCTTTCCTTCTATTTGTGTATCTTTTAATTCTAATTGTCCTAAAAAATATTCTTTGGCATCTAATAAATCTTTTATTTGTTGATTTAAAATTGAAATTTCTCCTCTTAATTTAGCATTTTCTTGTTCTTTCTTTTCGATTTCTTTATCTGCTTCGATGCCTTTGATTACTTGAATACTTGTTTCAACCTCGTTATTCTCTACTAAGGAAAAGAATTTTTCTCGATTTTTCGTATAGGCTACGGAAGAAGTAAGAACAGGATTTGCTTTTAAAATAGCTTCAAACGTTGTTTCTTTTAATTCGATTTTTTCTTCTAATTTTTGAAATACTTCTTTTCCTTTGGCAGAGTTAAGAATTACAGCTGATATTCCTTTATCATCATCCATCTCTGGGAATACATTTTCAATCCCCCAGAAATCTCCAATGATAATATCAGCACTGTTCTTTTTGTCAAATCTCATTTGGCAATTATAACAAGATTCTCTTAAGAAATAATTTTTTAAGAAACCTTGCATATAGATATCTTCTGTAAAAGGAACTACCTCTTTTCTTCCATTTTCATATTGATATAACATACTAAATTTATGCCAACCAAACTCTTTATTTCTGAAATTGACATTTTGTAAAGTTTCCCTTTTTTCTTCTATATTGTTTCCATACCTTTGGGCTAGGTACCCCATGACATATAATAGAAAGACAGATTAAATTTTCATACTTCTTTCCTAAATAGGATTGCAAGCCTTCGATTTGGCAAGGTGTTCCTGTAAATAACACTTTTTTCTTTTCTTCTAAATCATTTTTTACTTCTTTTAAAATGGCATCCATTTTGCTTTGTACATATTTAGAGCCCATTATTTTTTCCAAATCTTCTACTTTACTAATTCTAATATGTTTGGCTTCCTTTTCTTCTAGGGCTACCCCATATACTACACCATTTTCCTTTAAAATATCTTTTGCAATAGCACAAACTATCCCACCAGAAGAACTATTTTTTCGGTCGGTTTCTTCTAAACTTTTAACAGCATAAAATTCTGGTTCTTCATATTCATTTTGATAAACTTTATTGGCTGGGCAAATCTTTCGGCACAAATCACACTCTGTACACTTTTCTTTGTCGATATGTGGATATAAAAATCCTTCTTCACTTTCTATCATTTGGATAGCATTATGTGGGCATATATTTTTACAAGCCTCGCAACCAGTACATTTAAACCTACCTGTGACATATTTTTTATCTAAAGCCTCTAATCTTCTTAGTACCTCTAGTAGTTGATTATCTGCTTTTTCTTTATATTCTGGTATTTTTTCTGCTAAGATTTTCTTGATTTCTTTTTCATTTGCTAGGATAAATTTAAACTTATTTAATAAGATTTCTGGCGTCATTTTATCGACTGGTATTACATAATTTTCATGCTCGCCAAATAAATCCAAAGCAATTCCTTTTGATTTAACACTATAACCTATGACAAGTGTTGGCACTAAACTAGAATATCCAGCAATACTAGCATGGGTCCTGGCAGCAATTAGATAACTACAATTGGAAATGACATATTTTAATTCTTCACAATCATAAATTTTATCGCTTAATATACCAACTCTTTCTTCTTCCTGATATAAGTCTTTTACCATTTTTAGCGAGTCTAAGTCATTATTTCCTTCAATATAGACATGAGGAATAAGACAAATATTATTGTCCGTTTCATTCAAAATAAAATCGATTAAGGCTTGAATACTTGCTAAGATATTATTTTCTTTTTCGGTATATTTTGAAATTAATGGGCTAATATTAATTCCAATTACTTTTTTACCTGTTTTAAATACTTGTGGCAACTCTACTTCTTTTCTCTCTAAAGAAAAAGCTGTATCTACTGATAAAATAAGTCTTTCTTTCTCTATGAATTTTTCTAATGCTTTATAAGTTAAAGTTTCTCTTGCGACGATTACGTCAAAGGTTTTTAAATCTCTTATCATTTCAGGAGATTCTATGGTTTCAAATAAAGAGGTACACCAAAAAACGTTTTTCTTATTTTGGGCTTTTATTTCTTTGTTAATGGTATAAATCCAGTTTGGTTCCCCATAACAATAATTGTCTCCTCCTACGGACATACAAATATCGGCATTTTCGATTTCTTTCAAACAATCTTTTTCGTATATTTTTTCAAAATTGGTATAGTCAAAAGGTATTGATTGGTAGTATTCTATTTTTTCTTTTTCTTCTTTGGTTAGTTCATTTTCTTGATAATATCCTTTTACATATTTGGTAATGATATCTTGATAATACTTACTATCATAAGCTAAGTCATTCGTTGATAAAATAATTTCTCCCTTGCTTACTTTCTGGATTTTCTTTATCGTTGTGTTGACAATGGCTTCGCATCCTTTGTTTAAAAATGTTCCTTCCCCATATAATAAAAAGTTCATTTTCAGCACCTCTTTCTCCTCTTTCTTAATTGTCATTTTATCAGGATTTTTGGGCTTAGTCAATCGTTTGCAAAGGAAAATTATCATACCATGATAACTTTCCTAGAATATTAAAAACATCCTATTCAATAGGACGTTATTTTTCTTTCCAATGTTTTAATTGGTATTTTATGTATTCTTTTTGCCTTTTGTCATATTTATCTTTAATAATTTTTAAATATTTCTTTTTTTCTTCTCTGTCATCTACTATTTTAGCTACTGTTTTACTTAGTATTTTTTTATGATTTTGCATTCTTTTTAGGACATCTAATTTACTTTGCTTTGTTCTCGAATGACTATTTTCCCTAACTATATAATTGTATACTACTTTATCAAGATATCCTGTTTTGCTCTGGTATACTGATGGTAAAATAATTTGCCAATTCTGACCTGCTTTATTGAGATAAATATCTCTTCCTTTATTTTTATTCAAAAAGTTTTCTGTTCTAATTAGCATAGTTCCTCCAGCAAAACAATAGGTATCTTCTTCTAAGATATAATTTAGGAATAAATCTGTATTATCTGGATTACTACTTCCCCTAATTTCTAATATTTCTTGTTCTGCATTGTCTTTTCTAAAAGCTACTTTCCCCCTAACGGCATTATACTCTTTATTATTCTCTAAAAAATTTGTCATCTCTTCAATTGCTTCTTTTTCAAAGTAGTCATCTGCATCTGGCCAGATTAAAAATTCTCCTTCTACCTGTTTTAGTCCATTATTCACTGCTGCTGCTTGTCCCTGATTTTTTTGTTTAATATACTTTAAAGTTATGTTCTTGTCTTTTAATTTCGTTTCATATTTTTTTACTACTTTTTCTGTGTTGTCAGTTGAACCGTCGTCTATTACTATAAATTCTATGTTAGCATACGTTTGCTCTAATATGGATTTTATTAATCTTTCTACATATTTTTCTCCATTGTAACAGGGCGTTACAATAGAAACTAACTTTTCTTTCATAATCAGCCTCCTATTTTTTTCATTTTAGCTTTAATTTTTCAAAGTGTCAATAGGTTGGCATAATAAAATAGGGTAAAAAAATTAATAGTTGAGAAATATTCTTCTCAACTATTTAGTTTAAGCCTCTATTATCTTCCTGGTCTTGGACTTGGCATACTTGGCATATTTTCATAGACTGGAATTACAAATTTGAATTCTCTATTTAAAAGATTGTTAGCACTATATCCTTGATACATTTTATTCCCTTCATCATTTGCTCCATAAATATTAGTCATATATTGATGACTATATATTTGATTGACTACATTGTATTTTTGGAAATATAACGTAGATTGTCCTACTCCAATATATTCATCTTTAATAAAATCAATACTATCTTCGATACATTTTTCTTGGGTAAGCCATCCTTTATCACATGCATAATTAGCGCCTATGGTCAATCCATTTGGACCACTTACCTTAATATTAAACAAATTGTAGACCGTGTTTTTATGAGCATGTGTACATTGAAATCCGTTACTAGAACCTCCATTATTGCCTTGTTCTTGAACCATCCTAGCTACAATATGGAAAGGATTAACTCCCTTTTTCGCACATTGTTTCACGATGGTATCTGCTGCTGTTTCTTTATTTTTTAAGAAAGTAACATTGGATAACATTTTTATGATTTCTTCTTTTGTAGCTGATGAATCGGTTAAGTCTTGGAATTGGAAAATCCATGCTTCTTCTAAACTATTTCTTGGGTCCATCATATAACCAATTCCTTTTCTGGAAGCTCTATACCACTCTTTTGAAGTATCATATTTGGTTAACCCATTAATCCATTCTGCTCCACCACTATCATGCAAATAATAATATTCATGTACTAAACTTCTTGGGTCATTAATACCTGCTAAGACATCTTGTTGGTTTACTGCTGCGTTCCAATCTAAACCAGTGTAATAAATTTGAAAACTCCAATTAGGGTGTTTATTTTGTAATTGTTGTAGCATCGCTTTATAACCTGGATATTTTCCTTCATCTAAATTAGCATAATTTGAGGAATTTGTTTTTTCAAATTGAAATTTCTGAGCATTATTGTTACTTCCTGCATATATTTGAATATTCGCACCATTAGTAGCAATTGCATTACTTACGTCTAAATATAATCGATTGCACATGGATATAATGTTAAAATAACCATTTCCTGCATCTTGCAATATCCATTGTTGTGCCGTTGTATTGTTGTTCGTAAATTGTTGTACATTAGTTCGATAAGCGCTTCCGCCTCCTGCTACGTCTAACACTTTTCCTGAGTGTGCTGCCATGATTGTATAACGCCCATTTCCCAAATATTTTACCTGCCATTTTTGGGCTTCTGAATGATTAGCTGTATATAATTGCACATTTGCTTTATCCGCTTTCGAACCACCTTCTACGTCTAATACATAATTGGTGTTAAGTGCTGATTTTATTACATAAAACCCATCTGCTATGGTTTGGTATCCAGTTGGTGTAAATTTGAATTTTTGTGCTGCTGTCTTTGTTTCCTCATATATTCCTATATTAGTCCCATTGCTTACTTGATTGCTTTCTACATTGAGATATAATCCGCTATTTTTGGCTATGACATAAAAATAGCCATTTCCTGCATCTTCTAATACCCATTGCTGTGACTCTGTATGATTACTATTGAATTGCTGTACATTGGTTCCATTAGTTGTTCCGCCACCTGCTACGTCTAATACTTTATTAGAGTGTGTTGCTTTTATCGTATACGTTTTTGACTGAGTATCATATTTTAATTCAAATTTTTGTTGTTTTACATCGGCATCTCTCCATAATCTAACATTAGCATAATTATCCTTAGACCCACCTGCAATATCTAATACTTTACTATTATCCAATGCTGATGCAATTGTATAAATCCCATCTCCACCTGGCAATTGTACAGATACCAATTTCTTTACTTTCGTAAACTTGAATTTTTGTGCATTGGTTTTATTTCCTTCATATATTTGAATATTGGCTCCATCTTTTGCGACACCACCTGCTACATCTAAATATAAACCACTACCTTTTGATACAATATAATAATACCCATTTCCTGCACTTTGTAATACCCATTGCTGAGATGGTGTATTATTACTTTGAAATTGTTGTACATTGGTTCCATTTGTTTTTCCACCACCTGCTACGTCTAACACCTTATCTGATTGAACTGACGTTATGGTATAGGTTTTAGATAACGCATTATATTTTAATTTAAACTGTTCCTGTTTTACATTTTGGTTGGCCCATAATTGAATATTAGCACCATTTTCCTTAGAACCGCAGTCAATATCTAATACCTTACTTGTATTTAAAGCAGATGCAATTGTATAAATCCCATCTCCTTCTGGTAACTGTTCTGTTTCTAAATCTTTCATCTTAACAAACTTAAATTTCTGTGCTGTTGTTTTATTTCCTTCATATATCTGGATATTAGCTCCATCCTTTGCCACGCCACCTGCTACCTCTAAATATAGTCCACTACCTTTTGATACAATATAATAATAGCCATTTCCTGCATTTTGTAACACCCATTGCTGAGATGGCGTATTGTTGCTTTGAAATTGTTGCACATTCGTTCCATTTACTTTTCCACCACCTGCTACGTCTAATACTTTATTTGATTTTGCTGATATTATCGTATAAGTTTTAGACTGTGCATTGTATTTTAATTCAAACTGCTCTTGCTTTACATCTTGGTTCTCCCATAATTGAACATTAGCACCATTTTCCTTAGAACCACAATCAATATCTAATACTTTGTTTGTATTTAAAGCAGATGCAATCGTATAAATTCCATCCCCTTCTGGTAACTCTACTGGTTCTAAATTTTCTATCTTAATAAATTTGAATTTTTGTGCTAATGTCTGGTTTTCCATATACATATGAATATTAGCCCCATCTTTTGCTACGCCATTTGCTACGTCTAAATATAATCCATTTCCTTTGGATATTACATAATAATAGCCATTTCCTGCTTCTTTTAATACCCATTGTTGAGATGGTGTATGATTACTTTCAAATTGTTGCACATTAGTTCCATTGGTTATTCCACCACCTGCTACGTCTAACACCTTATTAGACTGCACTGATATTATGGTATAGGTTTTAGATTGTGCATCATATTTTAACTTGAATTGTTCTTGTTTTACATTTTGATTCGCCCATAATTGAATATTCGCTCCATTTTCTTTCGAACCACAATCTACGTCTAATACTTTGTTTGTATTTAAGGCTGATGCAATTGTATAAATCCCATCTCCTTCTGGTAATTGGATAGATGAACTAGGAGCCACTGCTCTCATAAGGTTTTTCGTTTCTAATTCTTCTTGTATCGCCTCTTCTACTTCTTCTGGTTCTTCTAGTTCTTTACTATCTACTGGTTGTTCTTCTACCTCGGTTGGCTTTTGTAATTCTTCTTCCTTTGGTTCTTCTGGTTGTTCTATTTCTTCAGGCTGTTCTGGTTCTTCTAAATCTTCCGTTGTATTTGTTTCTTCCTTTTCCACTTCATTTTCTGTTACGTTTTGTTTTTCTAATTCTTCATACGCAAAGCTTATTGTGGGAATAAACGATGGTAAAACCAATATCCCAATTAATAATAGAATCCCTATTGTCCTTATTTTCATATGTATTTCCTCCCTTGTTTCCCCTCTATTCCTTCTTATTTTATATCATATTATGTCGTAAAATCAAGTAATTTTAATAAATTCCATTATCTTCCTATTCCAAAAAATCAAGTAAAACCCAAAAAGAAATACCTAAAATTCGACATTTCTTTTGGGTTTCTTTTTAATAATTTCTATATTCGATATTTCTATCTGCATTTCCATTAATTCCAGGTACATACCCTCTACTTGTATATTGCCATATATTATAATAGCCTTCATAATCTGACTTCTTATTTGGGTCCCAAGTATAATGTGCTAACCAAATTTGGTAATTTCCAAGTTGTCCTGTATGTATTTTATGTCTAAACCAATCTCTAAAAGTATAGACTCCTGCTTTATAGCCTGCATTAGTAATAATTTCGCAAAAAGCTTTTATCATATCTGTCATGGTTTGTGGGTCAATCCAACCTTGACTTGGGTCCTCTATATCATAGAACACTGGATAATCTAAATATCTACCATTTAGCCAATTTAAGCAATTATAGGCTTCTCTTCTGGCATCTTCTACTGATTGTGCATAAGAATATAAATAAGTTCCCACTCTTAATCCTGCTGCTCTTGCTTCCTTATAATTTTGTTCAAAATATTTATCTTTTTGATGAGCATGTTGTCCATATCCTACTCTAACAATAGCAAAATCCACCCCAGCTCTTCTTACAAATTCCCAATTAATTGGTCCTTGCCATTCACTTACATCTACGCCATCTAGTTCTCTAACACCTGAAAAATAGAATTTTTGTGCATTGGTATTATAGCCTGTATAAGTTTTAATATTCGTTCCATTAGCAGTTCCATTAGAAGCTACGTCTAAATACAAGCCATTTGCCTTTGATTTTACCTTATAGTAACCATAAGCCACCACCTCAAGACTCCATTTTTGATTATCAGAATTGGTATCTGTTTCTTGTACTACATTATTATCCTTAGTTACTGCTAATACTTTATTAGAGTGTTTTGCAATTATTTTACAATATTGATTATCGGCATCATATTTTACTTTAAAAACTTGCTGATTGACATTACTATTTTCCCAGATTTGTAAATTGGCACCATCTGCATTAGAACCACCTGAAATATCCAAAAATTTGTTAGTGTCATTTCGGATGGATATTTTGTAAATATCTTCTGCAATCGTTTTAGCTCTTACTAATTTGAATTTTTGAGCCATTGTTTCATTTCCTTCGTATAACTGTATATTAGCAGCATCTCTTGCTGTCCCATTGGCTACATCCAAATACATACCTGAACCTTTTGAAAAAATATAAACATAGCCATTTCCTGCCTCTTGCAAAATCCACCTCTGAGCCATTGAAGCATTATTTTCATATTGTTGTACATTAGTCCCATTGCTTTTACCACAATTATTGGCATCTAAGGCTTTTCCAGAGTGTGCCACTCTTATTTCATAATATTTTTCTTGTTCATGAAACGTAACTTGAAATTTTTGTTGTTGTGCTTCTACATTTTGCCATAATTGGATATTCGCATAATTGTCATAAGAAGCCTGTGAAACGTCTAATACTTTATTCGAGTTAAGTGCACTTTGAATATAATAAACACCATTGTCGACTATCTTTTCTCCTTCTACACTTGCTTCTACTTTTTCAAAGGAAAACTTTTGTGCTTCGCTTCCTTTCTTTTCATACATTTGAAGAATAGTTTCTATTTTATCGGTATCTCCTGTTAAATCCATATATAACCCACTGCATCTTGCTAGAATATTAAAATAGCCATCATTGGTTTGTTTAATTATCCACTCCTGTGTCGTTGAATTTTCTTGCTTTTGCATTTTAACTTTAGTTCCATTTGTTTTTCCACCGTTTTCAACCGTTATATTTTGTAAATCTTTTAATACTTTTATGCTATAATATCCATTTTGTAAATAGTCTATTTTAAATTTATTGTTATCATTAATAATCTTTGACTGATTGACTAATTGTAACTGATTTAAGCTACTATTTACTTGCAGAATTCTATCTTTATTCATTTTAGGATGAATTTGATAAATCCCATTTTCTATTGTTTTTTTACTTTCCATTTCTTTATCTTTAATCAGTTTAAACCTTTGTGCTATGGTTCGATTTCCTTCACTCACTTGAATATTGGCCCCATCTTTTGCTTGTCCATTGGCTACTTCTAAATATAACTCATTACATTTTGAAATAATATAATATTCGCCATTTCCCGCCTCTTCTAATAGCCATTGTTGTGCTACCGTGTTATTGCTATCATATTGTTGTATATTGGTTCCACTTTTTATCCCGCCACCTGCTACATCTAAGGCTTTTCCAGAGTGCACTGCTAAAATCGTATAAGTTTTCAATTTTTCATTATATTTAAATTCAAATCTTTCTTGTTGTGCTTTGGCATTTCTCCATAGTTGAATATTCGCAAAATTATCATAAGAGCCAGCATCTACGTCTAGCACTTTATTGGTATCTAAGGCTGTTGCAATATGGTAAATCCCATCTCCTTCTGGTAACTTTTTCGATACTAATTCAGGAACTTTTGTAAATTTAAATTTTTGAGCATTGGTTCGATTTCCTTGATACATTTGTATATTAGCACCATTGTCAGCTTTTGCATTACTTACGTCTAAATATAAATCATTACACTTTGACATAACATAAAAATAGCCATTTCCTGCCTCTTGTAAAACCCATTGTTGTGCTATCGTGTTATTGCTCTCAAACTGTTGTACATTAGTTCCATTTCTTTTGCCTCCACCTGCTACGTCTAATGCTTTATTAGAAGACACAGATATTATAGTATACGTTTGAGACTGCCCATTGTATTTTAATTGAAACTGTTCTTGCTTCACATTTTGATTTGTCCACAATTGGATATTTGCTCCATTTTCTTTCGAACCACAATCTACGTCTAATACTTTGTTATTATCTAACGCTGTTGAAATCGTATAAATCCCATCTCCTTCTGGTAATTCTATGGGAATTAAATCTTGTGTTTTCATAAATTTAAATTTTTGAGCCTTGCTTTGTTTTCCTTCATATACTTGTATATTAGCCCCATCTTTTGCTTGTCCATTGGCTACTTCTAAATACAAGCCATTACACTTTGAAACCACATAAAAATAGCCATTTCCTGCATCTTCTAATAACCATTGTTGTGCTATTGTTCCATTACTTTCATATTGTTGCACATTGGTTCCATTTACTTTTCCTCCGCCTGCTACGTCTAATACTTTATTAGCATGAGTTGCTTTTATGGTATAAGTTTTTAACTGCTTGTCATAGCGCAATTCAAATTTTTGTTGTTTTACATTAGCATTTCTCCATAATTGAACATTTGCAGCATTTACCGTTGAACCACCACTAATATCAATTACTTTATTTTCATCCAATGCTGTTGCAATTACATAAACGCCATCTCCGTCTGGTAATTGTATTGATGCATCGGAAATTGCTTTCTTTTGTATTGAAGCATTTTCTTCTACCTTAGGTTCTATTTCTATTTTTTCTTCCTCTTGTTTTTCTTCTAACTCTATCTCGTCTTGTTTCTCTTCTTCTATCTCTGTGTCTTTTTCTTGCTCTTTTCTTTCTTCCTCAATATTCTCTGTTTCTTTTTCTTTATCAGTTTCTTGCTTATTTTCTACAACTACTGCTTCCTCTTTCCTATCTTGAACATTTTGTATTTCTTCCCTTGCTAAACTTACTGTTGCCAAAAAGCTTGGTAACAGGATAGTTATAAGCATCGCTACTATCATTATTCTTTTCCCTTTTGTTCTCATAAAAATCCCCCCACAACTTTTATTATATACTCTTACTTTTTCTTATTCAATAACACTTTCTTCCAATTTATTTCGCCCAAAGGCTACTCTTTACCAAACCTGGCACCAACAAAATATAGTATAAAACCTTATTTAGCCAATTTTTAATCGGCTTACTTTGATATTGCTTCGTTAAATAACCAAACAAAATATAATGCTTTATCACATATAATCTTTTAGAAAACTTCACACCTTTAAAGTCCCTCTTCAAAATCTCCTTAAAATACTCATAATAGCCATAGGGATTTTCTTTAAACTGTTTTTCAATATGGTTACTATACCCTTCTTCTTGATATTCACAAATCATAATTGGCTCATTAATACATAGTATTTGATAAGTTAAATCCATTTTGTAATACATGCTAGCTTCTGTCACAAATTTTTCTTTTTTCTGTAATTCATAACAATATCTTTTTCGAATAGAACCAAAAAACACTAGTGCCTTTTCACCATTTTCTCCTTCTTTAAAATACAAATCAAACATAGTTGTTTTCTTCTTTTTAAAAGCATTTCCCATATTTTGATTGTCTTGATTGTATTTTAAAAAGCACATAGCATAACAGTCTTTTACCTCTTTGTTTTCTTCCCAAGTTCTTTGGATAATTTCAAAAGCATTTTTTGAAAAATAATCATCGGAATCGCATTCTACGATTAAATCTCCTGTCGTCTCTTTTATGATATGATTAATCGCTGCCATTTTTCCTTGATTTTCTTGAAAAAAATACTTCATTTCGATTTTGTTTTCTTCTCTCCATGTATCAATTAAAACTTTGGTATTATCGGTTGAGCCATCATCCATAATTAGCCACTCGATTTTAATTTCATCATGGCTATTATCTACGATACTATCATAAAGTCTTGGTAGTAAAGCTTCTCTATTATAAGTTGGTGTTACGATTGATATTTTCATTTTCTTTCCTCAATTTCTATTAATTTTTTAATTTTTTCTAAAATATCCTGATTTTGATATTCTTCATCTACCTCTTTTTCTTCGGATTGATTTCTTAAAATCTTTCTTAATGTCTCTAAAATTCCTTCTTGTGAATTTTCAGCTATTGCATAATTTTTATAATTTTGCAAGGTTTCTCTTGCTGCTGTATTCGTAATGATAATATTTTTTTGCAAAATTTGTGCCTCTAACAACACCATTGGATAGCCTTCATACCAAGACAATAATGCAAAATAATCTGCTTTTTTTACATAGGGATATGGATTTTCCTTTTTTCCTAACAACTTAAAACTTTCTTCTACTTGTTCTTTTTGGATTAATGCTTCTAGTTTTTCTTTTAATGGTCCATCTCCTACTACATAAAAATTGTGAAACAAGCCTTCTTGTAGTAATCGTTTATGAACTTCAATTAATCTATCAATTCCCTTTTGTTCTACTAATCGAGCTACTGTTACAAAATTCGTTATCTTTTCATCAAACTTTTCTTCTACCTCTTCTTTTGCCTTTTCTATTACTCTATCCTTATCAATGTAATTATAAATTACTCCTTTTTCCTTTTTTAACGTTGGATAAAGTTGCTTAAACTTTTCTAAATTATCATAACTTACAAAAATTAATTTTTCATATTGACTATAGACTTTTTTATCTATCCATCTCTTTATTTTGGCCTTTATCCCTTGTCCAAAAACAAGGCTCATATCATTATGCACCCAAGCCAATTTTCTCGTTTTAGTATTTTTCGTACTCAATAATCTAGTAACAGGTCCTTCTAAAAAGGCTATTTCGATATCATAATCGCTTCGTATTTTTTGGCGATAAATCCTTCGGTTAAAAAGCAATATTTTCAGTGGCATAGTAACATATCTTTGAAATTTTGATAGCTCTAAATAAGATTTATCATATAAACTTTTTAACGTTACGTTAGAAGATAATTGTGGTTCTAATTCCCCTTTCCCATAAATCGTAAAAATCGTAATCTCATAAGTTTCACTTAAGCAATTGGCTAAATCAATTAATACTCTTTCTGCTCCGCCAAAGCTTAAATTTGTAATTCCAAATAAAATCTTTTTCATTTTGCCTCCTCTTCCTTCTTTCGTCTATTTATTTTCTGAAACATTAACGTATTTAGCACAATAATTATCATCATATTCGAAGAATTAAAAAAAGTATAGCCAGCCAAAAAAGATATCGCAAAAACAAATCCGCTTCCTAGCAAGTACATTAATAATTCTGTATCTATTTTACCTCTATTTTTAATCGAAAAATAAAGTCCATATACAAATAAACTAGCAAAAGGCATCCAATATAGAACAAATCCCATCATACCAAAATCTAATAAAAACGATGGTATCTCCATTTCTAAGATTAACTCTCTAAAATTAGATAAATGGCCATTTCCTACCAATAGATAAAACGGATTGTCTTGATTTTTAATTAAGACCATATTATAAATTAATTGTTGCATACGTCTATCATTGTTCGTAATTTTCATTTGGTTGGCTATTTCATACAATTCAAGTATGGATTGTTTTTCTGCCTCTCCCATATAGCCTTCTGGCAAAGTATTGTTTTCTATCATCTCTTTGACTTTTAAGATATCTCCTGTTACGTGTGCTTCTTGATTTTGAGAAGTGTCAACAATGTCTTTTTCAATGTCTTTTAAATGCTTCCTTCTTTGCATCGTGGTAGAACCTATGGTAATAACGACTAAAGTAATCATAGCAATACTTGCTATTCCACCAGCTATCATCTTTTTATTAATTTTCTCTTTTTGTTTTAAGGTAATGATTACTTCTACTACTAGATAAATAACAAGGGTTAGGATAAAACCAAAAAGACCTACTCTTGTTCCTAACAACATAGTTAAGAAAATGCCTTCTGCCAAAATAGTAGGAATTGCTATTTTTCTATATTTTTTGTCTTTAATATATTTTAAGATAATAAATAAAGACAATATCAAGATAGCTCCTAAACTGTTTCCAGACTCAAACCATCCTTTATAGCCCATCCCTTCTACATACGTACTAGAAGAAGTTTTCGTTAAAATCGATACTAGAATAGACACGATATAAATCACATTAGCGAATAATACACTTTTCGATAATTTTTCTATGTTATTCGTCTCTTTAAATACGGTTATATAAATCCATAAATTCATTATCATATAAGTATAATTAATCAAGTATTGGGCTTCTTGCACCACACCACTATAACTACTTCCCGTTGTTATCTTAGCATAAGCATATAAATGCCCTATCGCATAAATGCCATATAACATGCCAAAACCAATCGTAAGCATTTTAAATTTTTTATCTTTTGTAAAAAATAAATACAAAAGAACCACAGTCGGTATGATTGGTCTTAAAAAAGTAGATGGCGAAAAATTGGTGTTAAAAACATTTCTAAATAAGAAACTGGTTATATCTAAAATAGGACATAGGATAATCAATAAACACAATATATTTTCTTCTCTTTTTTTCTTCATTTTTTCGTTTCTTTCTCCTCTAAAAAATTCTAAATATTTGGCTATATAGTTTAAAGGTTACTTTGTTTAAAGTTCTCATATAAATGTTTTTTAGACTTTTTTGACTTTTTAAAATGTTATTTTTTTTCCAGTTTGGGAATTTTTCCTTTACTTTTTCCCATGTCTTCCTCAATAGTTCTTTTCTTAGTTTTTTATCTTGGATTTTTACCATCCTAAGAAAAGAACTACAAAAGGCATATCTTGCATAGATATATTCTAACTCTGTTTCATACTCAGCATAAAATCCTTCTTGCTGATAATACGCAAGAACATTATCTAGCACTTGGAAAATTTCCCTTGTTCTTTCATTTTGTAAATTAGAAATAGAATTTTCTCTTTGTACATAATGAAAACATGGCTCTTGTAGTAATGACACTTTTTCTAAATAGGGAACTAATTTATAGGTAAATTCGACGTCTTCATAGCGAAGTCCTTTGGGAAATCTTATGTTTGTCTTTTCTAAAATTTCTCTTTTGATTAGTTTATTGCACGCCATTACTCTTACTTTTTCTAGCATTTCTTTTTTCCCTTGATACATTTTTCCTATGTCTTTCTTTTCATGGTCTGGATATTCCCAAAAAAAGTCGCACTCTACCATGTCACTTTCTTCTTTTTTCGCTAATTCATACATTTTTTGGTACATATCTTTTTCAACATAATCATCGGAATCAAAAAAGGCAATGTATTCTCCTTTAGCATAATTTATCCCATAATTTCTAGCATCGGATAGTCCCCCATTTTCCTTCTCTTTATATACCATTTTATCGGGAAATTGTTTCACTATTTTTTGTATAATTTCTTTTGAGTTATCGGTTGAACCATCATTTACAACGATTATTTCTATGTCTTCTAAAGTTTGCTCAAGTAAACTTTTCAAGCATTTCTCTACATATTTTTCTACATTATAAACTGGTACAATAATACTTACCTTTGGCATTTTTCTACCTCATTTTCAAATATAATTTTACATTGATTAACAATAGTATCTTTTTGAATAATTGTTTTACATTTCTAACTTTAATATTTTTTCTAAATTTCCTTTTTTTCATTTCTCGAATATAGTTATCTTTATCGGTTTCTTTCAATTCTTTTAGTTTTAACAAAATTCCATTGGTGTAATAGATTTTAATGTCTTCTTTGGCTTTCTTGCTTAAGTTTAACTTTTCAATGGTTTCCACCATAGTATCGTAATGTGCTAAACAGTCATCCATTTTTTGAAGTGTTTTTTGGTAATCATTATTTCTAGTAATACTGTTTTCTACTTGCACATAATTGTATAAATAATCTTGTATAGACACTACACTTCTTGCCGTTAACAAAAGAATAGGAATTAAGCCAAAGTCCTCGTGATAGGTTCGTTGGAAAGACAGGCTATTCTTTGTGAATAATTCTTTTTTGAATACATATACACAAGGAGAATCTAGTAAGATATCTTCACAATACAGTTTGTGAAAAGCCTCTTCTCCTGTCATTTCTCCAAAGACTGGTCCCTCTACTTTTTCTAATACCTCTTTATTTTGGTCAACTCGTTTGAGTTTAAATTTGATTACGTCAATTTGTCTATCCATATAAGGTTTTATTTTTTCTACTAATTGGCTATCTAGGTAATCATCAGAGTCTAAAAATAGGATATAAGGAGAGGTTGCTTTTTGGATACCAAAGTTTCTGGTTTTAGCAATTCCTTCATTTTCTTTTTCAAAATATTGAATATCACTTTGTTCTGGTTGTTTCTTAATATAGTCTTTTATTATCTGGGCTGAATTATCGGTTGAACCATCGTTTATAATAAGGATTTCTATGGTTTCTTTTCTCGTTTGCTCTTTAATAGAATTTAAACATTTTTCTATGTATTTTCCAGTATTGTAGACTGGTACAATAATACTTAAATTTGCCATTTTGCCTCCTTTTTAAAAGATTTTTTCTAAGTTTTCTAGGATTTGTTGGTTATACATTTTACTATTGAATTTTTTTTCTAGGGTAAATCCCTTTTCTAACATTTGTTTCATTTTTTGGTAGATATCTTCTTCTGTTTTTTCAGCAACTAACCCATATCCCTGTTCTACTTCTTCATAATCAGATACTTTTGTGGTTATAATAGGTCGATTTAAGATAAAGCTTTCTAAAAATACCACTGGATAGCCCTCATAATCGGAACTTAAGATAACACAATCTGCTATTTTAAAGTAAGGGTATGGATTTTGTTTTTTCCCTAAAAAGGAAATGATGTCTGTTAAGTTTTCTTTTTTTACCAATTCTTGATACATTTTGCTATCTTGTCCATCACCAACTAACAAGATTTTAAAAGCTTTATTTTCTTGTTTTAATCTTTTAGCTGCTGCTATAATTCTAGTTAATTTTTTTTGCTTTTCATCATGTCTTCCTACATTAATAAAGGTAAATTTTTCTTCGTCCTTTTTTAATTCTATGGTTTCTTCTGCCATTTTGCTTATTTTTTCTTCGTTAATTAAATTGTTACATACCCTTGTCTTTTCTTCTAATTCTGGAAAGACTTTTAAGAAGCTTTCTTTTCCTTCCTTGGATACAAAAATAATATTTTTGAATTGATGGCATTTTTTCTCTTCAAAAAACTTTCTTACTTCTTTTTCTTTCTGGTTAAATAGTGTTAAGTAGTCAGCATGACCCCATAAGCAGCTATTTTTAGAAGCTGTTCTTGCGACGAAAGAACTACTATTCGAATAGGTTGCAAAAGAGGCTGCAAAGTCAAACTTGTTTTTATATTTTATGATAAATTTAATTCTTTTTATTAAGTTTATCGCTTTTCTTTTGATTAGATTTTTACTATCATTGGGCGTATATTCTATGATTTTAATGTTAGGATTTAATTCTTGTAAAAAAATCCCTTGTTTTTTTTCTAATACCATCGTAATATCATAGTTTTTTTCTTCCAATTGATTAACTAAAGTTACTAGGGCTGTTTCAATTCCTCCTATGTCTAAGGAATAGGCTGCAAATAATAATTTTTTCATTTCTTTTCGTCCTTTTTTTGTTATCAAGTTTGATTTTATCACGTATCTTTTCAATAATCAAGCCTACCTAATAAAATAAAACTCACAACCTTTTTATTGTGAGTTTCTTCTTTATTTATATTGATTATCAATTTCTTTTAAGATAACGTCATGTGCTCCACCTTCGGTAATACTAATATCAGATACAAGGGTTAATCTTGCTTTTTCGTGGAATTCTGGAATACTAATACAACCACAGTTACACATAGTAGATTTAATTTTGGCAACGGTAATGGCTAAATTGTCTTTTAAGCTACCAGCATAAGGAATATAAGAGTCAACTCCTTCTTCAAAAGAAAGTTTTTTAGCACCTCCCATATCATATCTTTGCCAATTTCTAGCTCTGTTAGAACCTTCTCCCCAATATTCTTTGACAAATGCATTTCCTTTTTTGATTACTCTTGTTGGGCTTTCGTCAAATCTTGCAAAATATCTACCCATCATAACAAAGTCTGCTCCTAAGGCTAATGCTATTGTAATATGGTAATCGTGTACAATTCCACCATCAATACATAAAGGAATATACACTCCTGTTTCTTCAAAATACTCATCACGTGCTGCTGCTACGTCGATTAAGGCAGAGGCATTTCCACGACCAATTCCTTTGGTTTCACGTGTGATACAGATAGAGCCTCCTCCTACACCGATTTTGATAAAATCTGCTCCTGCTTTGGCTAGGTACATAAATCCTTCTCTATCGACTACATTTCCTGCTCCAATTTTAACGTCGTCTCCATATTTTTCTCTTACAAAGTCAATGGTATTTTTTTGCCAAATAGAGTATCCGTCAGATGAGTCCATACAAATTAAGTCTACACCTGCTTCTACTAGGGCTGGTATTCTTTCTTCATAATCTCTTGTATTAATTCCTGCACCTACGATATATCTTTTATTTTCATCTAGTAAAGAGTCTGGATTGTTCTTTCTTTCTTCATAATCTCTTCTAAATACTAAATATTTTAGTCTTTCCTCATCATCTAATATTGGCAAACAAGCAATTTTTTTATCCCAAATTAAATCATTGGCTTCTGCTAGACTAATTCCCTCATGAGCCCATACAACTTTATCCTTTGGCGTCATGAATTTATCAATTGGTTCTTCAAAACTATCTCTTGAAATTCTATAATCTTTATCAGTCACTAATCCTACAAATTTTCCTCTTGCCGTTCCATCGTCTGTTACAATTACCGTTGAGTGACCGGTTTCTTGTACTAAGTCAATCACTTCTTTTAATAAGGTTCCTGATTTTACATTAGAGTCACTTACCACAAATCCTGCTTTATGTTTTTTTACGTGCCTTACCATTTCTGCTTGTGATGCAACAGATTGTGAGCCATAGATAAAGGCTACTCCCCCTTCTCTTGCTAGGGCTATTCCCATTTGCTCTCCCGATACAGCTTGCATAATGGCTGATACCATTGGTACATTGGCATGGTATTTGGCTTCTTCTCCTTTTTTGTATTTAACTAATGGTGTTCTTAATGATACATTACTTGGTATGCATCTTTCGTCTGTTAAATTTGGTAATAATAGGTACTCGTTAAATGTTCTTGAAATATCTCCTACGATTTTTGCCATTTTCTTTTTCTCCTCCCTTTTAATACAAAAATAAGATGTTTCTACATCTTCTCCCTTGGTTTATTTTTCCTATTATACTACATTTTTTTACATTTGTAAATAGAAAAAACAAAAAATATATTGTCTTAAATTAGCATAATTATTGCATTTTTTCAATATTTATGCTATACTTATCGATATACTATTAACATAACCTACAAAAGGAGGAAGTACTATTAAAGATTTAATTTGGGTTGGGTTACGAGAATCTGAAATAAAATATTGTAATTTAATAAGTGATGCTATTAGCCTATTTGGAAACAACCATAACTCTCTACGAAATCAAATAAAAAAGAATATTAATCATAACAATGAAATTTACTTTAAATTTATAGCTGATTTTTATAATAAAGAGTTGCTTCAAAATATTGAAAAGAATCCCAATGTAAAATTCATGTATTATAGCCAAATTTTTAGTTATGATAGCCTAAAAGAACTAGGATTATTAGATTATGTATTATGTTTAAACAACCAAGAACTAATTGAATTTATTAATCATAAATTCAAAATAAAAGAATTTTTAAAAGATTATATCCCTGTTTTAAAATATATTCTCACAAACTCTACTAATTTTTCTTTTGAAAAACTAAAGCAAAATATGGGAAATTGCGAATTGGTTTTACAAACAGATATAAGTTCTGGAGGTTTTGGTACTACTGTCTTGACTGAAACCAATAAAAATGAAATTAATCTAAATAAAAATCAAACCTATATGATTACACGTTATTGTAAAAATAATATTCCTGTTAATATCCATATTCTCATTTCTAAAAATGATATCATATTAATGCCTCCATCTATGCAAAATATAGAATTGTCACAAAATCGATTAATCTATAAAGGTAGTGATTTTATTAAATATCAAAAGGTTATTACAAATCAAATCGATACAAAACTAAAAAAATATGCCACTATAATTGGAGAATTAATGCAGAAAAAAGGCTATCGAGGCATTTTAGGGATTGATAGTATCGTATATGAAGATGAAGTATACTTTATGGAAATCAATCCTAGATTTCAGAACTCGTCTACTATTTTGAATAAAGCCTTACAAGAAAATCATTTACCATCACTACAAGAACTAAACTATAATTGTTTTTATGATAAACCAATTCTATTAAAAGACTTTTCTGTTAATTATCGTACCTATATCAATGAATATGGGATAGAAAATAAAAAATTTAATACAAATCCTATAGAAACACTAGATAGTTTTTCTGAACATTTTGAATGCGAAACTTTAAGTTATCTATCTACTGATATCTATACTGAATAAAAATATTAAAATAGGAGAAATTTACAATGCAAATGAAACAAATAGAAAATATACCCCTTTCCTCCCTTTTAAAAAATAACTTATATGCAAATGGAATTCTGGTATCAGATGAAGTATTTGAAATGTTAAAGTCTTCTCAATATACTGGTTACAGAACAACTACTGGTATTTTTATTAAACTAGGAGGTACCCTGTCAAAACAAGAATTTGAAATCCTTAAAAATCACCAAAATCAAGATACCCTATTCTCTGTTCTTCCTCAAAATCTATCTTTTGAGGATTACTTACGCGTTAGAGAATATACAACAGCTACTCTAAAAAAGCTTTCTTCTATCCATACAGAAACTTGGAAAAATAAAACACATTTAATATTAAATGTTGATAATGATAACTGCTTGTCTATCACTGGTCAATATGTCATCCAAAATAAAAAATATCCAATTAAGCTTAGCGATTGTGGTATTTTCAAACAAGATAACTATACAGATGATGAAGTTGTTGTCTTGCAAGCAGGAGGAATACGAATAAGGACTAGTATAGGTGGAAATAATTGTATTAGTGGTTGCAAATTTTGTGATTTTGGTACTGGCCCTATTAATTATATTGACAATACTCTTACCCTTGAAAGAAAAAAATCGATTACTCATTTAATAAGAAAATTAACACTAGCCAATAAAATTCAAACCCTATTTATCACAGGTGGTAATCCTAATTTAGCAGACATGAATTCATGGACTGAATTCGTACAAGAAAGCATACACACTTTCAAAAAAGTTTCACCTACTGGCTCTATTGATCTCATGCTAACCCCAAGAGGCTTCAATCAATATGTATACAATGATAGCAATAGATATGAAGAATATTTAAAATATTTACAATTTTTAAAGTCAATTGGCACTACTACCATTTCTCCTAACATGGAATTATGGGAACAAAAAGATTTAACTAAATTTTGCTCGGTTAGTCCTACAAAATTAAATATTGGTACAACAAAATCTGAAATAGGACATAATGGCTATATGGATTTTATTAAGGCTGGAATAGAAGTATTTGGAAAATATAATGTACGAACCTCGTTGATTGTTGGTTTAAATTCCAATGATAACATAAAAAAAGCAATCCAACAATTAATTCCGTTAGGTTGCCATGTAGTTCTTTCTCCCTTTAAGCCAGCACATAAAAGTTTTTATTCCTTTGTACCTTCTGATAATGATTTAATAGAATTAAGTCAGTATCTACAACATGAAATAGATAGAACCCTTAGTTCACTGCCAATTAATATAGCACACCTATACAAGAAAAAAATTCATAATTCCCTAAATGCTCACAATAGCCATAATACAGCAAATTTATGTTGTGGACAAGAATTAGATACTATTGAGCAACAAGCCCTGTTTTTAGAAAAAGACATTTCTATTATTAATAAGATACAATAATAAAAATAGAAGGAACTTTTCATTTATCTCACTGAAAAGTTCCTTCAATTTTTATTGTTCTGTAGGATAAACACTTACTTGTTTCTTATCCCTACCTTTTCTTTCAAATTTTACATTTCCATCTATTAATGCATACAAGGTATCATCACTACCTTTTCCTACATTTGTTCCTGGATGCATTTTGGTTCCTCTTTGTC
>CANPIU010000004.1 GCA_947574235.1 uncultured Clostridium sp. | reverse complement strand
TGCCATGAATTTTTAAGGACCTGTTCCCAAAAACAGGTGGGTGCCTACCTAAATATTCCTGGGCTTCTCACTACTACTTATTCTGGTGAGCTTGCACGCCATATTTAGAGATTAGCCCCTCTTATCGTGTGTTGGTTCTAAAAATTCTGCCTATACGCACTATGCAGGGTAATTTTTTATTTGTTTCTTAAGTTATTTTTATTGTATCATATTTGAGTTGTAACTTACAAGTAAATAGGTGTTTCTTTTCGCTCCTTATTCTTTCTTTAAATAATTTTATCTTACTTTTTTACTTAAAATCTCACTTTTTCATTTTTACATTACATAGAGTAAAATACACATAAATTGTAAAAAACTACCTAGTAATATAAATAGATGAAAAATAGAGTGAAAATATTTATGTTTTTTCCCTACACCATAAATAATGGCTCCTATCGTATAGGCTATTCCGTCCTGCTACTAAAAGGATAAAACCATTTAAGGTTAATAGTTCTGGCAATAAGCCTCCTTTTACGATAATACACCAACCCATTAATAAATAACAAAGCATAGAAAATTTTTTAAATTTCTTAATATCAATGGAATTTAGTACAATTCCTAAAATAGCAAATAACCATATTATCCCAAAGATTGCCCAGCCAGCCACTGCGTCTGCTTCTCGAATAGAGCATAAAGCAAATGGTGTATAGGAACCTGCAATCAGTAAAAAGATAGAGCAATGGTCTAATACCTGAAAAACTTTTTTAGAAGTAAATTTCGGACTCAGCCCATGATAAATACTAGACATGGTGTATAATACTATCATCGTTACCCCATAAATAGCACCACTAATGACACCATATACATTTCTATGAATAGCCGCAAACACAATGCATAATACTGTTGCAACTACCCCTAAAACAGCCCCTACAATATGAGAAGTCATATTGAAGATTTCTTCTCCTTTCGTATAGCTTGGCAATATTCTATCTTTTAATTTCGTTCTTTGCATTTTTTCTCCTAACTCTTTAATAAATTTTATCCCCATTTTCTACTTCTGAAGTAGGCTTTAATAAAACAATTCCTTGTTTCGATTTACTTCCTAGCACTAATACCTCACTCTTTACTTCAGCAATTTGTCTTGGTGGAAAATTCACAACTGCTATTATTTGCTTTCCTTTTAATTCCTGTTCTTGATAGCATTGTGTAATTTGTGCTGATGAAGTTTTTATTCCTATTTCCTCTCCAAAGTCTATTTTCAATTGATAGGCTGGTTTTCTGGCTTTTTGATTAATGGATGCTTCTAATATGGTTCCTACTCTTATATCTATTTTTTCAAAATCTTCAATGGTTGCCATCTAAATCCCTCCTAACTTTTCCTCTTATCTTACCATAGATTGGAAATATTTTCAAGTCCTCATTTCTTAATTTTTTAGCATTTAAAAAAAGGATTTTCTTTTATCAGAGAACCCTTTATTTTTTTCTTATTCTTTTATTTCCTGTGCTAACTTATCAATTGCCTTCGTTTCAATCCTAGACACATAGGAACGAGAAATCCCCATCATTTCCGCAATTTCATTTTGTGTTTTAGGTTTATGACCTCCGAAGACCAAAGCGTAATTCCAAAATGGTTCTCTCACGGTCTTTCAAAATCTCCTTCATCTTTTGACAGAGCAATTTTACCTTCATCTTAATATCTACTTCTTCCTCTATATTTCTTTCGTTATTCTCCAAAACTTCTTGCAATGTCACCACATTATCATCTTTATCTTTTCCAATTGGTTCATTTAAATACACTTCTGCTCCGAAGCTTTTTGGTTGCTCTTAGGTGCATTAAAATTTCATTATCAATACAACGAGAAACATAGGTTGAAAGTCTAGCTCCTTTTTCTATGTTAAAACTATTAATTCCTTTGATTAACCCAACTGTTCCAATCGATATTAAATCATCTTGTTCGACTTTGGTTGTACTATATTTTTTAGCCACATGGGCTACTAATCTTAGGTTTCTTTCAATTAAAATATTTCTTGCCTCGTCATCTCCTTTTGCCATCTGTTCTAAGCAATTCTTCTCTTCTTCTGCAGTTAGCGGTTCTGGAAATAAATTTCCCCCTTGTATATAGCCGGACTACAAATACAGCTGATTTTAAGAATTCTAAAAAGCCTACTATTCCCGTCATAAAAAGCGATAGCATGACAAATGCACCTCCATTTTTGCTTTTTTAATCTCCATAACCTAATTGTATGTTTGGCAAAAATGAAAAGTGCATGACCCTTTTAAATTCCCATGATATTATATCCATTATCGGCGTAAACCACTTGCCCTGTAACACTATCTGACATAGAACTCAATAAAAATGTGGCTACATTTCCTACTTGTGTCGTTGTCACATTTTTATGAAGTGGTGCTTTTTCTTCTATGACCGTTAACACTGACCCAAAATCTTTAATTCCTTTCGCTGAAAGAGTTTTGATTGGTCCTGCCGAAACGGCATTTACTCTTATGCCTTCTCTTCCTAAATTTTCTGCTAAATATCTAACACTAGCCTCTAAGGCTGCTTTCGCAACTCCCATTACATTGTAATTATCAATTACTTTGGTAGAACCGTGATAAGTTAAAGTAACTAAACTAGCTTGTTCTTCTAGCATATCTAACTCTTTTGCTTGTCTTGCTGCTAACACAAAAGAATAGCTACTTACATCGCATGCATGAGCAAAGCCTTCTTTGCTAGTAAAAATAAAATCATTATGCAAATCCTCTGTATTGGCATGTGCCACTGCGTGAACAATACCATCGATTTTCCCATTTTCCTCTTTGATTTTTGTAAATGCTTTTTTTACAATATCATCTTCTGAGGCACCATCTAAAACATAAGCCTTGCTTCCTTTAAATTCTGAAATCAATGCTTCCATTTTCTCTTTGTTCTCTTCTCCCATATAAGTAAAAATCAATTGGGCTCCATTTTCATAAGCCGCTTTTGCAATCCCAAAAGCAATGCTCCACTTATTTCGAATTCCCATAATTAAAATTTTCTTTCCTTCTAAAATCATTTTCTTTTCCTCCTATAAACTTTCATATTCTCCCATATTTCTAAACTTTTGATATCTCTCCTCTTGCACTTCTTGTGGGGTCCTATCTTTTCTTTCTTCCATAGCTTTCAAAATTTCCTTTTTCAAACTCTTTGCCACTTTCAAAAAACTTTCTTCTTCGTCTCCCTTTGGTTCCTTGATAATCTTATCTATGACTTTTAATTCATATAAATCTTTTGCTGTCAACTTCATTTTTTCTGCTGCTTCCTTGGTTCGAGAAGCATCCTTCCACAAAATACTAGCATACCCCTCTGGCGACAATATAGAATAAATTGCATTTTCTAGCATTAATACCTTATTTCCAAGCCCTAACGCTAAGGCTCCTCCGCTTGAACCTTCTCCAATCACAATGCTAATTACTGGCACCGTTAATTTAGCAAGTGCTAACATAGAACTTGCAATCGCTTCTCCGTTGCCCCCTTTCTTCTGCTCCAATTCCTGGATAGGCACCTTTGGTATCAATAAAAGTAATCACTGGTCTTCTGAATTTTTCAGCTTGCTCCATAAATCGAATTCCCTTTCGATATGCTTCTGGATTGGGCATCCCAAAGTTTCTTTCGATATTTTCTTTGGTCGTTCTTCCCTTTTGCTCAGCAATTATGGTGTAATTTTGTTTACCAATTCTTGCTAGCCCACACACAATTGACTTGTCATCTTTAAAATTTCTATCGCCGTGTAATTCCATAAAATCATCAAAAATCTCTTCGATATAATCTAATGCTGTTTTTCGTTTCGGACTTCTTGCTATTTCAACCTTTTCCCACGCCGTTAATTCCTTCATCCTTCTCCTCCTATTGATTGAATTGAATTAATTGATATAAGGTATCTTTTAATTCTTTTCTTTCTACAATTTTATCAATAAAGCCATGCTCTAGTAAAAACTCTGCTGTTTGAAAACCTTCTGGCAACTTTTCTCCAATGGTTTGCTCAATGACTCTTTGACCTGCAAAGCCAATCATGGCTCCCGGTTCTGCTAAAATGATATCCGCAATACTAGCAAAAGAAGCAGTAACCCCTCCATAGGTTGGGTCTGTTAAAACAGATATGTATAATAAACCTGCCTCATTTAATTTAGAAATGGCCGCCGTGGTTTTTGCCATTTGCATTAAAGAGATAATTCCTTCTTGCATCCTAGCCCCACC
Organism: uncultured Clostridium sp.; assembly: GCA_947574235.1. GTDB lineage: Bacteria > Bacillota > Clostridia > TANB77 > CAG-508 > CAG-269. The sequence continues at coordinate 51,073 of CANPIU010000004.1, read as the reverse complement.
AGAAACACAAAAAATAATAAGTGGAAGTTTTAACTTGATTGCTTGTTCAATGGCAAAAGTGATTTTTTCGCCTACTACAATTCCCATACTTCCCATTAAAAATCCACTATCCATGACACAAATAACTACTTTTTCTCCTTTGATTTCTCCTATCCCACAACTAACCGCTTCTTGAATTCCTGTTTTTTCTCGTAATCCTTTGATTTTTTTAGGATAATCTTCTAAGGCTAAAGGATTGGTCGTATCGATATTTAAGTCAAATTTTTTGTAAGTTCCTTCATCTACAATACTTTCCAGTCTTTTGTTAATATGCATCCTAAAGTACGCACCGCAATTAGGGCAAATGCTACAATTGGCTCTTACTGTTTCTTTGTACAATATTTCTTTACATTTGTCGCATTTTACCCATTTTCCCACTTGGATATCTACTTGATTTTCTGTTCTTTTCGCAGTTGGCTCTCTTTTTTTTATTTTATCTACTATCATGTTTTTTTCCTCCCATACCTAAAATCATAATCCTTCTTTTTCAATAAATGAGGTGTCAAAGTTTCCTCGAATAAAATTTGGATTTTTAATTATTTTAAATAGGAAATCAATATTGGTGTCTACCCCTTCTATTACAATTTCTTCTAAGGCTCGTTTCATTTTGCTAATGGCTTCATTCCTTGTGTCTCCGTGTGTGATAATTTTCGCAATCATAGAGTCATAAGATGGTGGAATTGTGTAGCCTTCATAGATAGCAGTATCGACTCTTACCCCATTTCCTCCTGGTAAGTTTAGCCCTGTAATCGTTCCTGGACATGGCATAAAGTTTTTACTTGGATTTTCTGCATTAATTCTACACTCGATACAATGCCCTCTAAAGGCTATGTTTTTTTGTTTTAATTTTAAAGTTTCTCCTGCTGCAATTTTAATTTGTGCTTTTACAATATCAATTCCTGTTCTTTCTTCTGTGATAGGGTGTTCTACTTGAATTCTTGTGTTCATCTCCATAAAATAAAAGTTTTTATCACTGTCTACTAAAAATTCGATAGTTCCACAACTACTGTATCCTGCTACTTTGGCTGCTTTAATGGCTGCTTCTCCCATTTTATTTCTTAGTTTGTCATCAATGGCTGTTGATGGTGTTTCTTCTATTATCTTTTGGTTTTTTCGTTGGATAGAACAGTCCCTTTCTCCTAAATGTACCACGTTTCCCTGTTCGTCTGCTAAAATTTGTATTTCTACGTGACGAGGATTTTTTACAAATTTTTCTATGTAAATTTCATCATCATTAAAGGATAGCTTGGCTTCTTGCTTTACAATATTATAACTACTTTCCATTTCTTCTGCACTATTTACCAAACGAATTCCTTTACCACCGCCACCAGCTGCTGCCTTCAATAAAACAGGATAACCGATTTTTTCTGCTATTTTAATGGCATCTTTTAGCCCTTTAACACTTCCGTCTGAACCTGGTATGACTGGTACTCCTGCTGATTTCATCATTTCTTTGGCGTTAGACTTATTTCCCATTTTTTCGATGACTTGATAAGATGGTCCAATAAATTTAATGTTGGATTCTTCACATATTTTAGCAAATTGACTGTTTTCGGATAAAAATCCAAACCCTGGATGAATACTATCGGCTCCTGTTATATTCGCTGCTTCAATGATATTTTTAAAGTTTAGATAACTTTTTCCTGGATTGGCAGGTCCAATACAAACTGCTTCATCTGCTAGACGAGTATGCATAGCATCTTTATCCATTTCGGAATAAACAGCTACCGTTTTTAAGTTCATTTCTTTACAAGCTCTTATAACTCTAACAGCTATTTCTCCTCGATTAGCAATTAATATTTTGTTCATTTTCTCACTCTCCGTTCTTTTCTCTTACCCTTTTCAATCTATACCACAGCAAAAGTCAACTCTCCCCTTGCTACTATCTTTTCATCAACCGTTGCTATGGCTTCTCCTACCCCAATTGGTCCTTTCTGCTTAATAATTTTTACTTCTAATTTTAATTTATCGCCTGGTACTACCATTTTTTTGAATTTCATTTTATCAATTCCACCAAATAAAGCATTTTTCCCTTTGTTTTCTTCCAAACTAAGAATCGCTATGGCTCCTGTTTGTGCCAAGCTCTCTGTGATTAATACACCTGGCATGATAGGATTTCCTGGAAAATGACCTTTGAAATACCACTCTTTTTCATTTACGTATTTATAGGCAACAGCACTTTCTCCTGGCTTATATTCTTCGACTTCGTCTATCATTAAAAATGGTTCTCTTTGTGGTATAATTTCTTCAATTTGTTTTTTATTTAACATTTTTTCACTCTCTTTCTTCTTTCTAAAATTTGATTTTATGTCTAATTTGTGATATAATTAAGTAGATTAAGAAAATTCTTTTAATTAATAAGGAGGATTACAAAATGAAAGTAGAACAGCAAATTTTTGAGGATTATCTTAAGAAGCTCGAAGAAACAGAAAAATTCATCAGTGACTGTAAAGAAGTTACCAAGGCATTAGAAAAATACGCTTTTTCCTCGGGGTGGGAATTAGACGATGAGTTTCTCACTATGCCAAGTACTTTATCACCTGATGCCATACAAAAAGTGTGCAAGGAACTATTAAAAAGGTCTCCGAGAGAAGTTATTCCTGATTTTTATCGAAAGCACTTGATAAAATTCTAACCTATGCAGTCCTACCTCCCGAACCGGCAACGCTATATCCGCCGGCTCTTTTTTTATTTAATAATAATTCTTTCTTCTATTTAATCACAAACAAAGGCTTACCATATTCTACCGTATCCTCATCCTTAACCAAAATCTCAACAACCTCTCCCTCAAACTCAGACTCAATCTCGTTCATCAACTTCATCGCTTCAATAATGCAAAGCACGTCACCTTTCTTTACCTTTTGCCCCACTGTCACATAGCTTTCACTATTAGGAGAAGGTTTGGAATAAAAAGTTCCTACCATAGGAGACTTTACTACATTTCCCACTTCTTCTGTCTCTTCTTTTTCTTCTTGTTTCTTCTCATTTGTCTGGGCCTTTTCCACTTTTATCACTTCTTTTGTTGATACATTTTCCTTCTTCATACTAATTTTAGTCCCATCTGGAAAATCAATATCAATTGCTGTCAACTTTGAATTCCCCATATCTTCCATTAGTTGTTTGATTTTTTCATATTCCATAACCATCTCTCCTACCCTTCATATTTTTTCAATACAATACTACTATTGTGACCACCAAACCCTAACGAATTAGACATAACAATATTTAGTGGTACTCTTCTTATCTCATTTGGCACAATATCTAAATCGCAGTCCTCATCTTTTTCTTGATAGTTAATCGTTGGTGGAACCAATTGGTCCTCTAGTGCCTTAGCACAAATAATTGCTTCTACACCACCTGCTGCTCCTAACAAGTGACCAATATTTCCTTTGGTAGAACTAACCATTACCTTTTTGCTTGCTTCTCCTAACGCCGTTTTAATTGCCATCGTCTCACAAGAATCATTTAGATGAGTAGACGTTCCATGTGCATTAATATAATCAATTTCTTCTGGTTTAATCTTAGCATCTTCTATGGCTCTTTTCATTGCTCTTGCTCCGCCTTCTCCTTCTGGTGCTGGAGAAGTAATATGATAAGCATCTGAAGTCGCTCCATATCCAATCACTTCTGCATAGATTTTAGCCCCTCTTTTCTTGGCGTGTTCTAGTTCTTCTAACACAAGAACTCCGGCTCCTTCTCCCATAACAAAACCGCTTCTTTCCTTATCAAAAGGAATACTTGCCCTATTTTCATCTGTCGCATAAGATAAAGCCTTCATATTTTCAAAACCTGCAATGCCAACCTCACAAATAGAACTTTCCGTTCCACCTGCTAGAACAGCATCTTCTGAACCGTATTTAATGGTTTTATATGCTTCTCCTATCGCATGAGTAGAAGACGCACATGCCGTTACAATCGAAATAGACTCTCCTTTTAGCCCTAAATCAATCGCAATATTTCCAGAAGGCATATTCGCAATCGACATAGGAATAAACATAGGCGAAACCCTGTTATTCCCTTTCGTACAATTTACCTCACATTGTTCTTGGATGGTCTTAAGTCCACCAATTCCAGTACTTACAAATACACCTACTCTTTCTAAATTTGTATTATCTTCTGTTATTCCACTATCTTGAAAAGCCTCTCTTGCCGCTATCAAAGCAAACTGTGAACTTCTATCTAATCTTTTGGCTTCTTTTCGATCAAAATACTGGCTTGGGTCATAATCTTTAACTTCGGCAGCTAAACTCGTTTTAAAATTACTAGCATCAAACAAACTTATCTTCCCAATTCCACACTTTTTCTCTTGAATTCCTTTCCAAGTCTCCTCACTATTCTTTCCAATTGGTGTAATCGCTCCTACACCTGTTATTACAACTCTTTTTTCCATTTTTCTTTCCTTTCTTCCCTTCAAAAACAAATTCAAAGTACAAGATGCTGCTTTCAATTTGTTTTTACATTAACATACCACCATCTACTTGTAATACTTGACCTGTAACATAAGAACTATCCTCTGATGCTAAAAACTTTACTACATTGGCTACGTCCTGAGATGTCCCCATACGTTTTAGTGGAATACTTTTGGCAATTTCCTCTTTGACTTCCTCTTTTAGCACCTCTGTCATGCTTGTTTCGATAAATCCAGGGGCTACGGCATTTACCAATATTCCTCTAGAAGCCACCTCTTTTGCTAAACTTTTGGTAAAGCCAATTATCCCTGCTTTAGAAGCTGCATAATTGGTTTGCCCTGCATTTCCAGATAGACCAACCACAGAAGAAATATTGATAATTCGACCAGAGCGAACCTTTAACATATGGGTAATTACATTTTTTGTGACATTAAAAGTTCCTATTAAATTCACGTCAATCACTTGTTCAAAATCCTCTTTTTTCATCCTCATGAGTAACATATCTTTGGTAATTCCTGCATTATTCACTAATACGTCGATTTTACCAAACTTTTCGATTACTTGTTTTACGAATTCCTCGCAGTCCTCAAAACTAGATACGTCTCCTTTTACCGCCAAACAATCTACTTTATTTTCTTTGATTTCTTTTATCGTACTTTCTAATTCTTCATTTTCTTTTCGATAATTTAAAGCGATATGGTAGCCTTCCTTGGCTAATGTAAAAGCAATTTGTTTTCCAATTCCTCGTGTTCCCCCTGTAATCAATGCTACTTTATCCATTTTCTTTTCTCCCTTCCACCTCTAAAATCATAGTTTCTAAACTCTCTACATTATTAATCGTAAAAATATTAACTTGGCTTTCACTCTCTATCCTTTTAACAAAGCCTGACAAGGTCTTGCCTGGTCCAATTTCAACAAAGGTGTCAATTCCCATAGTTAACATGGTTTTTAGGCTTTTCGAAAAGTAAACAGGACTCATAATATGATTGGTTAATATCTCTTTTTTGTCATCTTCTGCTTGATACATTTCTCCATCTAAATTCTTAACAACAGGTACTTGAAAATCCCCAAACGTTATGGTTTCTAATTCTTTTCTTAATGCCTCTGCTGCCATGCTTAATTTTTTGGTATGAAAAGGTCCTGCTGTCTTTAATACTCTTACTTTTTTCGCTCCCATTTCTTTAGCAATAACTTCTGCTTCTTCTACTGCTTCTTTTTCCCCTGAAATCACAATTTGACCTGTGGTATTAAAATTAGCTGGGACAGCAAAACCTTTGGTTACCTTTTGACAAACTTCTTGTACTTGTTCTTCACTTAATCCCATAATGGCAGCCATTAACCACTCGCCTTCTGGCACCAATTTCTGCATATATTCTCCTCTTTTTTGGACTAACTTTACGCCTTCTTCGAAGCTTAAGGCTCCACTATAAAGTAAAGCAGCATATTCTCCTAAACTTAAACCTGCTACTGCATTTGCTTTAATCTCGTGTTTCTTTAGCACTTCTAAAATCCCTAAACTCATCGTCAAAATAGCAAGTTGTGTATTCTTGGTTTCATTTAATACCGCCTCTTCTCCTTCAAAAGAGATTTTAGCAATATCTATCCCTGTTATTTCTTTTACTTTTTCATAGATTTTTCTTACTTCTTCATACGTTTCATATAAATCCTTTCCCATCCCCACACTTTGGGAACCTTGCCCTGGAAATAAAAAACCTAATTTCATCTTATTTTCATCCTTTCTAACTTCTTTTGCCATGCCTTGCAAAACATTTCTATCACTTGCCTATTGTCAACCTCTATTTTAAATTCATTTTTTATGGAGCTAGCAATTTCCTTAATTTCCTCATGAAATTGCTCTTGGTTTGTATTGATACCGAATTCCAATTACTATATGCTTTACTTTTTTTCCTTTTAACTTTGTTTCCGTCAAAATACCGCCTAACTTTTTTCCTCGATAGACCAAATCATTGGGAAACTTTATTTCTAAATGGATAGCATACAAGCTTTCCAATACTTGAACTAAGGTATTGGCTATTTCTAAAGTCATCCCTTCTAATTGTTCAATTTCACAATCTACTTCTAAGGCCAAAGAAAAAGCTATATTTCCTTTTTCTTCGGTGTACCATTTTCTCCCATGGGTTCCGTTTTCCTTTGGTTTGCCTATCTGCTACAATAATCGTTCCACTTTGAATTTCATGTTTTTCTATTTTTCTCCACGCTTCTAATTGGGTTGAATCGATTTCATCATAATGAATTATTTTCATTTTTCCTCTTTTCTAATTACGTCCAAATTACTTTGCCTTTTAATCTTGTTAGTAGTTGTTTTTATCAAAGGCTCTTGTGTTAAAATAATACCTTTAATGGCTTTATAATGTGGCATAGTTTTATTAATTTCTTTTATTTTTTCGTTCATCGCTTCGTAAATTTTTTGTTCTCCCTGTACTTTATAGGTAGTTTCTACAATCTCTTGGTTATAGACTAATTTAGCAAATATCTTGATATCATTTTTATCTTCCGACATTTGTTTTCCAAATACAAAAGACTCTTCTACCCCTTCAATACGGTTGATTAAATTTTCCATTTCTTCTGGAAAGATATTTTTACCATTTTTTAGAACAATGACACTTTTCTTTCTTCCACAAATGAAAATGTAGCCTTCTTCATCTATCCTTGCTAAATCTCCTGTGTAGAACCAGCCATCTACTAAGGCTTTTTTGGTATCGGCTCGATTTTCATAATATTCTAGCATGACATTTGGACCTTGTACTACCAACTCGCCAATCCCTTCGCTATTCGGATTTACGATTTTTACTTTAACACTTGGAACCGCTTTTCCAATCGACCCTATTTTATGATATTTTTTGTTTCCCATCGCTACTACGGGAGAAGTTTCTGTCAAGCCATACCCTTGTACTAAGTTAAAGCCTAATAATCTATATTTTTCTTCTATCCCTGCTTCTAGGCTTGCTGCTCCACTAATTAATAGCTTTACATTTCCTCCTAGCATATCGTGAATTTCTCGAAAAACCTGTTTTTTTTCTTCTAAGCTTGCTTTTCTATATTGTTCCTCTTTTTGTAAGATTTCTTGTAACTTTCCTTCTTTTTCTATTTGCCTTCGTATTATCTTAAATATTCTCTCATAAATAGCTGGAACCGATGCCATAACACTTACTTTGTATTCCTTCATATTTTCAGGAATATGTCTTATCCCGTCACAAAATACCGTTTTGGCTCCTTTGTATAAGGAAAACAAAAAACCAACTGTACACTCAAATACATGGTGTAATGGTAAAAAGGATAAGAATACGTCCTTCGAATTAATATCTAAAACAGAAGCAATATCCATTAAATTAGAACATAGATTTTTATGAGATAAGGAAACTGCTTTAGAGGCTGAAGTAGTACCAGAAGTAAATAGCATAATACTCATTTTTTCACTATCAATATCAGCCTTTGTAAATTCGGTATTTCCTTGCTTCATTAGTTGTTTTCCTTTTTCTATTAATTCCTTTTGGGCATAAATACCTCTGGCATGTTTTTCTAAGTCCATAGAAATCAAATGTTTTAATTTCCCAATCCCTTCATTTTTAGCACTTTCTAAAACAATCTCATAGTTCTGAGTATAAAAGATGGCTTCTATTCCGGAACGCTCAATTAGGCTTTTTAATTCATTTTCTGGCAAAGATTTGTCTAATGGCACTACAACTCCTGTGCCACATACAATAGAAAGATAAGCTATCTCCCATTCCCATCGGTTTTCTCCAATGACGGCTATTCTTTTATCTTTTAACCCCATATCGATTAACGCTGTTCCTAAACCATCTATCATTTCTCTTACTTCTTTGTGAGTTATATTTTGATACTTTCCTTCTTCTTGTTTAATTTGATAAGCTATTTTATCACCATATTCTTTTCCTGATTTTTGTAACATGTCTTTTAAATCTGTTATTTTTGTATAAGGATATAGTTTTTCACTCATGCTTTTCCCTTCCTCGTTCGTTATTCTTGTACATTTATATCACAATTTTTTGAAAAAAACGATTAGACTGAAAGGTCAGTATAATTTTTGATTTTCTTCATAAAATGAATAGAGGTGTTTTTAAGCAAATGAATTTTTTATGGAATTGTTTAATAGGTGTTGCTATTGGCAGTGGTGCTATCCTTCCTGGCATTAGTAGTGGTGTTTTCTGTGTGATTTTTGGAATTTACGAAAAACTCTTAGATAGTATTCTAAATTTCTTTGATGACGTAAAAAATAATCTGAAATTTCTTTTTCCTATTATTTTAGGCGCTGCTTTTGGAGTTGTTTTATTGGGTAATGTTTTAAATTATTGCTTATATCAATTCCCAGTTCAAACCAAATCCATTTTTATTGGTTTGATTTTAGGTAGTCTTCCTGCTTTATTTAAAGAAATCACAAAAAAGCAAGCTTTTAAACCTCGTTATTGGCTTTTCTTTTTGCTTGCTCTTTTTCTTGGCATTGGTTGTTTCTTTTTGGAAAATACGCTTTCCCTTTCTGCTACCTTAGAAAATGTTAGTTTCTTTTATCTTGTTTTATGTGGCTTTTTCATGTCTGTCGGCATTGTTGTTCCTGGTGTTAGTAGCACGATTATTTTGATGCTATTTGGAATTTATAGTGTATATCTATCTTCTGTATCTACGCTTTATACCCCTGTTCTAATTCCTCTTGGCATGGGTGCTTTACTTGGTGGCCTTTTCTTTATGAAATTGACTAAGTTTTTACTAAATCGTTTTTATGCTCCTACTTTTTCTTGTATTATTGGCTTTACGGTTGGTTCTATTTTTGTACTACTTCCTACTTTTTCTTGTTTCTTTGATATAATCCTTGGAGCTTTATCTTGCGTGCTTCGGTTTTGTGGTTGGTTCTATTTTTTATAAATGAGACTGTTGGGACAGGTCTTTTTTGTCTCACAACTTCCCCTCTTGGTATTTTGTGAGACAAAAAAGACCTGTCCCTACTGTCTCATTTTTTTCTTCTAATTATCCAATCTTTTTCACATAGAATTGGTAATCTTATTTTAACTTTTTGCCCCTTTACTCCTGGACTTACTTCGGTAATCTCCTCCTCTGTTTCTTCATCCCATAATTGTTCTATTTTGAATTCATATGGCTCTATCTTTTTTGGTACAATGATTTCTAGGGTATCTCCTACTTGTAATTTGTTTCTAATTTCTATGACAGATTTATCTTCGTGATACGCTACTACTTTTCCACCAAATTCATAATTTTCATTATACTGCCTTCCGCCATATTCTTGGATATCTTTGTTGTTTCTATCATTAAAGTAAAAAGTGGTTAGACCTCTTGTTTTTACTTTTTCTAGTTCGGCTAAATATTTCGTTGCCTCATAATTTTGAGGGTCTTTTGCATAATCGTCTATGGCATTTCGATAAGCATTTACTACACTTGCTATATAGTATTCTGTTTTTAGCCTTCCTTCTATTTTTAGACTATCGACTCCCATTTCTATGATTTCTGGCAATTCTTTGATTAAGCATAAGTCTTTAGAAGAAAAAATACTGGTTCCATATTCATTGGTTTCAATTGGCATGAATTCTCCTAGATTGTTTTTTTCTTCGGCATACAAGTTATAAGACCATCGACAACTTTGCACACAATCTCCTAAATTAGCACTTCTGCAAGATAAGAAGTCACTTAAGAAGCATCTTCCAGAAAAAGCAAAACAAATCGCTCCATGGATAAAAATTTCTACTTCTAAATCTTTTGGCTTATTTTCCATGATATAACGTAATTGTTCTTTGTTCATTTCTCTTGCCATAATTACTCTTTTGGCTCCATTTTTATACCAAAAGTTACAGTCATGTAAGCTTATGATATTGGCTTGTGTGCTAACATTAATCGGAACAGATGGTGCATATCTTTTTAAAACTTCAATCACTCCTACATCTGCTGCAATTATTCCGTCTGGTTTTAAGGTTTCTAATTTTTTTGCCATTTCTATGATTTCTTCGTATTTTTCATCCCAAGCAAATATATTTAGGGTTACATATATTTTTTTACCTATTTCGTGAGCATATTTTATGGTCTTTTCTAAATCATCATCTTTCATGTCTGCTCTTGCTCTTAGTGATAAAGACGAGGTTCCACAATATACGGCGTCTGCTCCATATTGATAGGCTGTTTTTGCTTTTTCATAGGACCCCGCTGGGGCTAGTAATTCGATTGGTTTCATTTTATTCCCTCTTTCGTTACTATTATATAGATGATTGGAAAAATTGTCAATATTTCCATACTTTGCTTCCATTTTTACATAAAATGTAGTATAATTAATACAGAGGTTATTTTTAATATTATTTTAGGAGGTGCCTATGGATAATAATGAATTTATTGATTATCACTCTGAAATTGTTATTAAACAATTTGAAAAACAGTGCGATGCCTTAAATAGAAAATATAATTCTCATATTGATGGTTATCATTATATTGCACAATTTGATAAATTCAGTACTTCTATTAAATATTTCGCTGAATTACAGGAAAAGCTGTATGCAGAATTAAAAACAAAATTTCCTAATTTAGATTTTGGAATTAGAGGAAGGTCAAAAACTGCTCTTAGTTATTTTTCTAAAGTATTAGACAAATTAAAAAAAGACCCTTTTTCCATTGCTGAAGTACAAGACCAATTTGCCAATAAAGTATTCCTTAGAAGCGTAGATTTTCCAATTGATAAAGTAAATACCTATTACGATGGAACTTATCATATCAATTCTGGTCTTCATGAACTAAACTTAATTGAAAGTGATGCCTTAGAGTTTTCTGCAGATACGCAAAATCCCAACTCTCCCAATACCATAATTATTAAGAACCCATCTGAGCAAATTGTGGCTAAAAATCAAGAAATATGGATAAGAGATTTGAATACTGGAGCAATGCGTAATATCACTGGCGCTACTTTAAAAAGGTCTAATAAAGATAGTCTTATTCCTTATCTTTATAAAATGAGAAATGTTTCTGTAGATTTTTATGCTAATGCTGGATTTGAGCGTTGTAAAATAAGGGATTATATTGCTACTCCTAAAAATAGTGGCTATTCTGCACTACAAGATTCTTTCTATTGTGAAAAAAACAATTTGAGTCTTGAAACACAGTATAAAACTGAAGATATGGAAAGGGATTCCAAAGAAAATCCTTTACAAAAACGAAATTATTATAAGAAGGGAAGCCGTGAAATTAATAAAAATACTTTATATCAAGTTCCTCATTATGCATTAACCACTTGCATTTATGATGAAACAAAAAAACAAACTTCTCTTATTACTTATATTCCTAGTGATGATAAATGTTTAGAATATACTTTTCATATTACCAAAGAAGCTTACTTAGAAGAAATGGCTTTACAAGCAAAAATAGAAGCTCTTCAAACAAAATTAAAAATTGCGCTAATTCCTGAAGAACGTGCAAAATTACAACTAGAAATTGAAAATTTAAAGAAAAAAAGTCTTAATCACTCTTCTGCTCTGAAAGAAGCACCAGCCAAAGAATAAAAAGAAGGTTCCTATTATTTTAGGTTCCTTCTTTTCTTTTTATTTTACTAATAGCCAAACCATCTCCAACCTCTAAAATCTCCGTCTCAAGCATTGGATTTTCACTAACCTCTTTTATGTATTCCCTCAAATTTCTAACCGCTGTACGTTGTTTATGCTTATTATAATCACTTAAAACATAGCCTTTATACAAAATATTATCCGCAAAAATCATACCATTTGGCTTAATCATCCTCAATGCTTCTTTTAAGAAAAATGGATATTTTCCTTTAGCAGCATCAATAAAAATAGCATCATATTTTTCCTTTAAGGTTGGCAGAATTTGGGTAGCATCGCCTTCGTAGATTTGAATTTTATCTACTACGCCAACTTTCTTAATATTTTCCTTAGCTTCCTTTACTCTTTCCTCATCTCTTTCTATGGTATCAATTCTACCATTTTCAGCTAAAAAGTTCGTAAAGCAAATTGCAGAATATCCTACTGCTGTTCCTATTTCTAAGATTTTCTCTGGTTTCATTTGGCTTAAATATTTCTCCATTACTACTAACGTATCGTCCATAATGATTGGTATGTGGTCTTCTAATGCCTTTTTCTTTATTTTTTCTAGTTCTTGTTGGTTCATTTATCTTTCTTCTCCATCACTACTATACTCTAGTTCTTGTACCCAATTTTTAAACATTTCTTTAATATCAATTCCTTTTTCAGTATAACTACTAAAATGCTTGGCAATTCCTTCTTCTTGCGCAATTAAATCAGCTGCTTTTTCACTGCTGTCCCCCTCTTCTAGATATTCTTCTAATTTTCTTCTAACGTACTTTCTTATTTTAATATCTTGACTTAATCTTTCTTTTTCTTTTTGTCTTATTTGTTCATTTTTCCCAGCATTTAATATAATGTCTATGTCTCGAACTACTTTCCCTGTATACTTTATTTTTTCTTTAAACTTTCTTCTACTTCTTGACATTTTCTAGTATTTCTCCCTTAACGTCGATTCGCTCTTTCTCTTTCTTTACTATCCAAAATCTTCTTTCTTAGACGAATAGATACGGGTGTAACCTCTACTAATTCATCATCTTGAATAAACTCAATTGCTTTTTCTAAAGACATTTGAATTGGTGGTACTAAACGAAGAGCATCATCAGAACCAGAGGCTCTTGTATTGGTTAAATGTTTTTCTTTACATACATTAATCGCTAAATCTTCACCTCTAGAATTAAGCCCAACAATCATGCCTTCATACACTTCAACACCTGGTCCAATAAATAATTCTCCTTTGTCTTGTGCATTGTATAGTCCATAGGTTACTGATTTTCCATTTTCAAAAGCAACAATCGTTCCTCTAACACGTGCCTGGATATCTCCTTTAAATGGTTGGTAGGAATCAAAAATATGGTTCATCGTACCTTCTCCTTTCGTATCTGTTAAAAACTCCGTACGATAGCCAATTAATCCCCTTGCTGGAATTTTAAATTCTATTTTGGTATGACCTGCCTCTGCTGGCTCCATATTTACCATTTCAGCCTTTCTTCTACCTAACTTTTCAATCACATTTCCCACACAATCATCTGGAACATTTACCACTAAGCTTTCAATTGGTTCGGATTTCACACCATCGATTTCCTTAATAATAACCTTTGGTCTAGATACTAAAAGTTCAAAACCTTCTCTTCTCATGGTTTCAATTAATACCGATAAATGTAACTCTCCTCTTCCTGATACTTCAAAGGAATCTGGTGAATCTGTTTCTTTTACTCGCAAAGATACATTTCTTTCTAATTCTTTAAACAATCTATCTCTAATGTGTCTTGAAGTAATAAATTGCCCTTCTTTTCCGGCAAAAGGTCCATTGTTTACACTAAATGTCATAGAAACTGTTGGCTCGTCAATATCCACAAATGGTATTTTTTCTGGATGGTTAAAATCACAAATCGTATCTCCTATGTTGATATCTGGAAGTCCAGCAAGTTCTATAATATCTCCTGCCTTCCCTTCTTCTACTTCTACTTTATTTAAGCCTACATGCGTATAAACTTTGGCAATTCTTCCTTGTGTAACTTTATCTTCTTTTCCACAAATCGATACTGGCATACCGGTTTTAATACTTCCTCTTTCTACCCTACCGACTGCAATTCTTCCAACATAATCATCATAATCAATGTTAGATACTAACATTTGGGCTGGCCCTTCTTCATCACAATCTGGTGCTTTGATGGTATTTATCATGGTTTCAAATAAGCAACTTAAATCTTCTGTTTCATCCTTTAAATCCATTTTAGCAATTCCATTTTTAGCAGAGGCATATACCACTGGAAAATCTAATTGTTCATCTGTAGCATTTAACTCAATAAATAACTCAATGACTTGGTCTACTACCTTTTCAGGTGTTGCTCCCGGTCTATCGATTTTATTAATAACCACAATTGGTTTTAGTCCTAACGCTAGTGACTTTTTCAACACTTCTCTGGTTTGTGGCATAGCACCTTCAAAGGCATCTACCAATAATAAAACACCATCAACGGTCTTTAAAACCCTTTCTACTTCTCCTCCAAAGTCAGCATGTCCTGGCGTATCTACGATATTGATTTTAACGTCTCCATGCATAACAGAAGTATTTTTAGAAAGTATGGTAATTCCTCTTTCCTTTTCTTGGTCATTCGAGTCCATCACTCTTTCTTGTACTTGTTCATTTTCTCTAAAAATATGACTTTGTCTTAGCAAAGCATCTACTAATGTAGTTTTTCCATGGTCTACGTGTGCAATGATTGCGATATTTCTAATATTTTGATTGTTCATTTTTTATTATTCCTCCTAAATTACTGCATTTCCAAGCCCTAATTATACACCTTTAGGGCTATTTTGTCAATTCCATAATAGCTTCCATTATCTCTTTTGTAATTTTTTCTAATACTTCTTTATCTTTGCTTCCTTTATATTGACTATAATCTAATGGCTTACCATAAGTAATGGTAACTTGTCGGTGTTCTTTGGTTCCTCCTTTAATGCCACATGGCAATACTTTAGCACCACTTCTTACGGCAAAAAAGGCTACCCCATCTTTTACTTTTTCGCCTTTTTCTAATCCATTTCTAGTCCCCTCTGGAAATAAGGCGATGCATTGTCCATTTTTTAAGGCTTTTAGTGACTCTTTGACGGCTGTTATGTCTTTTTCATCTCTTTTAACATGGATAGCATCAAATACATTACCTAAAAAATTCAAAAATGGATTTTTAGCAAGCTCGTCTTTGGCAAGAAAACGCATATCTCGCTTAGCGGTTGCTACCATTAGTGGTGGGTCTAAGTAGGTTCTATGATTGCCACAAAAGATAAGTGGCTCGTCTTTTGGTATGTTTTCTAATCCCTTAATTTCTACTCGATAATAGATTTTACACCATAAATAGATAGCCCCTCTTACAATCCACTTAATTACTTTTTTCACGTTCTTCACTCACTTTCTATTTTCCTACTTTTTCTTGGATGATTTTAACAATGTTATCGACAACTTCGCCAATTGTCATATTGCTTGAATCGATATAAATGGCATCTTCAGCTTGTTTTAATGGTGCTATTTCTCGGTTTTTATCTCTTTTGTCTCGATCCATTATACTTCTTAATACTTCTTCATAAGAACTTTGTATGCCTTTTTCTTGGTTTTGTTTGACTCTTCGTCTTGCTCTTTCTTCTGGCGAAGCATCTAAATAGATTTTTACATTAGCGTTGGGAAATACAACGGTTCCAATGTCCCTTCCTTCCATAATTACGTTTTTTCCCTCTGCCATCTTTCTTTGAAGAATTAACAATTTTTCTCTTACCATAGGGATGACAGATACAGGTGATACATTTTTCGTTACTTCGTTTTCTCTTATTTTTTGGCTTACGTTTATGCCATTTAGAAAAACTTCTTCGTTTTCTTTTAAGTCAATTTCTATGTTTCTTAATATCTCTCTTATTTTTTCTTCTTCCTCTAAAGCTACTTTTTCTTGTATCATGTTTAAGGTAACACAACGAAACATAGCCCCTGTATCAATATTAATTAGCCCCAATTTTTCTCCTACTTTTTTGGTAACGCTTCCTTTTCCACTACCTGCTGGACCATCAATAGCAACAATAAATGACACTTTTATTCCTCCCTTTCTGGTACATAAATATTTTTGGCTACTACGTCTAATTCCACTACGTTCATAGCTGTTAGCTTTTCAATCTCTTTTTTCGCTTTTTGTTTAAAATCTTTTAGACCTTCTATCACATTATAGCCATACAGTATGGTCACTTCCATATAAATTTTCGCACCATCCCCATAGTTCTCCACCCTAGTTTTTAGAATTTTATAAATAGCTGGTGTTTGCACGGCTAGAAATTCGACAATTTGCCTGAATACTAAGTCCGAAATGGTAAATCGTCCCATATAACTAAAGGTTGGTCTTATGATTGATTTTTCTGAAATATAGGGCTTTTGACCTTTTCCTTTTGATTTAAAAATCTGCAAAGGATCTAATAAATAGCCTGAAAAGTCTTTTTTTATTTCAAAGGTTGGCACTGGGATAACATGTTTTCCTTCTGTTACACGAATTCTTCTTGCGGTTTGCATTTCCGCTTCTGTTGCAACGTCCGTAATATAGGTAGTTTCTGAAATTTCTGGCAGTCCTAAATTAGCTGCAATTTTTTGCACCATACCATCGGAAGTTCCTAAAATTAATATACTTTGTGGCTTATATTTCTTTAAGGCTTTTATGATTTCTTCTTTTTCTTCCTCTTCATAAAAAAGGGCATGCTTAACAGTGGCAACCTTAGTAGATGCTTTTTTAGCAGACTCTCCTGCTACGACTTCGTTGTCTTTGATTAGCAAGCCATCATCGATAATAAAATGGGTATCTTTTTCTCCTGCTACCATTTGCGCCCTGTAACTTTTCCCTGTTCCGGAAGGTCCCACAAAGGCATAAACTTTTATTTTACTCACAAATGGTAATATTTCTTTAATATCTTTTAGGTTCATCTTCGCTCTCCTTTATCTTGTCTATTTTACTATATGTTAAAAAAAATAGCAAGTGTGCCTTTAGGGACGTTTCCTTTTAGGAAATTAAAACTTTATGCTTTATTAAACTTCCATTTTTTTATTAAACAAATTTAAATACCATTTGTTCAATTGCCTTCTATTTTTAAAAATAGATACTTTATTACCGTTAACTTGATGCAACATTTCCATTATTCTTTTTCTTTTGTTTCTTTTCCAATTAACAACCCACCAAAAAAATTCACGATTCATTTGTTCTTCGCAACCAGGAATTTCTGCCTTTTCTTTCCCTCTATTCTTAATAAATCTACTGACTATTCCTCTTATATAGGTAAAAGACGAATAATCCAAAAAAATAATTAAATCTGATTTTTCTAGTCTTTGTGGCAGTGTAGAATTATAGGTTCCATCTATAATCCATTTATCTTCGTCTGCCTTTTCTAAAATTATTTTATCACGTTCCTCTTCATCTCTTTTTTCCCAATTACTAAAGTAATTTATTCCATCAAGATGATATACTGGTAATTTAAGTTCTTTTCCTAAATTATTAGCAAGTGTTGTTTTTCCCGTTCCACTACACCCTATTATAGATATTTTATTCATAACTGCTCCTTTTCCATTTAATGAGACACCTTTTTAGCAGCAGATAGAACATCATTTTTTAATTCCTCTATCTCTGGATATTGTACTAAGTGCTTCAAAAAATACACTATATCATAAATAGCTAATCTTAAATACAAATTTGGAATATTAACTAATTCTGGATAATATTTTTCTATTTGTGACATTATGTTTGAATAGTGACCTGCATCAACATATTTTTCAGTTTCTTCACTCGCAAATTTCCAAGGTTTTCTAATCTTCTTATAAAGAATATCTAGTTCAAAATCTCTAGGCGCATATATTGACCTTTCAAAATCGATTAATTTAATCTTACCATTATTAATAAATATATTATCAAAATGTAAATCATTATGAATTAAAACAAAGTCATTTGATGCTAAATATTTCTCAAATTTCGTATAGGCATCAGCAAGAAGTTTTTGTTCTTTCTCACTAAATAGGTTAAGTTCCTTTGCTTTTTCATATAATGATACAAATTGATTTTTTACTTTTTTTGTCCAATCATAACTTTCGCCAGTATTGCGATGAATACTCTTAATAGCCATACATAGTTGCTTTATCACTTCTTCTCTTTGTTCTTCGTTAAAAGTATGCCATACATGATATAAAGAAACTCCATCTATTTTTTCTATTATTTCATAAAAATAGGGAATATCTTTTTTGTCCGTATTGGAAGCATATCGCTTTGGAATTAAACGGTTGTCTTCGTTTGCTTCATAAAAATCAATTTCTTTTTGAAAATTTTTTTCATTGCTACTATTGGTGCAAATTTTAACAATATATAAATCATTTACATTGTATATTGTATTGGTAAATCCTACGTTAATTTTTTCTACTTTTGGATTGCTTCCAAACAGTGTTATATTCTGTTTTAAAATGGTATTTATTATTTTATTTTTCATATTCCTTTATTCTTCTCCAAACTCCTTTGGCTCTTGATGATAAATCTGCATATTCATTAAGGTTTATATCCAACACCTCTAAAAAAAACCTGTGATTAATCGCTGCAGCCGCATTATGCTCGCTTAACCATTTCTCAAAAGCATTTGAAATATTCTCTTCACTATCATATAGTCCAATTATTGTATGCTCAAATTTATCAAAATTGTCACCAGATGCATCTTTTACCCTTGCTATAATATAATCTTTTTCCATTTTCTAATCCTCCTTACATAATTCATCCTTATCCTTTTACTTTGTCATAAATATTTCTTGTTTACCATCATCTACAATAAATTTGTTATCCTTTGTTTTTATGAGATAAGTTCCAACTGGCATATTTAAATATGGAATAATTGCTTCATCATAATTACAAATCGTATTCAACTTATAAATTAAATAATTGTCGGGATTGTTACTATAATTTTCGTCTTCATCTCCTTTGAAAAATCTCCACCCACTATCTGGGAAAACTGTACTAGGTTCATCTCTATACATATATCCAACTTTCCATCCTTCTATTGTAATCCTATTGGTTGCCATGCACCCACATTACCCTTATAATCAATTAGTTCCTTTATTTTCTCTTTTTTCTTTTTAAAAATATTCATTTTACTCCCCTTATAACTTACTAATTCTTGTTACGATTATATAACAAACAACAGATAATTTCAACTTAATTATCTGTTGTTCTATCTATTGTAATTAATCTACCCTACTTATTGTTATATTTCTATATCTTCTAATTTAAAATTACTATAATATCTTACTGAAATAGAAGTAAACTTCAATACACAGTAATCTGAATCAGTTACACCTTTTTAATAATACATAGTATCTCCAAATTGCCATATCATTTCTTTCGATTCTTTATCTTCTAAAACTTCTACTGTTCCTTTAAGCATTATTCCTCTATTAAATCTCTTATCATAAAAATAAACACAAGCCTTTGGATTATTCTTAAATGATTGCACCTTTAATGAAGAGGTATCGGTTGAAAAATAAATTTCCTTTATTCCATTTCTTTTTCTAGGTTTTAGCATTGCTTTGGTATTTGGAAATCCATCATTATCGATAGAACTGATATAGCAAACGCTTTGCTTGTCTATCATATTTCCAATAGTTTTTTCTGCATCTTTCATAATTCTAACTCCTTTTGAACTTGTAATTTTTTAGTATTTCCATTGGTATGTAATCTTCTTCATTATATTAAAAATCAACAGATATATTTTGGTTATTTTAACTTTAATATATAATCAAATCTTTTAAATTTTCTATATTGTTCCATACTAATCGCCTCACATTTTACGCCAGAACTATTGCTTGTATTTAATAACAAAATAATGCTAATATCAACATTTTTTAATTCATAAGACAAAAAAATTCTCTTACAAAAATCACCAATTTCTTTTCTTTGAAATATCTGTAGGATTACTTTAATAATAATTCTTTAATCTTTAGTTATTAATTACTAAAAAGTAATTGTGAAATTTAAAATTATGTAGATAAAACTAATAATAAAGGTTAAAATTAAAGTTATCATAATTTTAATGCTATTTTTAATCTTAGTTTTTTCTAAAATTGCAAGTATTGGCACAACTATTATCATTTGAGTAATACTCCAATATAGCAATTGTTTTAAATTCCAAAGTACAGTATCTTTAATAGAAAAAAACTCTGCTAATTCCTCTTTACTATATACTCTGTAATAGTTATAATCTTGATAAACTTGAAATATAAATAAAAACAAAAAACATATTATAAATATAATGATAGAATTTGACAAAATATTTTTAATCTTTTCTTTCATTGTAATTTTCTCCTTATAACTTCCTATCCTATGGTGTTATTTTCTTATTTCCAAAGTATTGTGTCAAAATTAAAATCAAAGCACTACAAGCAAATATTCCATCTATTATTCCTGCTGGTAACATAAACATCATTAAAGCCATTGTAATAGCACAATTTATTACTGATAACACTAATCCCCACAATCTGTTTTTCCATAATCCAACTGCTCCTATAATTCTCACAGTTCCATAAATTGCACCCATTACAAGCATTAAATTCATATTGTCTTCAAAATAGGGAACAATAAATGAAAAATGTTGGTTTATATTGAATTTATGACTCCCCATAATAATTATAGGAATAAGACATAAACACCCTCCTATTTCCAAAAATGCTCCGTGTATAAACATTAATATTGACGCAATTTTATATTTTTTCATAGATTATATCTCCCTTACAAATTGCCATTTATCTTCAGGCAATTCCTTTCTTAATTCTTTTACCTCACGAAGCTTCCAAATGCAAACATTTACAAATTTTTCCTTCGTAGTTGCCCACAAGCTGCCTCAATATCTGAACCCAATTCTCTTCTAATCGTCGCAACAATCCCATGGTCATTTAAAAAATCTCTAAACCTCATAATACTTTCATTTGAACTTTTATCGAATTGACCATTTTCAATCTTATTAATGGGAATTAAGTTTACATGGCATAGCATCCCTTTTAAAAGCTTCACTAATTCTTTGGCATCCTCTAAATTATCATTATTGCTTTTGGCTAGTGCATATTCAAAAGATATCCTTCGATTGGTTGTCGCAATATAATCCTTACAAGCTTGCAATAATTCCTCGATTGGATAGGTTTGATTAACTGGCATCATACTGCTTCTTTTTTGATTATTAGTCGCATGAAGTGATACTGATAAAGTACATTGTATATTTTCCTTGGCTAATTGATAGATTTTAGGTACTAGCCCACTTGTCGATATACTAATATGTCTTGCTCCTATGTTCAAACCTTTTGGATGATTCATCAAACGAATCGCCTTTACCACATTATCGTAATTATCTAAAGGTTCTCCTATCCCCATGAATACCACATTAGAAATTCTTTCCCCTGTATCTTGTTCGACTTTTAGCATTTGCTCAATAATCTCTCCGGTTGTTAAATTTCTAATAAAATTAATACCAGTAGAAGCACAAAACTTGCACCCCATTTTACAACCAATTTGAGAAGATACGCAAATACTATTTCCATGATGGTATCGCATTAAAACTGTCTCAATCGCATTGCCATCTAGTATGTCTAACAAATATTTAATCGTTCCATCTTTCGATTCTTGCTTCTTTAAAATCCCGAAATTACATAGGGTATAATTTTCTTTTAACTTTTCTCGCAAAGAAATCGATAGGTTTGTCATTTCATCAAAAGACTCTACCTTTTCTTCGTATAACCATTTGAATATTTGCTCTGCCCTAAATGGCTTTTCTCCCATTTCTATTAATTCCTTTTTTAGTTCCTCTAAATCATAATCCTTAATATTCTTCATTTTCCCTATCCCTTCTTTTTAAGCTTACCAATGAAACTTCCTAAAAATTGCTTCCTTCATATCTTTTGCTGCCAACAATAAACAAAGCAAAAAATTCAATACCGAAATACCAGTTGCTATCATCGTCAATATTTTATTTTCCACCATATGCTCTGTTACCAATACAACGGGAAGCATACTAAAAATCACAATTCCCAATTGATACATAGCATACTTAATATACTTTTTGTAACTTACTATCGTTAACACTAACATAGTCAAATTAGCCACTATAATCATAATAGGAATAGATAGATTAATCGACCATCCCTTCATCCCCAAAACATAGTCAATATAAACCGTTAAACTAGAAAGCGCTATTAACTGTAATAAAACATGACCTGCTATATTAACGTTTCTTTTAATCGCATAAATCACAACCACCCAGCTATACAAGATACCTGCATTAGCCAGTGCTGCCCATGGAATAGTCGGGGTGGTTAATTTATTTATTAGCCATAGCAAAAGAGCAATTCCTATGGATATACTTATCAGTATTTTAATTATTTGGTCACTTTTTTTCGCTTTAATTTTCTCTGGATATATCATCTAACACACCATTACTTTCTATCTGGATTTCAATTCCTTTTTCTCTTAAAAACTCATAAAACCTTTTCTCAATACGATTATCTTGCAAAATCGAAGTAAAAGTAAACACCATCTTATTTTCAAACGTACAACTTGAACACTTTATTTTTTCCACTGGCTCAGGAGCAATCAGCATCAAAAAATAATCAATATAATCTTTATATTTTCCTATTACACCAATTCTTCCTATATTCGAAAAAGTTGTCGTCGTATATTTTCGAATTTCAATATAACTTAAACGAACAATCGCTTTTTTAATAGCTAGTGGAATTGGCTTAATCAAGGGATTATTTCCTATCTTCACATTGGTAGACATGGTTTTTATTATCTCTTCTTGTGTCAATTTTTTGGTAAAATCTTTTTTCACAAAATCCAAAATTTTATCGAAAGTATCTAAGCTATCTTTCTTCATTTCCGCCTCTACTGTAATGTAAGAAAAGAAATTTGACATTGTCTTAGAAGGAAAATATTTTTTTAAATTAACAGGAATACATACTTTTACTGGTCTTTTCCCTTTAGCTTTTAGATAATTTTCTTGGTAGATACTATAAATCAATACGGCTGTCAAATACTGTGTAATCGTTGCCCCTTGTCTTTTACTTTCTTCTTTCAAAGCCTCTAAATCCATAATTTGATGAATTACACTAATCGCTCCTAAGCCGTATTTTCTTTCCCTTTAACCTATACGCCTTTTTTCCAGAAGCATTTGATTTTGCCTTTTTATCATAATTCTTCATATAACTATCTTCATCTGTAAACTCACCCTCAATCCTTCGAACTCTCCTTTGTTCCTCATCTAAGACCTCTGGATGCATTAATTCTAAATAAGTATAAATCATTTCCTTAAAAAAAGTCGTTCCACTATTTCCATCGGTTAACGAGTGAAAAATATCAATATTCACTTTATTTTCAAAATAAGTTACCTTAAATAAATAATTGTTATTACGCCTACTATCAATATACTTACAAGGATAATCTTGTTCTTCCTCTACGTTAGGTTCTTTCGTATTCTCCTCTAAATAGTACCAAAAAAAACCAGGCTTCATCCTTACCTTAAAAAACTGGTA
Source organism: uncultured Clostridium sp. (assembly GCA_947574235.1). Taxonomy (GTDB): domain Bacteria; phylum Bacillota; class Clostridia; order TANB77; family CAG-508; genus CAG-269. The sequence continues at coordinate 27,494 of CANPIU010000004.1, read as the reverse complement.
TTTCTCTAATGTTTGCCTAACCGCTTCCTGTAATATCTTTGGCTCCACCTTTTCTTTCAAAACGGCTGACAAACGAAACACTGTACTATATCTTTTCCCCGTAGACATAGGAAATATCTTTGCTGAATTATCAAGTTTTCTCCAACTTATCCTATTTTCTTTTTTCTTACTCATCTTCCTTTTTCCTTTCCTCTTCTGGGCTTTGGGACAGATTGGCACTTTCTGGGACAGGCACTAAGTGGGACATTTAATGCCTATCCAAAACAGACTTATTCTATTCTTCCCTTAAATGTCCCACTTAGTGCCTGTCCCAGAAAGTGCCAAACCGGTCCACAAGGCTCAAAATCTCTTGATAAGCTTGTTCTTCTAATTCTTTTGGACTATTCTTTTCGATTACCCAAATGTGTCCTGCCTGTTCATATTCTTTGATTTGGATTGTTACGCCTACTTGTTCTGCCTTTTCTTGTAAGACATGTACATCTGGATTTAATATGTCGTAGGTGCCTGTAAATATCGTTATGTTTTTTAGCCCAGATAAGTCCCCTTCTATGGGATTGACTAAATAACCATTGATGCCATCTTCTCCAGCATAAGCTATTCCTGCTAGTTTTAGCGTTTCTTTGTTGAGTTGTTTGTCATATTTTTGTACTTCGTCTATTTTTGGATTGGTTAGTCTTACGTCTAGCCATGGTGAAATTAGTATGGTTTTTTCTGGCATTGGCAAGTTTTCTTCTGCTACTTTTTCTTCTAAGGCTAAGCCTAATCCCCCACCTGCTGAGTCTCCCATAAGAATTAATTGACTAGGGTCTACTTGCTTAAGTATTTCTTGATAGAGTGGCACTACTATATTGAAAACGTCTTTATAATTGTATTTCGGGGTTAGCGGATAGTCTGGTAATAGAACGGTTGCTCCTGTATCATTTACTATTTTTTCGATAAAATCCCAATGCTCTTTACTTGCTTCTGCTACATAAGAGCCTCCATGAAAATATAAGATTGTTTTATCCGATTTTTCTTGGTCTTTCGGTGTTACGATAAATACATTTCGCCCCATAAAATGTTCGGTTTTTAATTCACATTTTTCCTTTACTTTTTCTGGCACTTTTGTCTGGATATCGACTATCCAATAATAAGCTATCACAATTAATGCAACTAACAGCACTGCACATAAAATACCCAGTATTACTTTTATGATTTTCATTTCCTAAGCTATCCTTTCTTTTTCCTTATTCTACCATACTTATTGAAAAAATAAAAGATTACCTCTTAATATTAATCATTTCTTAATATTAATGATAATCTTTTATTGTAAAATTTGGTTTTTTAGTAGGTTTTTATTTTTTAATGCTTTGCGCTTAGACAATATGGATTGTTCTTACTACTGTTGTAGTATTTCCAGCAACGTCTGTTGCAGTATAAGTAATTTTATAGGTTCCTCTTGAAGTTACGTCAATTTCAGTAACGTTTTCTAAGTCAACTTCACTAATTACTTTTTCAATTGTCGTATTAACTGTCACATTTCCACCTTTAGCATCCGTTGCTGTTACAGTTGGTAAATCAATATTTCCTGTTGAATTTCTGTCGATTGTGATTTCTTCTTTTTCATACATACCAACAATAACTGGTTTAGTAGCATAAATATTATCTACTACAACTTCTACAGGAGTTGCTATCACATTTCCCGCTAAGTCTACTATTGTAACTTCTTCTTCCTCATTATTCGCAAAAGTTTTGGTAAGGGTTACTTGGTCATCTGCTAAATTCCAGCCACTTTCAGCTTCAATTGGTTGAATTGGTTCGTTGGCAACTATGGTAACTGTTACTGGTGCATTGGTTGGATTTGTTGTACTAAGACTTGGTGTTCCTACTATTTGTGGTGCTACTTTATCAATTCCTGTTACTACTACGTTAAGTGTTTCTGTATTTCCGATTAAATCGGTAACTATCACACTTTCTGTAGCATTATCCTGGTATACTTTGGTCATAGAAAGTGCATCTGGTGATAAGGTCCAACCTGTTACTGCTTGTAATTTTTCCTTGGCACTAATGGTTACCATGACTGGATTTTTTGTTGGTTTATTGTTATTAGAGGTAATATATTTTACGTCTTTTACTTGTGTATCAATGGTAAATTCAACCGTTGTTTCATTTCCTGCTTTATCTGCTACGGTTAATTGATATACACCATCTTCTATAATTTGACCTAATGTTATATAACTTGCCTCTACTCTACCGTCTTTTGTTAACACAACCGTTTCTACGTCTCCTGCATTATTTACAGGTGTAACGGCTTGGTTATAGGTGGTACCATCTACTACGTCTTCTATTACTGGTGCTACATTATCAATGGTAAAGTTAATGGTGGTTTGATTTCCAGCTTTATCTGTTACGACTAATACATAAGTATCATCTGCTGTAATTTCCGTTCCTGAAATAAAGTCTGAAGCTACTCCTGCTCCTTTTTGCAAAGTTGCTTCTTTTATTTCTTCTTTATTAAATGTTGGTTTTGCTGCTTTGTATTCGCCTAAGTTTTCTACTCCTGTTACAACTGGCGAAGTTGTGTCAATCGTAAAGGTAACTTGACTTGCGTTTCCTAATTCATCGGTTACGGTTAATACATAAACACCTTCCTCAGAAATCGCATTTCCTAAAGTATATCCTTCTACTTTTACTCCATCTTTGGTTAAATTAACATTTTCAATGGTTCCATTGGTGGTAGCATCAGGTGTTTTAGCTTGATTATAAAGTCCTTTGTCTTCTACTCCTGTAATTGTTGGTCCTTCTGTAGCAACACTAAAGGTTACTGTAGCTACATTTCCTGCTGCATCCTCTACAACTAATCGATAGGTTCCCTCTTCTGTAATTGGTGTGCCTGAAACATAAATCGTTGTAGAAATAACAGCATTTCCATTGGCTACGTCTAATTTACTTAATTTTCCTACCCCTTTTGTGAAGCTTGGTTTTGCTGTTTTATATCTTCCACCTTCTTCTACTCCACTAATCGTAGGGTTCGTTTTATCAATATTGAATAAAATGGTAGTTGCATTTCCTAAACTGTCTGTTACTACTAATTTATAGCTACCTTCTTCAGTAATCGTTGTTCCTGAAGTAAAAGGTACGGCTACTTCTGCTCCTTTTTGCAAAGTTGCTTGTACTGGGTTAGCATCGGTAAATACTGGTGTAAGTTCTTGGTAAGATAAAACGCCTTCTTTATAATCTCCCCCTACTACTGGTGCTTCTCTATCTATATTGGTAATAGACACTTGAACATCTGCTTCGTTTCCTGCTAAATCTTTAATGGTTACCATTTCTGTTTTATTATCTGTATAAAGTTTCTTCATGGATAAACCATCTTCTGCTAGGGTCCATCCTGCTAAGGATTGTAATTTTTCTCCTGCTTCAATCGTTACGGTTATATTTTCTCTAGTAGGGTCAGTTTCTGAATAACTTACTGTTCCGACAGGTGCTACTTTGTCAATATTGGTTACTTCTACCTCAACGGTTGTTTCATGACCTACTAAATCCTTAATGGTAACAATTTCTGGTGTTGTTGTATTTTCTGAATATACTTTGGTAATGGATTTATTATCTGCTCCTAACGTCCAACCAGCTACTGCTTGAATTTCTTTGTTGACTGTGATTTTTACTTCGACAGGTTGATTGGTAGGTGCTGTTGTACTATAAGTTGTAATCGTTGATGGTTCTTCACTATCAATATTGTTAATTTCAATTTTAACAGCTGTTACATTTCCTGCTATATCTTTAAATTCTACTATTTCATTTTTGTTTACGGTATATTTCTTAGTAAACGCTTGCCTTGTAGTATCATCTTCTACTACCCATCCATCTTGTAATTGCATTTTTTCGTTAAAAGAAACTCTAACCATTACTTCTGTGGCAGCTTCCGCAGTACCATACATTACGGTTTCTTTTGCTGGTGTTGCATCTACTGTAATGGTTCTTGTTGCTGTCTGTGTATTTCCTGCTTCATCCGTTGCTGTATAGGTCAACGTATATTCTCCGTCGTTTGCTCCTGTTGTGTCGATACTGTCTACAACATCTCCGTTATAAGTTATTTCTAATGTAGCCAAAATATCTCCATCAACAGCATCTTTGGCAATAACTGCTGTATCTAGGCTATCACCTTTTTTCAATAAGTTAGCTTCCATTGCTTCAAATACAGGTGCTACATTATCAATGGTAAAGCTTTTGGTTGTAGTATTACCAGCAGCATCTTTTACAATTAATACATAATTACCATCTGCAGTAATGGTTTTATTCGTTGTATATTCTTGTGCTGCTTCTCCTTCTTTTTGCAATGTTGCAATTCCTTCTGTAAATTGTAAAGTTACTTGCTTGTAAGATTTCTTTCCTTCTGTTAAACCAGTTACAACTGGTGCTACTTTATCAATATTGGTAATCGTAACTGTAGTTTTAGAGGCATTTCCTGCTAAGTCGTTTACTTCAACTACTTCTTCTGAAATATTTTCATCATATTCTTTCGTCATAGATAAAGCATCCTCTGCTAACGTCCATCCTTCTTTTTCTTGTATTGGCTCATTCGCTGTGATAGTTGCGATAACATTTTGATTTGTCGCTACTTCAATATTATAGCTAACCTCAAGCACTGGTGCTATTTTATCAATATTATCTACTTTAACTGGTATTTGTGTTTCATTTCCTGCTAAGTCTGTTATGGTAACTGTTTCTGTTCCATTGCTTGTAAAAGTTGCTGTTGCTCTTGTTTCATCCTCATCGTCTAATTCCCATGTATTGATAGTTCCACTTACTGCTTGTAAGTTTTCATTAGCAATGATAGTTACGACTACGTCTTTCTTAGTTAATTCTGTTATGTCATATTCCACTTTTGCTACTGGTGCTTCTTTATCAATATTTCTAATGTCAATGGTAACAGTTGTTTGATTTCCCAAACTATCTTTTACCATTACGTCTTCAATTTTATTATCGGTATATTCCTTTGTCATTGACATTTTGTTACCTGCAAGCGTCCATCCTTCTACCGCTTGTAATACTTCATCTGAAGTAATGGTTGCTATTACACTTCCATTGGTAGGTGTTGTTATACTGTAGCTTGCATTGGCTGTTACTTTATTATCAATGTTAGAAATTTTAATATGTGCTTCTGTTTCATTACCTGCTAAGTCGCTTACCATTATTTTTTCGTCTTGTACATTTTCACTATAAGGTTTTTGGATTGATTTTCCATCCTCACTTAATTCCCATCCTTCTGGTGCTTGGATAAGTTCATTTGAAATAATGGTAACGATTACATTTTCTTTGGTTAGCTTGGTTGTACTGTAATTTACATTGGCTTCTGGTGCCGTTCCATCTACTACTACTGTTACGGTTACGGTTGTTTCATGGTCTAATTTATCCTTGGCTGTGTAACTAACTTCATATTCTCCTTCTTGGCTTACGTCTATGTCATTTTCTCCTTCTATTGTTACTTCAACTTCTCCGTCTACAGCATCGATTGCTGTTACTTCTGGCAAAGTAAATTCTTCATTATTTAATTTAACATAGATTTTTTGACCATCGGTTACACCATTTATTACTGGTGCTTGGTCATCCACTACAACGGTCAAAGTAGCTGTTGCTGTATTTCCAGCTTTATCGGTTGCTGTATATACAATTTGGTATTCGCCTTCTTTAGCTAGATTTACTTCTCCTGTTTTGCTTACTGCTACTTCTTCATCCTTATTATCTGTTGCCGTTACTTCTGGTAATTCAAAATTTTCATCTCCTAAATTAATGATAATTTTTTGTCCATCTGTAACACCCTTTAAAATTGGATTGGTTCCATCGACTATGACTGTGATTGTTGCTGTTGCTTTATTGCCAGCTTTATCGGTTGCCGTATATACAATTTGGTATTCTCCCTCTTGTGCTAAATTAACACTACCACTTCTCATAACTGCTACTTCTCCATCATAATCATCACTGGCAGTTACTACTGGTAAAACAAATTCTTCATCTTCTAATTTTACATAGATTTTTTGGCCATCGGTTACACCATTTATCACTGGTGCCGTTGTATCTTCTACTGGTGGTAATTTATCAATTACCGTTTCGTATTCTCCTTTACCTAATACATATTTTTGTACGGCTAAAGCATCTTTGGTAGTAACTTTTCCATTATGATTAACATCGGCTGCTTCTAATACTTCTTTACTTACATTTGTTTCTTTTTTTAAGGCTATTTTTTGTATTAATAAAGCATCTTTGGTGGAAATTTTACCTTCACCAGTAACGTCTCCATAAACAACCACTGTGTAATCTTCATCTTCTCCTTGTAATTGGAAGGTATCTCCTGTTCCCATAGTGGCATCCATATTGGTTACTTTCGTTCCATTTACTGTTTCTAAATTAGTAAATTCGGCCTTAACGTCTTTTACGGTAACTGGTTTATTTTTATCTTTTAACACATATGGCACTACGGTTTTTCCTTCTACTAATTTTTTATATACTCCAACAGGTTTTAAATATTCTCCCTCTGCTGCAGCATTTACATTTGCTCCCAAAACATTAGCCGTTAAAATTCCTGCTAATGCTAAGGATGATAATATTTTCTTTTTATCCAAGATTCTTACCCCCTAAATTTATTCAATTATTTATTTTTTATCCTTTCATAACCTGCAATAAAAGCTATTCCAAGTACGCTCATACCCAAGATAACAGTTGGCATATAAGCTCCTGTTTGAGGTATTTTAGTGATTTTTTTACCATCTTCATCTACATATTCTTCTGTATTTTCTGCCTTTTTGTTTTCTTCTTTTCCTGTTTGTGTATCTTTATTTCCTTCATTTTCTGTTGGTTTTTGTTCTTCCCCTGGTGTTGGTTTTTCTGGTTCTGGTTCTACTGGTGTTGTGGTAGCTTCAATAACAGCGGTTGGTTTTGTCACTGCTTCATCGTTTGAAAATTCTGTGTCTGATAAAGTAAAGTTTCCTCCTACATTTCCATTTGCCTTAAATTGTAAAGTTACAACAGATGCTTCTCCTCCAAAAGCTGAAACCATTAATTGTCCCTCTCCTAACATATTAGAATCAATTGTTGTTAAACCTGATTTAATGCTTCCTTCTACAAATTCAAATTTTGAACTATCAAAATTGATAACAAATTCCATTGATTCCACCTTTTCATTGGTGGTAACATTTACTGTTACAATATCTCCTTGTTTACTTGCAGTTAATGTTGCTGCATTTACTGTCACTCCTAACATTGCTACTAATAACATAGTAATTACTACTACTCCTAAAATTGTTTTTTTCATCTTTTTTTCCTCCTTAGATTTTTAATTTTTTTAGTTGAGGTTTTCTTCTACCTCTTGTGCTTTAATAATAAGCCTAGTTAACCCTCCGTGGACTACAAGTTATTAATGTTACCTGTCGTTTGTCTGTCTCTTGCTTTAAACATGTCAAGTCTGTTGGCAAAATGGTATATTTGTCATATACTTGATAAACGACACTTTCAGAATTTTCTTTGTCTATCATGTAAAAAATATCTTCTTTTTCTAAGTCTTTTAAATTCTTAAACAAATCCTCCTTGGTATTATGTCCTGTGATACATAAATTTCCTTGTTGGTTTACTTTCGGCCCATAAAATTTGGTAACAGAAAAGTTTAGGGAATCATCTGTTGTTTTATTTAAAATATAGTTTCTAAAATTAATTTTTTCTATGACAAGTTCTCCTATTACGTTGTAACCACCAATTTCTTCTGGCATTTCAACTCGAAGCGTTCCAGAAGTCCCATCTATCTTAGTCGTTGTTATTTGGCTAATTGCTTCTTTGGATTGTAATTTTTGTTTTTCTTTGCTTTCGTTATGTATTTTTAAAATAGAAATGGTGCATACTACTAATAGAAATATTTTAAATAAAAGTAATTTTTTATTCGATTTCTTACTCTTCTTTTCTTTTAAATGCTTTCCACGTGAATAAGTCATTTTCACTAATTGATAGAATTCACCTCCTTTTATTTGGCTCTTTTCTGTATTTTTAACCTGTTTTAGGTTACTTCATTAAAATTTTAGCCTATTTCAGGTTAAATGTCAATAACCTGAAACAGATTATTTTAAAATTATGATAAAGGTTGCAGTTTTAGGAGGATTTATGTATAAAAGATTAAGAGAATTGCGAGAAGATAAAGATTTTACCCAATCACAAATCGCTAAATATTTGCATATGTCACAAACAGGCTATTCTAAGTATGAAACTGGCGAAAATGATATTCCAACTCGAGTATTAATTGATTTAGCTAAGCTATATCATACTTCTGTAGACTATTTGCTAGAACTAACTAATGATATAACACCTTATTGAAAAAAGATGGTAAAAGAATAACATAAATATTGTTTTTATTTCTTGCCACATAATTTATATCCTATTAAAAAGAAAATTCGATTTCTTTTTAATAGGATTAAAGTCGTGCATAAAGAGGGCGTCCTAAAAATAATAGGACACCCTCTTTTATCCAAATAATCCACGTTTTTTAACTGGTGGTTGCTCGTTCATTGTTTTGGCTAATTGTGTCAATAACTCTCTTTGCTCTTTGGTTAATTTCTTTGGTGTTTGCACAATTACAGTAAAAATCAAATCTCCTACACTGTTGGTGTTAACAGACTTAAATCCTTTGTTTCGAACGGTAAATTTGCTTCCTGTCTGCGTTCCCTCTGGAATTTTATAGGTTTCTTTTGAACCATCTACCATTGGAATTTCTAATTCTGCTCCTAGCGTTGCTTGTGTGATGGTAACTGGTACTTCACAAAAAACATTATTCCCTTTTCTCGTATAAATATTGTGCCTTTTCATACGAATTACAATTCGTAAATCGCCTTTCGGTCCACCATTTTCTCCCGCTTCTCCTTGCCCTCGTAAAATAACGGTTTGATTATCATCAATGCCAGCTGGAATTTGTACTTTTACTTTTGGTTGCTTTCTAACCGTTCCTTTTCCTCGGCAGGTTTCACATGGTTCCTTAATAATTTCTCCTGTTCCATGACAAGTGGTACAAGTTCTTCTAGTCTGCATTTGACCTAAAATGGTATTTTGCACTTGGGTTACTTGACCTGTTCCATTACAAGTTGTACACTTCATTTTAGAAGTACCTGGTTTTGCTCCACTTCCATGACAAGTATCACAAGTTTCATCCCTGGTAATAATGACTTCTTTTTCAACACCTAAAAAGGCTTCTTCAAAGGTAATTTCCATCCTTAGTTCTAAATCAGCACCTTTTCTTGGTCCTGTTTGTCTCCTACTAGAAGTTCTTCCACCAAAGCCACCTCCAAAGAAGGAAGAAAAGATATCTCCTAAATCTCCAAAGTCTCCAAAATCTGAACTACTATAAGAGTAATAGCCTCCTTGCCCGCCAAAAGGTCCACCTGCTCCACCAAATCCTTGTGGGTCTACCGTACCAAATTGGTCATACATTTTTCTTTTTTGTGGGTCAGATAAGTTTTCATAGGCTTCGTTGACTTCTTTGAATTTTGCCTCTGCTTCTTGCTTGTTATCTGGGTTGGCATCTGGATGATATTTTTTAGCAAGTTTTCGATAGGCTTTTTTTAGTTCATCGTCTGTCGCATTTTTATTGACACCTAATATTTCGTAATAATCTCTTTTGGTTGCCATTGTTTTTCCTCCTAAAAGAATTTAAGGGGTGTCCCTCTAATCCCTAAGACAAGGATTTTAAGGAACGTCCCCTCTATCCCTCTTATTTGTCTTCATCTTCTACTTTATACTCTGCATCATATACACCATCATCATTTGCTTGCTCTCCTGTTGCTTGACCTGCGTCTGCCCCTGCTGCGCCATTTGGATTGGCTGCTTTGTATAATTTTTCTGACATTTCGTAGAATACTTTTGTTAATTTTTCCGTTGCTTCTTTGATTTTTTCTGTGTCGTTTGTTTCTACTGCCTTTTTCGTATTTTCAATTTCTGTCTCTACTTTTGCTTTTTCTTCACCACTGATTTTATCGCCTAAATCTGTTAATGTTTTTTCACTGTTATAAATTAAGCTTTCTGCATTGTTTTTCACTTCGATTTCTTCTTTTTTCTTCTTGTCTTCTTCTGCATGTGCTTCGGCATCTTTTACTGCTTTATCGATATCTTCATCGGTTAAGTTAGTAGAAGCTGTAATCGATACGTCTTGACTATTTCCAGTTGCCATATCTTTGGCTGATACGTGAACAATTCCGTTAGCATCAATATCAAAGGTTACTTCGATTTGTGGCACACCTCTTGGTGCTGCTGGAATTCCTGTTAATTGAAATCTTCCTAACGTTTTGTTGTAAGCTGCCATTTCTCTTTCTCCTTGTAATACGTGAACTTCAACTGAAGTTTGACCATCTGCTGCGGTTGAGAAAATTTGTGATTTTTTAGTTGGTATGGTTGTGTTTCTTTCGATTAATTTGGTAAATACACCACCATAAGTTTCAATTCCTAAAGATAATGGTGTTACGTCTAGTAATACTAAATCTTTTACGTCTCCTGATAATACACCACCTTGAATGGCTGCACCAATCGCAACACACTCATCTGGATTGATACCTTTGTCAGCATCTTTTCCGGTAATTCTTTTTACGGCTTCTTGTACCGCTGGAACTCTGGTAGAACCACCTACTAATAATACTTTGTGAATATCATTTGGTGTTAGTCCTGCATCTTTTAACGCTTGGTTAACTGGACCTGCAGTTGCTTCTACTAAGTCGTGAATTAATTCTTCAAATTTTGCTCTTGTTAAATTAATGTCTAAGTGTTTTGGTCCTGTGCTATCTGCTGTAATAAATGGTAAGTTAATTTGTGTTTGTTGCACACCAGATAATTCAATTTTTGCTTTCTCGGCTGCTTCTTTTAATCTTTGCATTGCCATTTTATCAGTTTTTAAATCAATTCCATTTGATTTTTTAAATTCATCTACTAAGTAATTAATGATTGCTTCGTCAAAGTCGTCTCCTCCTAATTTTGTATTACCATTGGTAGCTAAAACTTCAAATACACCATCACCAATATCTAGGATAGAAACGTCGAAAGTTCCTCCTCCTAAGTCATAAATCATAATTTTTTGGTCTTGTTCTTTATCCATCCCATAGGCAAGGGATGCAGCTGTTGGTTCGTTAATAATTCTTAAAACCTCTAACCCTGCTATTTTTCCTGCATCTTTCGTTGCTTGTCTTTGACTATCACTAAAGTAAGCAGGTACTGTGATTACGGCTTGTGTTACTTTTTGTCCTAAATAGTTTTCAGCATCAGCTTTTAGTTTTTGCAAAATCATGGCTGAGATTTCTTGTGGTGAGAATTTGTCACCTTCTATATTTACTTTATCGTTGGTTCCCATTTTTCTTTTAATAGAAATTACGGTGTTGTCTGGATTGGTTACGGCTTGACGTTTTGCAATTTGACCTACTAACCTTTCTCCATTTTTAGAAAATGCTACAACAGATGGTGTGGTTCTGTTCCCTTCTGCATTTGGTATTACGACTGGTTCCCCACCTTCCATTACTGCTACGCATGAATTTGTTGTTCCTAAATCAATTCCTATGATTTTTCCCATTTTTATCATCCTTTCTTTTTTGGTGCTTTTTTGGACGGGGTCAAAAAGCCTCCTTTTGTTTTTTCTTTTTATTTATTTCTAAAATGATTTTCCTCCGTCTTAAAATCATTTTTTAAAATTAATAACTAGTAAATTATTTTTATCTTTCTCCATCTTGAAAATTATTTTTTAATGTTCCATATTTTTCTTTCATATGTTCTGTTGCTTTGTCAACTGGTGTTGTTATCTCATATAGCTCTATATCTTTTATTCCTAAAATTTCTAATATTCTTCCAGCGTTCCTATAAATTTCTTTAGCATATCCTTTTCCTTCATATTTTTCATTATCCCAAACAGCAATATGAAAATTTTTACTCTTCTTATTTATAGAAATATGTGCTATTTCGCTATCACAATCTCCCCATTCTTTTTCATAAAGATTATAGTCTAAGAATCTACTTTTATGTCCGCGTCATCTTCTATCAAATTTAATAAAAAATGTTCTCTATAAAAGTTCAATTTTCTACCATCTTCTGCTTCTATTTCAAAGGTATCTACTGGATAAATACTTCTTATTTTATTATAATATTCTTGCAATTTTCTATCTCTTTCTCCGTGTTGTTTTACAGTTATTACAAATAATAGTTGCTGCTAAGTCTATATAATTTCCATCCTTGTTACGTGGTAAATCCATTTCCATATCTCCTCTTTAATGCTTCTATTATTCTTTGATTATTTTCCATAAATTCGTCAGACACTTTACTTCTAAATTGTTCTTGTGTCATTTCAGCTAGTTTTCGATTAGAAAATTCTTTATATCCAATCTCTTTTCCTATCCATTCTGGTTTCTTAAATTGCTCGGCTTGTTCTTCCTTTGGAAATTCTACTTCTGCTGTTAAGAATCCTTGTAAGTAATCATCATAAATGTCAATTTCTACTTTTAAATTATTTTCAATTGGTACTACAATTCTTGTCTTGGTTATTTTATTACTTATTTTCTTTTTCAATAATTCATCATATAATTCTTTCGTGATATTGCTTTCTATTTCATATTTTTTTCCTATCTGATACTTATTATCATAAGAAATGTCACCTTTTGTTTTTACAGTATACACATATTCTATTTTTTGATTATTTTCGACTTTTCTAATTCTAATAATCGTATTTTCATCTTTATAAAGGAAAGCTTGTTCTATTTTCTGTATTTTTTCTATTTCAATGTTTTTAGGTAAGTATTTTACAGCATATTTTCTTTCAATTTCTTTTTTCATTTTTGTTTAAAATCTCACTCTCCTAAAACGAATCAATAACGAAAATGTGCAAATTGTTGCTTTTCTAAAAGGTATACCATCTCGTTTCACTCGATTGCATATGTTATCTGTAATTCGCCTTCTAACTTAATTAGCTACTACTACCATAGAATGACGTATTACCCTACTTCCTATTTTGTAGCCTTTTCGATATTCCTCTGCAATCTCTTTTTCGCCTAATTTCTCATCCTGAATACTGCTAACTGCCTCATGAAGTTCAGGGTCAAACGTTTCGCCTACCGTTTTGATTTCTTCTACTCCTTTAGAAGCTAACACGTCCTTCAATTGTTTTAATACTAACTCGACTCCTTTTTTATATTCTTCATCTTTGGTTTCTACTTTTGCTGCATTTTCTAAATTGTCAACTACTGGAAGAATTACTTCTACTACGTCAGAAAGAATAGAATTATAGAGTCCTTCTCTTTCTTTACTGCTTCTTTTTTTGAAGTTTTCGAATTCTGCAAGTATTCTCTTATATCGGTCTTCTAGTTCTTCATAATCTTGTTTGGGTACCATGTCTTTTACTTTTGTTTTTTCTACGTCTTCTTGCTTTTCTTCTAATTTTTCCTTTTCCTCCATCTCATCACGCTTCCTTTCTATTCCTCAAATTCTTTTAACTTTTTATTGATATATTTCATAACAGAAATCACTTTTGAATAGTCCATCCTTTTCGGTCCAATTATGCCTATCGTTCCTAAATCATGACCATTTACTTTATGTTTGAAGGTAACGACACTAAAGTCTTTTAGTTCTTGTTTTTCGTTTTCTTCTCCAATGTAGACATTAATATCTTCGGCAAAGCCTGAATTTAACATATCGGCTACTAATTCTTTGGTATCTAATATGTTGATAAAGTTTTTAGCTACTTCTAAACTATTGAATTCTGGTAGGTCAAACGATTTGTTGGTTCCTTCTAAGTAAATTTTATTTTCCTCTTCTAACACTTTTTTGATTTGCTCAATGACTGGCTTTATGACATTTACACTGTATGTCATCTCATCATATAAATATTCCTCGAGTGGTCTATCTATAGTTTCAATAGGTTGATTTTTTAATTTGTTATTGAACATATAGTTCATAGTTTCAACTTGTTTTTGATTAACGTCTTCATCAAATTTAATAATGGTCTCTTTGACCAAACCTGTATCGGTTAAAATAACTGCCATCATCATACGTGTTCCTAATAATACAAATTTGATTTCTTCGATTAACTGAGTCGTTGTTTTAGGTCCCATAGAAACCGTTGTGTAGTGGGTTACTTCTGATATGGTGTTAGCTGCTATTTTGGTTAAGTCTTCTATTTCGTTTACTTTTGTTTCTAGTTTACTACTAATATATTTTATTTCTTCTAAACTGATATCATTATCGTTTAGTAGTTCGTCGACATAGTAACGATATCCTTTCGCTGATGGTATTCTTCCACTTGAGGTATGAGTTTTATCTAAAAAACCACTCTTTTCTAGTTCTGACATTTCATTTCGGATGGTTGCACTACTACATTGTAAGCCATGATTTTGGGTTAAGGTATTAGAGCTTACTGGCTCTGCGGTGCTTATATATTCTTCTACGATTGCCTGTAAGACTTTCTTTTTTCTTTCATCTAACAACTTTTTCACCTCTTTTAGCAGTCTTTTATCTTGATTGCTAACTTTCTATATATTATACCCCTTTTTAGCACTTGTCAATACCTTTTGCTAATTTTATTTGTGAATTTTTTGTGAACATTAAAAAATGTCAAAAATTGCAATCTCTCTTCTCGCAATTTTTGACGTTTTACATTGGTTCAAATATTCTTTACTCTCCATTTAAACTTATCTTATCCCTCTTCGAACATTAAAATGCTAGTACTGGACGGAACGAATAGTCGAAACCGGCACTGCCATTGGTACGGCCGAAAGAGAAGATACCCGCACCGGCTCCACTGTAGTAATATCCTCCACATAAGAAGAACGGAGTGCTCGTGTGAGGAAAGTAAGAATAGTCCCCGTGCCAGCTTGTACTATTGATCCCGCTCACAGAAGTCTCTAAAATAGCATCTCCATATCCATATCCAGCATTTTTATAACTTGTATAGTTATTAACATTTGTATCACTTGAAGAATTATATGGATACACCGTTGCATATTTACTACTCAAATTTGTATATCCTGTTGGATTTACTCCTGTTTTTCCTTCTACTAGTTTTCCTCCATAAGAGGACAAGTTGGTATGTCCATTACTAATAAAAGCTGCTACATAGTCCCATGCTCCTCCTGATAAATCATAAATTCCAGACATATTTCCTGTACTACTTGCACTTGCTCCCGTTTCTGTGTTATAAGCATTCGTCACTCCCGATGCTTGCGATGCACTTGTACTTCCTCCTCCATTTCCAGTTACACATGTACTACTATTATTAATATCTATTTCATGTCCATTTCTTCCATATTGGCTTTGCGTTAAATAAGCTACCGCTCCCCATTCACTATTTTTCATCAAGTGGCTCTCTTTTGATCTATCATAATTCATAGCCACTGTGTAACTATCTCCTACTGTGATGTTTGTCCAACTGCGTACATTAGGCACTACTTTCATATTATTACTATTTCCTAGTGAATTTATAGTTGCATCACTTCTACTTGCTTCATATTTAGCTACCCATATTCCAGCAAGCTCACTATCCCATTCTCCATTTTTAAAGTTGTTACTTGTTCCATCTGTAAAAGCTGGATGAATTTTATAGCCTTCATCTGGTGTTGTCTGGCTTGTTGGTATAAATTTCACATCTATTTTTCCTGCTGTACTTGTTCCTTCTCCACTTAAGATTTTATATTCATATCTTGGTATCCACACCCAATAACTTCCATCTTCTGTCTTTGCATTTGCCCATTTACTATTCTTTGTATCTCTTTGATTATCTCCTGCTTTATAGTTATACCAATTTTCTCCTGTATCTCCTATTACTTCTGTTCCATCTTCTTTCCAATATACGGCTGTCATATCTTGTGTTAATTTGGGACTATTTACCTCTCCATCCCATTTTCCTCCTGTAGTTGGTTTATCAGATATGATTGGTGCTTCTTCTATAATTACTTCGCCATTTTTCTTAATTACTACATGATAACCGTCAACTCTTATAATAAGGTCAAAACTATCTTCTGTTATTTCTGGTGGTATAGTAGCTTTATCAATACCTTCTACTTTGTCTAAGTTCATTTTTAATTCACTATTATTAAGTTTTCCATCTTCTCCATAACTTCCCATCACGGCTACTTGTACTTTTTCTTTGGCTCTTTCTTCCTTTGTTTTTTCTCCTGCTGTTTGTGCTTTACCTAGTATCCCATTTTCTCCCGTTAAACTAACAATGCTTATTCCCGCTAAAATCAATAATACAATAATGGTAATTACTAATGCAATTAATGTAATTCCTCTTTGCTTGTTCATCTGTTTTCCTCCATTTTTCTTTAGTTTCTACTTTTACAAAAATTTTATTCCTAAATTTCATATTTAGCCCTACATTTCAATCATTAGAACAGCACGAAATGAATAACTATTGTTAGCATTTCCACTTGGGCTACTAAAATAGAATATACTTCCGCCAATTTTCCCCTTACTATATCCTCCGCCTCGAGAAATAAATGGACCTGATTCGTATGGAAAATGTGAATAACTTTCATACCAACTCGTGCTACCAGCTCCATTCTCAGAAATTTCCAGAATAGCATCACCATACCCATATCCAGCATTCTTATAACTTATATAATTATTAGTAGCTGAATCATTTAAAATATCATATAGATACACGGTCACATATTTTGTACTCCATTCATCATATCCCATTGGATTAGCTATTGTCTTTCCTTCTGTTAACTTTCCTCCGTAAGATGATAAATATGAATTTCCATTACTAATAAAAGCTGCTACTCTCTCATATGCTCCTCCTGATAAATCATAAATTCCAGAAATATTTCCTGTGGTACTTGCCCTTGCTCCTTCTTCTGTATAATAAGCATTTGTTATTCCCTCTGCTTCACCTACATTAGGACTTCCCCCTCCATTTCCAGTTACTAAGGTACTACTATTATTAATATCTATTTCATGTCCATTTCTTCCATATTGACTTTGGGTTAAATAGGCTACTGCTCCCCACTCACTATTTTTCATCATATGACTTTCTTTAGATCTATCATAATTCATAGCCACTGTGTAACTATCTCCCACTGTAATATTGGTCCAACTGTGTACATTTGGCACTACTTTCATGGTTTCACTAGTTCCTACTGAACTTATGCTAGCATCACTTCTACTTGCCTCATACTTTGCTACCCATATTCCAGAAAGCTCACTATCCCATTCTCCATTCTTAAAGTTATTATTAGTTCCATCTTGGAAAGCTGGATGAATTTTATAGCCTTCATCTGGTGTTGTCTGGCTTGTTGGTATAAATTTCACATCTATTTTTCCTGCTGTACTTGTTCCTTCTCCACTTAAGATTTTATATTCATATCTTGGTATCCACACCCAATAACTTCCATCTTCTGTCTTTGCATTTGCCCATTTACTATCCTTTGTATCTGTTTGATTATCTCCTGCTTTATAATGATACCAATTCTCTCCTGCATCTCCTGTTACTTCTGTTCCGTCTTCTTTCCAATATACGGCTATCATGTCTTCTGTAAGTTTTGGACTGTTTACCTCTCCATCCCATTTTCCTTCTGTATTTGGTTTATCAGATATGATTGGTGCTTCTTCTATAATTACTTCTCCATTTTTCTTAATTACTACATGATAGCTGTCAACTCTTACAATTAGGTCAAAACTATCTTCTGTTATAATTGGTGGTACTGTAGATCTATCGATACCTTCCACTTTATCTAAGTTCACTTTTAATTCATTATGATTAAGTTTTCCATCTTCTCCATAACTTCCCATTACGGCTACTTGTACTTTTTCTTTGGCTCCTACTTCCTTTGTTTTTTCTCCTGCTATTTGTGCTTTACCTAGTATTCCATTTTCTCCCGTTAAACTAGCAATGCTTATTCCCGCTAAAATCAATAACACAATTATAGTTATTACTAAAGCAATTAGCGTAATTCCCTTTTGTTTGTTCATCTCTTTTCCTCCTATTTTTCTTTAGTTTTTACACTTCTTCTTATTTTATTCTCATTTAATAACTCTCCCTTTTATCTCTATCATACTAAAATACTAGTACTGGGCGGAACGAATGCCTATTTCCAACCTCTCCAGGAGTATTACCAAAGCCGAAAACACCAGATTTAGTTTCATTACCAAAATCGCCTCCACGCATGAAAAATGGACCAACTGTGCACGGAAAATAAGACCAGTTTTCGTGCCAACTCATGTTGCCAACCCCATTTGGAGAACTTTCTAAGACTGCATCTGCGTAACCATACCCCGTATTTTTATAAGCTGTATAATTATTAGCATTTGTATCACTTGAAGAATTGTATGGATATACCGTTGCATATTTATTACTTAAATTAGTATATCCTGTTAGATTTGCTACTGTCTTTCCTTCTGATAGCTTTCCTCCATAAGAGGACAAGCTAGTATCCCCGTTGCTGATAAAAGCTGCTACATACTCCCATGCTCCTCCTGATAAATCATAAATTCCAGAAATATTTCCTGTGGTACTTGCTCTTGGTCCAGCTTCTGTATTATAGGCATTTGTCACTCCTGATGCTTCGCTTGCATTAGTAGTTCCTCCTCCATTTCCTGTTATGAAAGTACTACTATTATTAATATCTATCTCATGTCCATTTCTTCCATATTGACTTTGCGTTAAGTATGCCACTGCTCCCCACTCACTGTTTTTCATTAAATGACTCTCTTTTTCTCTATCATAATCATATGCTTTTTCATACATATCTCCTATTTGAATATTTGTCCAACTGTGTACATTTGGCACTACTTTCATCGTATTACTACTTCCTGCTGAACTTATGCTAGCATCACTTCTACTTGCTTCATATTTTGCTACCCATATTCCAGAAAGCTCACTATCCCATTCTCCATTCTTAAAGTTATTATTAGTTCCATCTTGGAAAGCTGGATGAATTTTATAGCCTTCATCTGGTGTTGTCTGGCTTGTTGGTATAAATTTCACATCTATTTTTCCTGCTGTACTTGTTCCTTCTCCACTTAAGATTTTATATTCATATCTTGGTATCCACACCCAATAACTTCCATCTTCTGTCTTTGCATTTGCCCATTTACTATTCTTTGTATCTCTTTGATTATCTCCTGCTTTATAGTTATACCAATTTTCTCCTGTTACTTCTGTTCCATCTTCTTTCCAATATACGGCTGTCATGTCTTCTGCAAGTTTTGGACTATTTACCTCTCCATCCCATTTTCCTTCTGTATTTGGTTTATCAGATATGATTGGTGCTTCTTCTATAATTACTTCTCCATTTTTCTTAATTACTACATGATAGCTGTCAACTCTTACAATTAGGTCAAAACTATCTTCTGTTATAATTGGTGGTACTGTAGATCTATCGATACCTTCCACTTTATCTAAGTTCACTTTTAATTCATTATGATTAAGTTTTCCATCTTCTCCATAACTTCCTATCACGGCTACTTGTACTTTTTCTTTAGCTCCTACTTCCTTTGTTTTTTCTCCTGCTGTTTGTGCTTTACCTAGTATTCCATTTTCTCCCGTTAAACTTGCAATGCTTATTCCCGCTAAAATTAATAATACAATAATCGTAATTACTAATGCAATTAGCGTAATTCCTTTCTGTTTGTCCATCTGTTTTCTCCTCTCATTTTCTTTAGTTTTTACCTATATTAATTTTTTATTCTTACATTTAGTTTGTGTTTTTAATATGCTAACCGCATTTATCATACATAAGTATTTGTGTTTTGTCAATTGAATTTTCAATAAATATTTTTCATTTTTTTGGTTATATTATTAAAAATAAAGGAGGTATAAATATGGATAGTCCAGGCTATATTTTAAATGAAATCAACAAAGGAATTAAAATGGGAATGGATTCTATTTCTAATGTTTCTGAAAAAGTACAAGATGACAACTTCAAAAAGGATTTAAAATTTCAATACGATAAATATAACGATATTTTAAATAAGGTGAATACCCAATTAACAAATTATGATGATTTTCCTAAAGAATTAAATCCTATGCAAAAAGCAATGGGATGGATGAGTGTAGAATTCAATACGATGGATGACAAAAGTACTTCTAAAATTGCAGAAATGATGCTACAAGGAACTAACATGGGTATTATTAAAGGTGTTAAACTTTTAAACCACAATCCAACTACAGATGAACCTGTTAAAAATATTTTAACTGAATTCGTTCAATTTCAAGAAGATACTGTAGAACAATTGAAAAAATACTTGTAATAAAAAAAGAGTTGTTAAAATATGGTAATAACCAAAAATTACAACTCTTTTATGATAGTCTCCTCGCCCACGCAAAACAAAAAGTCCCTCTTATTGTTGAACAACTATTTTAAAATGCTAATACTGGGCGGAATGAACCCGCCTTATGATTATAACCATAGTAACTAAGAAAAGCAAAAGCACCTGTGCGGTTAAAAAATGGACCTACTGAATTAGGAAACAAAGCTCGTTCCCCAAACCATGATGCACTTGGATGCACTACAGCAGAAGTCTCATACACAGCATCTCCTTTATATTTTTTAGCGTCCTCATAATCTTTATAATAATCATCATTTATTCCATCATATACCATTTTATAAGCTGTGCTCGTCATTCTTTCTTCTTTTGTCTCTCCATATAAATCGCCTCTTTTAGTTCCACCATTCTCACTTAATTTTTTGCCACCATTATCAACATATGATGCCACATATTCCCATGCTCCTCCATACAAATCATATACTCCTGTCGCATTATGAGTTGTACTTTGTAACTTATTTGTAGTATATATAGTCTTTTTATTATTGCTTCCTCCCGTGTAAAAATCCTCACTCTCGCTCTCATTATTTTCTATCTTTTTTCCATTGGTTCCATATTTACTATGTCCTAAATACACAATTGCTCCCCATTCACTATTTTTTGCCATATGACTATTGATACTTTCATTTTCTCCGAAAGTACTTTCTTTTGCCAGTTGATATTGAGCATTGATTGTCATATTGCATAGGATTTTTTCTCCTGGTTGTACACTTAAATTTGTCTCGGTTCCCGTTGCCTTAAATTTTCCTATCCACAATCCCTCTAATTCTCCAAAGCCTCCTCCATTGCTCGCATTTGATGTAAAAGCTGGATGTACTAACCATTTTGTTGTTCCTGCTCCTTCTTCGCTTGGATTTGTTGTAATTTCTCCTGTTTCGTCATTTAAAAAATTATTTTCTGTACTTATAAATGCTACTTCTATTGTTCCTTCATCTTCACTATGATATCCTTCTGTTATTTTATAGGCATATCTTGGTATCCATACAAACATACTACCATCTGCTGTCATACTATTGGCCCATTTATTTCCTTCTTGGCTTTCTCCTATATATTTGATTGGAACCATTTCTCCTTTTAATTTTGGTCCTTCTATTTTATCTTTTTGGTAGCTATACCATTCCTTGTCCTTTACAGTTGTAATTTCCCAATATTCCAATTCTCTTTTTTTGGTTTTTACCTCTTTTTTCTCTCTTTCTGAGCCTGCTATTTCTTGTGTTTTGGCATCATTCACTTTAGTTTGCATTCCATTCTTTTTTATCAAGATTGTTATTCCTACTCCTACTAGTATTAATAATGCAACGATTAATATTATTACTACAATTAACGTAATTCCATTTTGATTATTTTTGTGTTTCATTTTTATCCCTCTTTTCATTAATTATTTTTCCAAATCCCCTGTATAGGCTCTTTCCATATCTTGCTCATTCTGTTCATAACTTTTGGTAATTCTATCGATTTCTTTTTCTTGTGCTTGTTTTTTATTCTCCATATTCATCATAAAAGCTACCATCACAGCAATAATAACCATGCAACTTCCAACAACTAATAAAGTAGCTGAGCCTCTTTCTCCTTTGTTTCTCATTTTAGTTATCCTCCTTATTTCTATTTAACAATTCAAAAAATCTTCTTTGCTTTTCCTCTAAGTCTTGTGAAGCCATAAATTCTATGTTTCCCTCTCCCTCATTTAATAAGTCTTGTTCTTGCAGAACTTCCTTCAAATGTTTGGCTAAACTAGAAGAACCATTAAAAAATCGAACGCTTCCTAATACCTCTTGTATTTCATTTTGTATCAAAGGATAATGGGTACAACCTAAAACAACATTTTCCACTCTGCCTTTATAATCTTTCAATCGTTCTTTCAAATATTCTTTAATTTCTTTTTCATTTCCTTGTTCTATTCTATCAGCTAAACCCACACAAGGCAACAAAAAAGTCCTGTGATTATCATATTTTTTCAATAGCAGATGGAATTTTTCACTTTGAATCGTACCTTTTGTTGCCATTACTAAAGTTTCCTTATCATGAGCATAATCATGTACCATTTTATAAGCTGGTTCTATCGCAATAAAAATCATTTCTGGATATTTGTTTCTTAAAAATTGTACTGCCTTGTTACTAGCTGTATTACAAGCTATCACAATGGCTTTACAATCTTTCTTCATAAATTCTTGTACAATCTCATCGCATAAGCGTTGTACCTCTTTTGTTGTTTTATCGCCATAAGGATTATTTTTAGAATCGCTATAATATATATAATTTTCTTCTGGTAAGACTTTGACAATTTCGCGTAGCACGGTTACCCCTCCGATACCAGAATCAAAAACACCTATCTTCCCTCTTTTGTCCATTTTACTCTTCCTTCTCTGTCTTTTGTATCGCTGGATGAAAAGCTATGATACTTTGGAAAATAACGGGTAAAAATAACAAACCAAAGCCAAACAAACTACCTCTTCCAAATTCTTTTGCCAAACAAAATCTTTTCATAATAGCAACAATAGCTATCCCTAACCAACCCAAAATTGGTACTAACCATAATAACATAAGCCATGGTGACAAACCACATACTTGATACATTACAACTTGTCTATACACTGGTATGATGGCTGCCCAACCTGGTTTTCCTGCTTTCGTATAAATTCTCCATCTAAGAAGCGTTCCATAGATAAAAAGAACCACTAGTACTATTACTATTGTTTTAATGATTTTATTAGATAACACTACTTTGGTTGCTATTTCTACCTTTTTTTCGTTTGGCATCTCTTGTACTACACTACTTAGTATTTCTTCTGCATTATATCCCTTTTCTATCTTTTCTTGAATTTCTTCAAAATCAATATCATTTTCTATTATCTTTCTAATCTCTTTTTCGTCCGTAGTTCGAATAAAATTAGTCCCCGCCTTAATTAATTCTTGGTCTACTCCTTGTGCTTGTATTTCCTTTGCATTTTCTTCTAGGATATCTGCTATATCCTCTGGCGAATATTCTTCACTAATAGCATCATATACCTTTAAAACTTCCTCTTTTGTAATCGAATTGCCATCTATATTCTTGGCATAATACTCCATTTGTTCTTGTAGCACCTTGGTGTCTACTGCTGCTTGCACTTTACTGTAAGCAGTATAAATACAACTTATCATAAGAACTACCATAGTAATTTTTAACATTAAATCTCTAACTTTCTTCCTCATTTCTTTTCTCCTCTTCTTTTATTTGCTCTCATTATACCCTTATTTCTAATAAATAGCAAGTATTAAGGTTTTTGACTTTGAAAGGTTTTGAGACAGGAGGGACAGGTCTTATTTGTCTCATTTTAATAAATTTTACCATTATTGGAAAATGACTTTTCTAAAAAGATAAAAATGAGACAAATAAGACCTGTCCCCCTTGTCTCAAAGCCTGCCCCCTGTCTCAAAACCTTTCAAAGTCTGCCCGCTGTGTTACCTGATGAAGTTGGTTGCTACTACTTTTTCATTGTTTGGTAATTCAATTCCTGCTTTTTTTCCTGCTTCTATGGATTTTAGTAGCCATGCCATATTATTTCCTAACGTTCTCATTGTTTGCATCCCTTCTTCGTCTTTTACTACTTCTTCTGGTTTTGTTCCATGTACCATATTCCAATATTGCGATGATACAATTGGCATATTACTAATCCCAAAATATTTATTCACTTCATCTAAAGTAGCTGTTGCTCCTCCCCTTCTACAACTAGCTACTGCTGAAGCTGGCTTATGACTAAACAAATTTCTTCTACCATAAAAAACACGGTCCATAAAAGAAGATAACATCCCTGAACTTGCCGCAAAGTGAACTGGTGTGCCAAAGATAAAGCCATCTGTTTCTGGTACTTTAGCTAAAAATTCATTTACCTTATCTTGCATAAAGCACTTCCCTGTCTTTAAACAACTTCCGCATCCAATACAACCTGATACTGGCTTATTTCCTAGCCAAAACATTTCGGTTTCTATTCCATTTTTCTCTAAACTTCCTGCTACCTCTTTTAAAGCTGTATAAGTACACCCCTTTTCGTGTGGACTTCCATTTACTAAAATTACTTTCATTTTAATTTCTCCTTCCTTTATCTTAATCTTATTTTTTCTAAGTTAATTGTATTCCCTTATTAAAAGAAAAAATACCTTCAAGAACAAAAGTATTTCTCCCTATTCAATTATCTTGCTGTTCCCATGTATAATAAACTTGACAATTTTGAAATAGGCATTGTTTGTAGCCATACCGTTCCAGGTCCTTCCAAAGTTGTTAAAAATAAACCTTCTCCTCCAAAAACAATATTTTTTACACCTTTTACCGTTTCAATATTTAATTGTACCTCCTTTGTCATAGCTGCTACATAGCCATTGTCAACCTTTAATTTTTCTCCCGCTTGTAACTCTCTTTTTACTACGGAGCCATCAATTTCTAAAAACACTTTTCCTGGTCCTGTTATTTTTTGCATAATAAAGCCTTCTCCCCCAAAAAAACCTGCACCTAATTTTTTACGAAATTGCATCGCAATATCTACTGTATTCTCAGAACAAAGAAAAGCACGTTTTTGAGCAATGATGGTTTCTCCTTCTTTTAAGTCAAATTCTAATATTTGACCTGGGAAACAAGAAGAAAATCCAATTTCTACGTCATCTTTTTCCGCGGTATAAACGTTCATAAATAGTGATTCACCTGCAAACGCTCTTCCAATTCCTTTCATAATGCCTCCATTGGTAGTTGTTTTCATTTCAATTCCATTATCCATCCAACTCATACCACCATTTTCTGTTAGGATAGATTCTCCCTTTTTCAATTTACAAACAACAGCTGGCAAAGTTTCTCCAATTATTTTTGTCTCCATATTTTATTCCCCCTTATTCTTTCTGCTTGCTATTATATACCTTTTTTCTCCATCAATCAATATTTTAATAGAGATTTCAAGGAATCCCCTCAAAATCTCTATTTTCTAAATATTCTTAATATTTTTCTTTTTAAAAGCAACAAAAGTTGGTATTAGCATTACGATAAAGTACAAAGCACAAATTACCATTGAAAATCCTAACGTCAATCCTTCCATACTTGGCAAATTACCAAATAAGTATTCTTTAAAATCCCAATTTAAACTAACAAAAAACTTCATAAACTCTACTTTATATTGGATTACTAACAGATTAATCATATCGGCTGACATATAACCCAATAATGGAATTGCAATTGCCACTGCACTGTTGGTAAACAAGGTACTACAAGCAAAAGCAAGGGTTGCAAGTAATATAAGCTTTGGTAATTGAGTTAAAATTTCAATGCCTAAATACGTAAATATATTCATCGTTTCTAAGCTTTGCGTTACAAAATTATATTCCAAAATAGGGACAGATAAACTGCTCCATCCAAAGATTATGCCTCCAACTAGCAATTCCATCACAATCACTGCTACAATAGAAAATAGTATCATAATCAAAACAGTAATAAATTTAGCGAGTAATATTTTTCTTCTGTCGTATGGTTTTACTAACAACAATTTAATCGTTCCTTTATTGAATTCCTCACTTACAATCGTTCCTGCTATCATAACAATCATAACAATAATAAATAAACCATATTCACTAAATACGTCTTTCAAAATGCCTCTTACGTCATTGGATTTATTGATATCTACATTATTCTCTAAAATATATCGATTGATTTCTCTTTTTTCAATACTGTTATTCTTTTCTTGCTTTCCTTTATAATCTAATTCTTGTGTACTACTTTCCATACTGATTACATTTTTAGCTTCACTTTGATAGGTATTTAATGCTCTGTTTCTAAAATCATTTCCATAGGGGATATCTTTATCCATACGAATTTTAGCTACTTCTTGGTCTATTTTTGCATTTTGAATTCCCAATTCTAAGGCTTGTAGTTCTTGCTTATCCTCTGTACTTGCTTTTTGCTCTTCTAAACTTTCTAAATTTGTTTTGGCTTGTTCTAATTCATTTTGGGCAAAATAGCGCCAATCTCCTTGGTCTAGTTTTTCAAGAATTTTGCCTAATTCTTGTTCTATTTTGTCAGCCTTTTGACTGTCTTTATTTTCCCCATATAGATAGGTATTTCTTTCATCAACATAATTCGCCACTTGATTGGCTAAAACACTTCTTTGCCAACTGTCTGCTTCATATTTTTGCCTCATGTCATAAATATCTAGTGTTGTTTTCAATCCAATATACATTTTAGTATCACTTGGTTTATTCGGGTCTAGCTTTGCAATTTCTTCTTTACTATATTGAATATAACTGTCACTATATTCATCATAATTTCCTGTAGAATAGAAAAATTTGTAAATACAATTCGTTAAAATAACAAAAGCTAACACGACAAATAAAGTAATATAAAGACTTTTCTTTTTAAAGATTTTGGTTAATTCATTTTTTATTAATTTACTCAATGTTATTCCCCCCTGTCTTTTCAAAAAATGCTTGCTCTAATGTTTTTTCTTCTGTTTTTACTTCATAAATTTTAATTTGATTTTCTACTAGTTTCGCAATAACTTCTGGTACTTTCTCTTTTGGAATCCCTAATTTGAATTGTGTTTTGTTAATACCAATCGCTTCTGGTAACAGTTCTTTTGCTCTTTTACTATCTTCTACTTCAAAAATCTTAAACTCTTTTCCTGTTTCTTGCTTAATTCCTGAAATATCACTTGTCTCAATAATTTCTCCATTTTTAATGATGCAAACTTTATTACATAGTGTATCTAACTCTGCTAGATTATGGCTAGAAATCAAAATTGCCATTTTCTCTTTTTGCGCTAAATCTAGTAGCAATTCTCTCATTTCTTTTATTCCTTCTGGGTCTAATCCATTGGTTGGTTCATCTAAAATCAATAAATCTGGTTTATGCAAAATAGCCTGTGCAATTCCTAACCTTTGCCTCATCCCCAAAGAATACTTCGAAACCTTGTCTTTGATTCTATTTTCTAATTTGACTAACTTTACTACTTCATCAATTCGTTTAGTAGTAATCTTAGGATACAAATTGGCTATCAACTTTAAATTATCATAACCAGATAGATACATATACAAATCTGGATTTTCCACAATAGCACCTACTTTTTCTATTGCCTTCGTAAACTGCTTTTCAATATCATAACCATTAATCGAAACCCTTCCTTGTGTAATACTTTGCAATCCTAATATTAACTTAATCGTAGTCGTTTTTCCTGCTCCATTTGGTC